>NZ_SDKL01000043.1:0-17404 GCF_004123125.1 Geobacillus sp. PK12
GGATTCGATCCCCCCTTTTTTCTCAAGTTTGCGTTTTCTATACTATCATAGCGAATTTTGCCGTTTTATCCAACCCGAATTCAGTCCTATTATGAGAAAAAATGAAAAGTTTTGTTGAAAAAGAGAGAAAAAAAGCAGAGGACATGAAAAGTTGTGTTCTTTCATCATCATTGCGGCATGATACGCTGTAAATGGAAAAAGGCGCCCCATTGCGTTTGGGAGCACCTTCTTTGTGATCGTTAATTTTGGCTTTGTGTGGATGGTGAATCGCTGCGCGTGAGGGAGGCGTTGGACGTCTCGAGCGCTTGCCGCAGCGTTTCATTGATTGAGCTGACCGATTGCTCGTCCGGGATGTAGTAGTACACGCCGTTGATCGTTTCGTCGTATCCTTTCAAATGCAAATTTTCTACATCCGCGTTTTTCATTTTTTGATAGACGTAGATGAATGACAACAACTCGGACGGAGGGATGTTCGTCCGCACGTGATCCCCTAAATCGGCGATGACGTCATCCAGCTTCGGCAGCGAGGTGATGGACGTGCTTTTGTCAATAATGGCGCGAATGACTTGCTTTTGCCGCTCGTTTCGGCCAAAATCGCCGCGGGGGTCCGATTTTCTCATGCGCACATAGGCGAGCGCTTCATTGCCATTCAACTCTTGTTTGCCTTTATGGAACGTATGCCATTTGAGCGAACCTGTCAGCTGAGCTTTGAATGTGAACGGAACATCCACCGTGACGCCGCCTAGGGAATCGACAATTTTTTCGAACCCTTCAAAATCCGTCGTCACGTAATAGTCGATCGGAACATTGATCAGCTCATTGACGGCTGCAATGGTCGATTGAATGCCGCCATGACTGTAAGAATGGGTGATTTTGTCTTTCCGCCCTTCGCTCGGGATGTAAACGCGCGTATCGCGGGGAATGCTCAACAAATACACTTTGTTCGTCTTCGGATTGACGGTCAACAACATGACGACATCAGACCGCCCCTCCTCGTCGTGGTACTGGTTTTCCACTCCGACTAACAGAACGGTAAATGGGTCTTTGCGCATCTCAATGTTTCTTGCCGGCTTGCTTGATGGATCAAGCGCTTGATAAATTTTGCTTGACGCCTGTTTCGCCTCGGAGTAAATATTGTAGCCAAAGGCGCCGACACCCCCGAGCAACAGAAGAAACACGAGCAAAAAGAATCGGCGGAGCCGCTTTTTTTTCTTTCGCTTTTTCACCGTTTTTCTTGTATGATTCATCGTTTAACCCTTCTTTCCTTTACGGTGTCGTTTTAGGAAGACGAAAGCAGCCGCTCGGCATACTCCATCGCTCCCGCCTGAATGTCCGCCCTTCCGTTTGTCAGTTCGGTCATCCACTCGCCGAACGAAGACTGGCCGTCCTCGGGAACGAGAACATCAAACGTGACGCGGTCGGCATATTGGATATTTTTAATAGTATATACGGAAGAGCGCAGCTCATTTTCCACCTTCCCAAGCCACGGGTAGTCGATCGTGACATGCATGACGCGCATGAGCCGACGCTCGACGATGCCGGCGGCGTTCAGCCCCTCGGAGACGGCGCGGCTGTAAGCGCGCACCAACCCGCCCGCGCCGAGCTTGATGCCGCCAAAGTAGCGGGTGACAACGGCGACGGTGTCTTTCACCCCTTTTTTCTTCAGCACCTCAAGCATCGGCACCCCTGCGGTGCCGCTCGGCTCGCCGTCATCGTTCGCTTTTTGGATTTGGTCATGCTCGCCGATCAAATAGGCGGAGCAGTTGTGGGTGGCATCCCAATGCTTCTTCTTGATTTGTTGAATAAAGGCGACGGCCTCTTCCTCGGTTTCAGCGCGATTGATATAGCAGATGAACCGTGATTTTTCGATCACGATCTCGCGTTCGCCGTATCCTTTAACCGTGTAATATGTTTGCAACAAAGCAAAACACCTCAACATACAAAAAACGCGAAAACGGTTTAATTTTGTTCATTTTTTTGCATGAATGGCTAGCGCTCTACTCTAATTATGGTAAACTGAAAATAAAAGAGCAATAGATAGGGCATGCTTTTATTATTATAAATCGACAACTTTTTTCCTTCAAACAAATTTTGCTGGCGCCCATGCGCACCGCTTGGCAGCGCTGTTGGAGGTTGGCAAATGGCTGAGGCAAAACAGTGGGACGTGAAGCAATTAGATCGGATTGTCGAAAAAATGATCGACACCGTTCAACACAGCAAAGACGAAATTTTCCGCATCGGGGAGCAGTCGCGTCAAGAGCACGACCATTTGCTTCGCGAACTCGAGGAGGTGAAGCGGCTGACCGTGCAGGCGATCGAAGAAGCGGATCAGCTGGAAATGAAGGCGCGTCAGGCGCGCCGCCGCCTGTCGGAAGTGAGTCAAAACTTTTCCACCCACTCGGAGCAAGATATTCGCGAGGCGTATGAAGCGGCGCATGAGTTGCATATGAAGCTGACGATGGTGCGCGAGCGGGAGAAACAGCTGCGGTTGCGCCGCGACGAGCTCGAGCGGAGATTGGCGAGCCTTGCGCAAATTATCGAACGCGCCGATTATTTAGTTGGACAAATTACGGTCGTGCTCCACTACTTAAACAGCGATTTCCGCCAGGTCGGCGAGCTTATTGAAGGAGCGAAGCAAAAGCAGGAATTTGGGCTGAAAATCATCGAAGCCCAGGAAGAAGAGCGGCGGCGGCTGTCGCGGGAAATCCATGACGGCCCGGCGCAGCTGCTCGCTCACGTCCTTCTTCGGTCTGATTTGGTCGAAAAGGTGATCAAAGAGCGAGGGACAGAGGCGGCGATCGCCGAGATTCGTGATTTTCGCAAAATGGTGCGTTCGGCTTTGTCCGAAGTGCGCCGCATCATTTACGATTTGCGGCCGATGGCGCTTGATGATTTAGGATTGGTTCCGACGCTAAAAAAATACTTGCAAACGACCGAAGAATATAACAAGGGAGTCCACATTTCCTTTGTACATATCGGCGAAGAAATTCGGCTGCCGTCGCGGATGGAGGCGGCCGTGTTTCGGCTTGTCCAAGAATCGGTGCAAAACGCCTTGAAGCATGCCGAAGCGCGCCATATCGACGTCAAAATGGAAGTGACGTGCCACCATCTGCTTGTCAGTGTCAAAGACGATGGCAAAGGATTTGATCCATCGGTCAAAAAAGAAAATGCGTTCGGCTTGATTGGAATGCGGGAGCGGGTGGAGCTGCTCGGCGGCACGCTCGACATCCGCTCAAAGATTGGCAGCGGAACGACCGTGTTCATTCGCGTTCCGCTCGACCGTTCGACTGACAAAACGAACAAGGAGGAAAGGAAACGATGAAAACACGCATCGCGATTATCGACGATCACCAGCTGTTTCGCGAGGGCATCAAGCGCATTTTGGAATTTGAGGGCGATTTTGAAGTCGTGGCGGAAGGAAGCGACGGAAGCGAAGCGCTTTCGATCGTCGAAACATACCGCCCCGATTTGGTGCTGATGGACATCAATATGCCGGACATCAACGGCGTGGAGGCGACGAAACAGCTGATCGAAGCTTACCCTGATACGAAAGTCGTCGTGTTGTCGATCCATGACGATGAACACTATGTCATGCGCGCTTTGCAGACCGGGGCGACGGGGTATTTGCTGAAGGAGATGGATGCCGATACGCTCATTGAGGCGGTGAGAATCGTCGCGGAAGGCGGATCGTATTTGCATCCGAAAGTGACGCACAACTTGATTCGCGAATACCGCCGCTTGACGACAGAAAAAGGCGGCGCAGTGGTTAAGCAGGAGGTGCGCCGTCCGCTTCATTTGCTGACGCGGCGCGAGTGCGAAGTGCTGCAGCTGTTGGCCGACGGCAAAAGCAACCGCGCCATCGGCGAAGCGCTGTACATTAGCGAAAAAACGGTGAAAAACCACGTCAGCAGCATCTTGCAAAAATTAAACGTCAATGACCGGACGCAAGCCGTTGTGGTCGCGATCAAAAACGGTTGGGTGGAAGTGCGCTAATGGCAATGCCCCCTTCGTTTCCGCCTATTGTCAGCGGATTGGATGGGCGTCTGGCGGCTGGTGTTGAGGGGATCGAGGCAGCGATGCTTCGTTGTTGGTGTGTCCGTGGTGAGGACAAGCTGTTTTGTAGTTGGCGGCAAGCGGCTTTGTTTAGGTCCTTGCGGTGCGCTATCCCCCATTTGGATTCGTAGTGGTGGGCGGTTTGTCTTTTTGGTATAATGGAAGAAAATTTGAAATCAGGAAGGAATGGCGTTCGTGAAAACGGCAATTGTCACCGACAGCACGGCCTACTTGCCGAAAGAGGTGCGCGAGAGGTTGGGCATTCGCCTGATTCCGCTCAGCGTCATTTTCGGGAATGAGACGTACCGCGAAGAGATTGATATGACGGCCGATGAATTTTTTGCCAAAATCAAGCAGCATCCGACGTTGCCGACGACGTCCCAACCGTCGGTCGGTGAGTTTGTTGACTTGTTCACCGCCATTCGCGAGGAAGGATACGAGGCGGTCGTCAGCATCCACCTCTCAAGCGGCATCAGCGGCACGTACCAAGGGGCGGTCACGGCAGGGACGATGGTGGACGGATTGCGTGTTTACGCATACGACTCGGAAATCAGCTGCATGGCACAAGGGTTTTATGCGATCGAAGCGGCGGAAATGGCGCAGGCGGGGAGGTCTCCTGAGGATATCATCGCTCGCTTGGATGAAATGAAACAAACGCTGCGCGCCTACTTTATGGTCGATGACTTGGCCCATCTGCAGCGGGGCGGACGGCTGACCGGGGCGCAGGCGTTCATCGGCGGCCTCTTGCAAATCAAGCCGCTTCTTCGCTTTGAAAACAAAGTGATCGTGCCGTTTGAAAAAATTCGCACGCGCAAAAAAGCGATCCACCGCATCGAAGAGCTGTTCGCCGAAGATGCGGAAAAGGGTGTGCCGCTCAAAGCCGCCATCATCCACGCCAACCAGCCGGATGAAGCGGGCCGCTGGCGCGATGAGCTGTCCGCCCGCTATCCGCACGTCGAATTTTCGATCAGCTATTTTGGTCCCGTCATCGCCACGCATGTCGGCGAAGGAGCGCTCGGGTTGACGTGGTATCAGCCTTAAGCCGGGGCTGCAAAGCGCCGTCTCGAGGCGCTGCAGCCAAGCGCAAGGCGGAACGGTGCGCTCCGCCTTGCGCGGCGGCGAATTTGTTGTACAGTAGGTTTCTCTCTGCTTTATGAAACGGACCGAAGATGCGGGGCTGGCCGAACTTGTCGAACCGTTTTCCTTTCCTGAAAAACTTGTCGCTATTTCCCTGGGAATGTTGTCGAAACACGTTATCGATCGGCTCCATGACTCTCCTGTGAATCTTCGCTGGCATCAGGTTTCGCCGCATCCATTTCTTTCGAAGGCCGATATGTCGTGAAAAAGACGGTCAAACCACATCCTGATTCCATTTGGAAAGGCCTTTTCATCTCCACTTTCTTTTCTGATCGAATGTTGTTGTTTTGTGCATGACACCCGTCTTTTATTACCAGCCTTCTAAAGAATGCCGTGAGATCGCTCTTCCTGTACCTTTATGCGCTTCAAGTCTCTCAACTTGGGGAGAGAGGGTTTTTGCCGCGTCATCTGCTCTTCTTGCCTCTCAGCTGGGGAACGTGCTTTTCATACGTTCAAAAGGAGTGATGCTTCTTGTGCATCCAACAACCATCTTGTGTTCCACACCTCGTTTCATGGTTGAACGGCCAGCGCCTCCCACGCGAACAACTGCCGTTTTCTGATGAAGAAATCAAAGCCGCGGTGCAAGCCGGTTGGGTTCACGAACATCCCGGCCTCATCAAAACATCAAGCGGCTGGCGCTGCGGTCGTTGCGGAAATGATGATCGCCATCTGTTCGCCTCGTTTCCATGCGCCCGCTGTGGATCGGATTGCGCGTATTGCCGCAAGTGTCTCGTGATGGGGCGCATCAGCTCCTGCACTCACCTTGTGCACGTGACGATGCCGCTTCCGTCCGAGCCGCACGAAGCGCCGCTTTCCTGGGACGGGGAACTGTCCGCCGCTCAGGCGGAGGCTGCCCAGGCAGTCCGCCAGGCGGTGCTGGACCGAAGCGAGCTGCTCGTTTGGGCCGTATGTGGGGCAGGGAAAACCGAGATGTTGTTTCCCGCCATCGCCGCCGCGCTCGAGAAGGGCTGGCGCGTTGGCCTAGCCACGCCGCGTGTCGACGTCGTCCGCGAGCTTGCTCCCCGCTTTCGTCAAGCGTTTCCGCGCGTTCCGCTTGCCGTATGGTACGGCGGAAGCGAAGAGCGCGGGCGGATCGCTTCCTTGGTCCTCTCAACCACCCACCAGTTGCTGCGGGCTTACCGCGTCTTTGACGTTATGATCGTGGATGAAGTCGATGCCTTCCCATATTCTGTTGAGCCGATGCTCCAATACGCCGTCAGTCAAGCGCGGAAAGAACAGTCGAGCCTCATTTATTTAACCGCCACCCCATCCCGCGATTGGCAGCTTGACATCACAAGAGGCAAACGGAACGCCGCCGTCATCCCCGCCCGCTACCACGGCCGTCCGCTTCCCGTCCCCGTGTTGGAATGGTGCGGCAATTGGCGCAAACGGTTAGAGCGCGGCCGCTTGCCCGAAAACGTCCTTGCGTGGGTTCTCCATCGTTTGGCGCAGGGAAAACAAGCGTTTTTGTTCGTTCCCCATATCGATGAGCTTGAAGCGGTCACCCGCCTCTTGCAGCGCGTCGATCCCCGCATCGTCGGCGTTCATGCCGAAGCCCCAGACAGAGCTGAGCACGTTCAGGCGTTTCGCGATGGGCGCGTGCCGCTGCTCGTCACAACAACGATCCTTGAGCGCGGCGTGACCGTGCCGAACATCGATGTCGCCGTCCTTGGCGCCGAAGACCGCATTTTCACGGAAAGCGCCCTCGTGCAAATCGCCGGCCGCGTCGGCCGCCACGCCGCGTTCCCTGACGGCGATGTCCGCTTTTTCCATCACGGGAAAACGAACGAGATGGTGCGGGCGCGCCGCCATATCCTTCGCATGAACGAAGAAGCGCGAAAAAGGGGGCTGCTGCGCCCATGAACTGCCTTCTTTGCCATTCTCCATATAACCCGATTAACAGCTGGCGCCAGCTTCTTTTCCTCGAAGACCTTGACGTCCTTTGCCCGCGCTGCCGCGGGTCGTTCGCCGTCATTCGCGGCCGCCTTTGCGAGATGTGCGGCCGTCCGCTTGAGGAAGCCAAGCCATCGCTGTGCGCCGACTGTCTAAGGTGGCAGGAAGATGAACAATGGGGGAGGGTGCTCGTGAAAAACCGATCTGTCTATCTATACAATGACTGGATGAAAGACGTCGTCGCCTTATGGAAATTCCGCGGCGACTATGTCATCGTCGAGGCGTTCCGCCGACCGTTTTCCCAAGCGTTTCGCCGCCATTTCGGCCGCGGCTGGCACGTCGTCCCGATCCCGTTAAGCCGCGAGCGCCTCGATGAGCGCGGCTTCAACCAAGCGGAAGCGCTCGCCCGCTTGCTTCCATCCCCGTATTTCCCTTGGCTGGCCCGCCGGCATTCCGAGAAGCAGTCGAAAAAATCGCGCCACGAACGGCTGGACACCGACAACCCGTTTTTTCTCTCCGGCCATCCGCCGATAAATGGGAAGCGAATCGTTCTTATCGATGACATTTACACGACGGGCATCACCATCCGCCACGCGGCCCGCGTGCTGCTTGAGGCGGGGGCCGCAGAGGTGGGAGCGTTGACGCTCATTCGCGCGTAACAGTGTAAACATTGGAAGCCTACGTGCCGATATAAACAGTAGGAGAACAAAGAGCGAGGAAGAATAATGATGCGTATTCGTCACGATCAACTATCCAATGAGATCGCCGTACCGGCTGTTTCATTGCAGCCGGGGAGCGTGCAGATGGCGGTAATGAAAGAAAGGTTCAACGATCAAGAGGCCGTGGTCGCCATCGGCCAACAGGATGTACGCGTCCACTTTGTGGATGGCGTCCCAAGCGACCGTTCGTTTATGGTGCGGCTTGTGAAGCAAGAAGGTGGAACTTGGATGGCGCAAGCGGTGCCACTATCGTCTATAGGGCGGTTTCTGCCATCTTCGTTGGACGATGGAATCGATTCATGGCTGTCGGCCCGTGGCATTCGCCTGACCGAAAAGGAAAAAGAAGCCGTTCGTCGTTTTTGGGAGACGGAAGGCGGCTCGATAAAGAAAAAACAGGAAACCGTCGCTGCTTTGGCGGCGAAACAGCTCGAGGTGACCGAGACGCATTTGCGCCTAGCGCATGAAGCACTCCATGGCCCGCCGCTCGGAGACCTGTTGGCGCCGTTGTTGACGAAAACGGAACCGGAAGAAACCCATGAAGCAAAAGCGGCGCCTGTTCGTGAACAAACGGAGCGATTGGAAGGTTCGCGCGCGTATGCGGTTGCATCGGAGCTGGTTCTTCCGACGGCAGAGGCCCGGACGTTTGCCGTGACGGTAGTGACGGAAAAAATGGTGCAACTCGTGCACGATTTTCGTGTTTGGCAGCGTGATATGGTCCGTCAGCTCGAACAATTTGCGCATGCCGCTGCCCAACAGTCGACAGAGCGAGCCGCGCCGCTTGTTGAGTCGCTCATTCATTCACTCGACCGCATGCTGTTGCACGGGGAATGGTTGTTGTTTACTGACATGAAAACGGAAACGAAGTTGCTTGAGGCGGGGGCGAAATTGGCAGAAGCGAAACGCGGCCTTGCTGAAGGAAAGACGGACGAAGCGGCCAAGACGGCGCGTGAAGTGAAAGCGTTGTTGGAGTCGCTCCGCTTTCAGCCATCTGAACAAAAAGTACAGCGGTTTTTCATGGAATCGGAAGCGTGGCAGGGCACGAAGCCGCACGAGCAGCTGTCGCGCCTTCTGAAACATGTGGACCAAGCGCCCAACGATGGCGCATTATCGGCGAGAGGAGTCTTTGAATCGCTGCGCCGCCTCGGCTTTTTCCATGAACAAGAGACCGCCCGTGCGCTCTTGAGCGGAGAGCGATTACAGCCGGTCGAGAATTTGAAGGCGATGCTGCTGTCATGGGTTGAGGAAGGAACGGCTCCTGCGCAGGCGGAACGGCTGCTCATGAATCTTACCGGCCAACAGTTGCTCAACAAATTTACTGTTGACAGCCACACCCAAACTATGTTGTACCAGTGGCCACTCTCGCTTCATGGTGAGATGGCGACCGTACATGTGCACGTCAACGCTCGCAGCGGTGACGGACAGCTTGACTGGCAAAACTGCCGCCTCTACTTTTTGTTGGACACGAATCAAGGCAAAGTCGGCATTTCCTTGCAGTCGGTCGAACGGCAGCTGTCCGTGACGGTGGAAACAGAACACGAGCGGTTGGCGGCGGTGTTGCAGTCATGTGCGGCGACAGTCAAAGACCATTTGGAACAGATCGGTTATCGGGTGCAACGCCTCACTTTCCAACCGATGAACACCCAAGACCAAGAGCGGGCGGCGACAGACAGAGTGAAGACGGAAAACGAAACGAGCCAGTGGGAGTGGACGATATGAACAGACACCGTTACGCCCCTGCTTTCAAATCATATGAGCAACATCTTGGCCGACAGCCGCGGCAGCTCGCTGATGAGGTGGCCGACAAGGCGGGGCGGGCGGGCATTCCGCTGCCCCATGACCGGGAGTTGCTGAGACAGCTGGTCGATCCGGTGCCGCGCGTCCCGCCGCAGCTTTACGCGGTGATCGGGGAAGTTTTAAAATGGATTCAGAAGCTTGATGAACAAGGCGGTAGGAGCGAAGAAGATGGAGATCAATAAAATTGCCAACACCCCATCGGTTCCAATCGGCAAAAAAGCGGCGGCTTCTTTTTCGCCATCCGTGTCATTTGCCGAGCTGACCGCCAAGGAGCAGGAAAAGCTGCGAAACGAGCGGCTGAGGCAGCTGGCGGATGAAATCGAACAGCAAGGAAAAAAACTGGCCAAGTTGCGGACGGTTGACGATTTGCGGCGGTATAAACAGCTCGTCAGACAATTGCTCGATGAAGCGGTGAACCATGGCTTGAAACTGACGGAGCAGTATGGGTTCCATTGGAGCGGCCGTTCCCGCGTCTATCATATCGTCAAAACGATCGACCAAAAGCTGCTGGACGTCACAAACGCGGTGCTCGAGCAAGAACGGCCGAGGATTGATTTGCTGCAGACGTTGGGGGAAATTCAAGGGTTGATCGTCAATTTGTATACGTAATGGGCACATTGGGAGGGGAGAATGATGAACTTAGAAAATTGCCCGGTTTGCGGCCGTCTGTTTGTCCGCTCGCCGTTTCGCGATATTTGCCCGTCTTGTCATGAAGAAGAAGAACGGCAATTTCAAACCGTGGTCCAATTTTTGCGGCGCCGGGAAAACCGGTTGGCGACGATGGAGCAAATTGTCGATGCGACAGGGGTGCCTGAGACGCTGCTGGTCAAATTCATCAAAAGCGGCCGCTTAACGTTGGCGCAGCTGCCGAATTTAGGATATCCGTGCGACCGTTGCGGCAAGCTGATCCGCGAAGGCAGAATGTGCGCTGACTGTTCAAAAGATTTGCAAAGGCAGCTGGAAATGGCGAAAAAAGAAGAAGAACAGAAGAAAAAACAAGTGTTTCGCACGTATTACACCGACAAAGAGCGAAATGGCCGCTAAACAAATGAACGGATTGACCGATAATAGTAGTAAGACAACAACGGGCGGAACGGATAGGAGGAATCGCAGTGAGAATCGATCACCGGTTTTTGATTGGCGTTCATCCCTACCGTCAGTACTCGGGCATCCCACAAGGAAAAACAGGGCAACCCGGGCGGCGGGATCGCGTCGAAATTTCTGAGGAGGCAAAAGAGCTGCAGCAACGCTCCACTTGGGCCGCCGAGCGGGAAGAGAAAGTGCGCCGGTTGAAGGAACAAATCGACAACAGAACGTATGAGATCGATGCCCGCGCCATTGCGGAGAAACTATACAAGTTCTATAAGGGCGATGGCCAATGAACACAAGGGTAGAAAATCGCCGAACCGATGATGAACAGCGTGCGCCAGCGCTGCAGCTGATGGCGCTCCTTGACCGGCACTTGACGCTGCACCGGCATTTGCTTCAATTGGCCTATCAAAAAACGGACGTATTAAAACGAGGCGATATGGACGGATTAATGCAGCTGATCCAAAAAGAACAAACTGCTATCGCCGCCATCCAGCAGCTCGAGCGCGAGCGGGCACAACTCGTCGCCGCATGGTCCGATGGCGGGCATCCGCTGACATTGGCCGATTGCTTGCCGAAAATGGACGAGGAGGAGCGGCAAAAAGCCGAACAGTTGGCTAGCGAGTTGCTCGACGTGATCAACGAACTCCAGGCAGTCAACGAGCTGAATGGGCAGCTCATCCGCCAGTCGCTGCAATGGGTGACGCTGATGTTGGACCAATTGATGCCGCAGCCGCCCAACGTGAACTATACCGCGCCAAACCAATCAACGAGACAATATGGACATGGACGAAGCCGTTCACTCTTTGATTCCAAAGCATAGCAGCACAAGTCACCGACGGAAAATAAGGAGAGATCGATCCATCCAACAGCCGTCAAAACGAAACAGAGCCGCTAGGCAGAAAACAGCGGACAATCATTAGAAGATGAAAAAGGAGGGGCACGATGGGATCAACATTTCACGGGCTGGAAGTCGCCAAGCGCGGCATGGCCGTGCAGCAAATGGCGCTGTACACGACCGGCCATAACATTGCTAACGCCAACACGCCCGGTTATTCCCGTCAGCGCGTCAACTTTGTCCAAAGCGAGCCGTACCCGCCGGCTTCCCTCAATCGCCCGCAAATTCCGGGACAGATGGGGACGGGGGTCGAGGCGGGCTCGATTGAGCGGGTGCGCGACCGCTTTTTTGACTGGCAATACCGAGGCGAGAACAACAAACTGGGCTATTGGCAAGCCCAAGCCGATGCGTTAAAAAAAATGGAGGACATTATGAACGAACCGTCCGACAGCGGTTTATCCAAAACGATGGATCAATTTTGGCAGGCGCTCCAGGATTTAAGTGTAAACCCAGAAAATACGGGGGCCCGCTCGGTCGTGCGCCAGCGCGGGTTGGCCGTTGTGGAGACGTTTCATTATTTGGCTGATTCGTTAACATCCATTCAAAACGATCTCGCCAATGAGATTCAAGTGACGGTCAAATCGATCAACTCGATCGCTGAACAGTTGTATAAAATCAACCAGCAAATCGCCGAAGTCGAGCCTCACGGCTACTTGCCGAACGATTTGTATGATGAGCGAGACCGACTGCTCGATGAACTGTCCGCGCTCGTCAAAATCGAAGTCGAGCCGAAGCCAAGCGGCGGCAATGCGCTGAAAATAGCGGAGGGGTCTTATGATGTATATATTTTGGATGGCAACGGCCAGCGCCAGCTGTTGGTGAATGGCGCTCAAGGATATCAGACGCTGTCCGTATCGCCGAGCGCCAGCTCCTCGCCGGAGATGCCGACCGGTCCGCTTACCGGACTTTCGCTTGGAGGCTCTTCCATCCCGTTTGTCGCCTCCGGCAAGTTGAAAGGGTTGATCGAGGCCTACGGATATGATGACGGAAGCGGTGTCAAAGGCATTTATCCCGATATGTTGAAAAAGCTCGATACGCTCGCGTATTCGTTCGCCAAACGGTTTAACGAAGTGCACCAAACAGGGTATACGCTCAGCCCGAGCAACCCGGGAGGGCTGTTTTTCACGGATTTGACGCAAGTGGACGGGGCAGCGAAAGCGATCCAATTGTCATCCAATATTGATGATTTAAACAACATCGCCGCTTCATCGGCGCCGAACGAACCGGGGAACGGTTTAAACGCCATTCGTCTCGCCAATGTCAAAAACAGCAATTTTGCCAACTTGCAAGATCCGGCGCCGTCGGTCTCGTATCCGATCACAGCGGGCACGCTGCAGGCGTATTACGAAAGCATGATCGGCCAGCTGGCGGTCGACACCCAACAGGCGAACCGCCTCGTCAACAACTCCGAAGTGCTCCGCCAGTCGGTGGAGGAACGGCGGCAGTCCGTCAGCGGGGTGTCGCTCGACGAAGAAATGACGAACATGATTCGGTTTCAGCACGCCTACAACGCGGCGGCGCGCACGATTACGACGATCGATGAAATGCTCGATAAAATCATTAACGGCATGGGAATTGTCGGAAGGTAGGTGAATGACCATGCGTGTCACGCAGTTCATGCTGACGCAAAATATGCTGCGCAACTTGAGCCAAAGCTATGAACGGCTCAGCAAAATTCAAGACCAGCTGTCCACCGGCAAAAAAATTGCCCGCCCGTCCGATGACCCGGTCGTGGCCATTAAAGGAATGGCCTACCGGACGAACTTAACCGAGGTCGAACAGTTTAAACGCAATTTCTCTGAAGCTCATAACTGGATCGATGCATCCGACTCGGCGCTCAACGAAGCGACGCAAGTGCTCCAGCGCATCCGTGAGCTCGTTGTCCAAGCCAGCAACGATACGTATGAGCAATCGCAGCGTGAGCATATCGCGAAAGAGATCGATGAGCTCAAAAACCATTTAGTTTCCATTGCCAACACGCAAATTGCGGGCAAATACATTTTTAACGGCACAGATACCCTTCGTCCGCCGGTCAACTTAGACGACCCAGTGAACAAAGTGTCGACGAACACAGAACAAGTGAAAATCGAGCTGTTAAAAGGCATCCAGCTCCCGGTCAACGTGAATCCGACGCGCGTCTTTACATACAGCGCGGCTCCGGGACAAGGACTGTTCAGCGATTTAGAAGCGCTTGTGAATGACTTGGAAGCCGGCAAGAGCGGCCAAGAGCTGAACGTTTATTTATCGTATATGGACAAGCACATCGACAACGTCTTAGCCGAGCGGGCCGAGCTTGGCGCGCGAAGCAACCGCCTTGAGCTGATGGAGGCGCGTGTCGATGAACAGGAAGTCATCGCCCAACAAATTTTGTCGGACAATGAAGACGCCGATATCGAACGGGTCATCACCGATTTAAAAACACAGGAAAGTGTGCACCGCGCCGCCCTCGGCGTCGGCGCCCGCATTATCCAGCCGACGCTGCTCGACTTTTTGCGCTAAGCGGGTAAGGGGGGAATGACGATGCAGCTGCCGCAGATCCGCTTGCGGTCAACGATGGCGAAAATCGCCATCGAAACCGTTCCGGCGAAACTGGAAATCCAACAGCCGCCTGCCGAGTTGGAAATCGAGCAGCCCCCGGCCCGACTCACGATCCGTACGACGCCGTCCAAGCTAACGATCGATCAGACAAAAGCGTGGGAAGACATGAACTTAGAACATATCTTCCGCCGCATCGAAAAGTTTGCTGAACAAGGATACAACGATTGGCTGGACGGACTGGCCCGCGTCTCTCGCCAAGGCGACGAACTCATGCGCATCGAGGACGGCGGCAACCCGATCGCCGAGCAGGCGAAAGAAAACAGCGAATCGCCGATGTACGAATTCAACATCGGCTGGGTGCCATCCCCGTTCAGCGTTCACATATCCTATACCCCGGCGGATGAGGATATTCGCTTTGAGACACACAAACCGGTCATCCGCGCCCGCACGCATTCGCCGATCATTCGCTACACGCCAGGTGAGGTGTCCATCCACCTCGCCCAGCGCCCGTCGCTGGACATTGATTTTGCCCATTTGCGCTTCGTCGGCGTCCATTTTGATATGTTGATTTGAAAAGGTGTGAAAACATGAATGTACGGACAAAATATCATGGTGAACTTGACATCGATGAACAGGACATCATCCATTTCCCCCACGGTCTGCCAGGATTTGCGGACGAGAAGCGGTTCGTCCTTCTCCCGCTCGCGGACACGCCGTTTGTCATCTTGCAGTCGGTCGAGACGCCTGCGCTCGGGTTTGTGTTGATCGAGCCGTTTTCGTACTTTCCAACATACGAATTTGAGCTCGACGAGACAACTGTCGAACAGCTTGGCATCGAAAGCGAACGTGACGTTGCAGTGTATGTCATCCTTACTGTCGCTGATCCGTTCGACCATACGACCGCCAACTTGCAGGCGCCTGTAGTCATCCATGTTCACAAACGGCTCGGCAAGCAAGTGATCTTAACGAACACCGCGTACCAAACGAAACATCGCCTTTTCCCGGAAAAAGCGGCGACGTAAAGGAGGCGGGCGAACCATGCTTGTTTTAACGCGCAAACTCAAAGAAACGATCCAAATCGGCGATGACATCGAAATCACCGTCCTCGCCATCCAGGGCGATCAAGTAAAGCTTGGCATCAACGCGCCCAAACACATCGACATTCACCGC
This sequence comes from Geobacillus sp. PK12, assembly GCF_004123125.1. Taxonomy (NCBI): domain Bacteria; kingdom Bacillati; phylum Bacillota; class Bacilli; order Caryophanales; family Anoxybacillaceae; genus Geobacillus; species Geobacillus sp. PK12. The sequence continues at coordinate 15,292 of NZ_SDKL01000043.1, forward strand.
AAAGAAGTGTACCTCGCCATCCAAGCGGAAAACAACGCCGCCGCCGAAGCGTCCGAAGCCTCGCTCGCCGAACTGACCGCCAAGCTGAAACAATGGAAACATCCATAACGCCGAAGCGCCCATGCGGCGCTTTTTTTCGCTCCAACGACAAAAAATTAAATTTCCCTATTAAACTTCCAAAAAACGCGCCGATATAAAAAGTGAGCGCGGCTTGCGGCGAAAGGCGGCCGACTTTCGCCCTAGCCCCGCCGTTCCACAAGGACGTGGAAAACATCATTTCAAGGAGGAAGAGAACATGAGAATCAACCACAACATCGCGGCGTTGAATACGTATCGCCAACTGACGATCGGTCAAGGCGCCGCAGCGAAAAACATGGAAAAACTTTCTTCCGGTCTTCGCATTAACCGCGCTGGTGACGATGCGGCAGGTCTTGCGATCTCGGAAAAAATGCGCGGGCAAATCCGTGGGTTAGAGCAAGCTTCTCGCAATGCACAAGACGCAATCTCGCTTATCCAGACGGCAGAAGGGGCTTTAAATGAGACACATGCGATCCTTCAACGAATGCGTGAGTTAGCTGTACAAGCTTCTAACGGTACTTTTCAAAATGAGGTAGACCGCGAGAATATCAGCAAAGAAGTTGAGAGATTAAAAGAAGAAATCAATCGTATTGCTGATTCGACTAACTTTAACGGAATAAAACTTTTAAATGGCGATCTTAGTGTAGACGGTTCTGTAAAAGTCGGTGGAAATGTTCTAGGAAAAGCTACTGTCGTTGGTGGAGTTAATAGCGTTACTGCGACAAATTTTAAAGTATCTACTGGTAATACGCATACAGGTTCTGGAGCTGTTAGTATTCAAGGCGCACAAACGTCAGCTCTTAATAACCTGAGTTTTAAGTTTGAGTTAGGAAGCTCAGGTCAGGATCCAACCGCTTATGTGGATTCTGATAAAGGCGAAATCGTTATTAGACTCTCCGCTGACCAAGCTAAAAATACTAATGAAAACCTTCAAGCTGCTATTGGAAACGCAATAAAAGGGTCGGATCTTGTTTACACACCTGATGGTGGAACCAACTACTATTGGAAGTCAACTGGTGATTCGTTTGCGGCAAGCGGTTCAGACTTCACATTTACTGGTTTTGATGATCTGACAGGTGCAGCTGATGGTATCATTACACAGGCGCAAATTGATGAACTAAATAGTGCTTTAACTTATGAGTACGGTGCTGCTGCTGTGACGGGGCAGACAGGATTCGTGGAAACATTTCAAGTCGGTGATAATGTTGGAGATACATTAACTATTGCATTTACCCAAATGCAAGATGCTGCAGGAAATGAAGTTAACGATAAACTAAATGGATATACTTTCAGGGTTGTAGCAGGAAATAACTCCTATATCGAAGCAAGTGTTGATGATAATAAAAAGGTTATTACAATTGCTCTATCGACTGTCCAATCATTAAACACTGACGCTAACATAGAGTCTGCCCTAAAAGGTCTTAAGGTCAATGGTATCGAGCTTGATGGTACAAATGTAATTTTTACTGTAACTGGTACAGGAAATCTTCTTGATGGAACAGGTCCTGGACTCGATGTGAGAAAATACGCCAATTTGGATTCAGTTGCAAAAGATGGACTAACCTTCCAAATAGGTGCAGTTGGAACTCCTGAACAAAGGGTTAAACTGAATATAGAAGATATGAGTTCTAGTGGACTAAAAATAAGCAGTGTTTCTGTTGCAACACAAGCAGATGCTACTAAGGCAATTGAGGCGATTGATAATGCAATAAACATGGTTTCAGGACAGCGCGCTGAGTTGGGTGCTCTTCAAAACCGTCTTGAGCACACAATAAACAACTTAAGCACTTCTTCTGAAAACTTAACAGCTGCTGAATCTCGTATCCGTGACGTAGATTATGCCTTAGCTGCATAGTCAGCGACAGGCACAGTCGTCCTAGCTGGAAACGGCTAGGAGTATTACCGGGTGAATTGCTGGGAACCCCTTAGAGCCTTTGACGCCACAACGTAGCTGGAAACGGCAGACGTGATGGCTGGAAAAGTCAAAGGATTGGGCAACCAGCAGCCAAGCTCCTGTCCCGAAAGGGTGGAGAAG
>NZ_SDKL01000044.1:0-1180 GCF_004123125.1 Geobacillus sp. PK12
AACTGTAGATGAGCATTTTTCATTACAATAATTTCCATGGTTAGAGAGACAAACAAGGTACCCCTTAGGCGACATGGAGCTGTTTTTTGATCACATCAATGGGAATATCTTGCTTTGCGGCGTTATAAATGAACTCGACGACGCTGTGGCCTTTCCGTGATCGAAGAAGCTCCAGTCCAGCGGAAAGGGTTTGTTGGGATTCGGCGATGCTGTACACGCAGGCCAAGAGCACCACCGCCCAATACCGTTTCACCGCCCGAATGTGGCGAACGCGGTATCCATCCAGCTTCAGTTGATCTTTCGCCTGCCGGAAAAAGCATTCGATTGTCCAACGCTGGGCATAGTAACGCAAGATGTCTTCGTCCCCGAGCTCCCGNNCTTGGCTTGGACGGCGATGCCTTTCGGATAAAGAATCCGGTTCGCCTTGAGCATGGCGATGACATGGAATCCCTTGCTCAAGCAGGTTTCGATGAGCGTTTTGGACGGGTACCACGAATCCATGAGCACATACACCGGCTGAGTCAGCTTCACCTTGATCGAGGAAAGCATCTCCATCGCCAGGTCGATTTTGCTTCTTCCGGCCTTCTTGTCATACAAGCGGAACGCGAACGGAAACGCCTGCGTGAAGGTGTGCACCATCAGCCAAACGAGCGAATGCCCCCAAACCGATTGATGATCTTTATGCGAGTAGTGCCAATCACACCCTTGAATGGCGTGTGCAGCCCGTGACGAAGGCTTCGTTTTTTGGCAAATCGTATCATCAATCGAGACAAAAAGAGGCTGATTCTTTCGCTCGATTCGGCGGAGGATCCACTCTTGAAGCTTTCCAAGCAGCCTTTCCTCATCCCAAGGGCTTTTCGTGAAAAAGTGACTGAGCGTCGTTCGATGATTCGGATGAAAGCTCCAGTGATGAATATCAGCCAATGTTCCCGAGAATCCCTTGGTGGTCAAGGCATCGACAATATGAATGAGATGCTTGATGACCGGTTTGGAAAGCTGCAGCGTCAACCCCAGCGTGAAGAAAAACTTGTAGATTCCTTGGTGATGTGCTAATCTATTCATGAGACATGAACCTCCTTGTGGGTAGTTGTGAGCACATCTATTTTATCCAAGGAGTCCGGTTCATGTCTCCTTTTTTGTTTGGTTGTCAATTTATGTTAGTGAATTTGCTCATCTACAG
>NZ_SDKL01000045.1:0-33696 GCF_004123125.1 Geobacillus sp. PK12
GTGGGGAAGGAAACCGTGTAGAACGCTCCTTTCTTTTCCACCTTCACGTTTTGATTGTTAAAGCAGCACCAGAATGTTCGAAACTTCTTTGCCTTTTGGCTTTTCTTTTGAGACTTCACTTCTCGAATCGTCTGATTCACGACGGCGGAAGGAAACCGCTGCGACGAAAACTCTTTAAATAATTTGCTCGTCGCTTGATTCAGCTTGGGATGATTCAACAGCCAATTGGCAAACGAGGTATTCACTTCTGTCATCCGTTCGTACATGTCCTGTTTGACTTTCGTTGGGTTGTGCAGCTCCAGCTTTAGTGTGATGGTCGGCATGGATTCACCTCCTTGCAACAATGACAGGATGCCATTTCCATATGAAGAAAACGACTCACTTTCATCCCACGCCTAAAGAGCGTGGGCTTTCTCGTTCGCGAATCTGTAAAGGAAAGGGGGCGCTTTGTGAAACTCATTCCGCCGGCGCGGCGCAAACGGGCGCATTTGTCGCAATTGACAACCACCCATTTCCATTTGCGTCATCCGCTTGTCGTCGCCTTTTTTTCCTTTTCGTTTCCGGGTTTCGGCAATTTGATGCAGCAACGCTACGCCACGGCCTTTATGTTAATCCTCTGGGAGCTGTTTATCAACACAAAAGCCCATATCAATACAGGTATATTATACTCGCTGCTTGGCGATTTTGAAAAGGCAAAAGCCGTTCTTGACGAACGATGGCTCATGTTTTATGTGGCCATCTACATGTACAGCATTTGGGACAGCTACCTCGGCTCAGTCGACATGAACAAGCTGTATTTGCTCGCCGACCGCGAAGATGCGCCGATCTCTTCCATACCGAATGGGATCGTGCTTCTCATCCGTTGCGATGAACAGCAATGGCCGGCCGTGGAGCATATAGATGCAACAAAGAAGTTTAACATATCCTTGACAGAAAAGTGGTTTGCCCATTTTCGACTGTCGAAGGCAAGCGTGTGGCTTGCCTCCGTCACGCCTTAGCGTGACGGAAGACCGAACAACGACTCGCTTCACAGACCCATTCATGGGTCTGGAAGCGGCGTTGTTCGGTCACTCGACAGTCGGATGCAATGACCGGCAAAGACGAAAAATGTTAAAGCTTTAAATTGCATCTATACAGTTGCTGCGGGGCCATCACGCGCTTGGACTCGCCGGCGTTCACGACAAGCAGCCGAATAGATAGGCATTTCATCCCCTTTCACTGAAAAACCCGAGGGAACACCCCCTCGGGTTTTCGCCGCTCTGCCGTTTTCAATAGACATCTCGCCGCATAAAGACAAAAAAAGCGACAAGAAGCCCTGCAAGCCCCCAGACAGCCAGCACGGCCATCGAAAAGCCAAGCGTCATCCCCTCAATCGGCGGAGCCGCTCCTTTTATGTAATCCGTCAGCCGCAAATTGACCATAAACAAATATTTTGCCGAATGCCACGACGACACCATGTTCGACAAAATCGCGCCAGAAATCAATGCTGCCAGCATGATGCCCATCACCGCCGCCGTGCTCCTAAGCAGCACGGAAAACATAAACGTCAGTGTGCCGACGACAACGCTCACAAACGCTGCCAGCCCGAGCTCGATCAAAATGTATTTCCATTGCGGAATCATGTGGACATTCGCTGTATTGAGATCCTCTCCTTGCTGGACAAATCCGGTCAATAGCGGCAGACGGAAGCCGCCATATCCAAACACGAGCCCGGAGATGGCATACGACAGCACCGCCACCATCAGCATAATGAGCGACACCGACAGGAGCAACGCGATATATTTGCTCAACAAAATTTTCCACCGCTTCACCGGCCGAACGAGAAGCAGCTTGATCGTTCCAGCGCTTGCCTCGGACGACACTAAATCGGCCGCAACCACCATCACTAAAAGCGGCAAAAACAAGTCGATGGCGTTTTCGATAAACGTGCGCATAAACGTCGGCGCTCCAGGGGCGGACGGATTAATGTTGTGCTCTAAGTAGTACTGCTGCTGCTTGAGGCGGATTTGCAAGTATTTCCGCCACTCCTCAGACATGCTCGGCGACTGCAAGCGGTTTTGCAAATCGACGATTTGCTGCTGCAGCTGCGTCCGCCAGTCGGTCGTGCCAAGCCGTTTTCGCAGTTCTTCCGTCTCGCGGTATTGGGCGTATGTAAACAAGGCGACGAGCACCGCAATGATGGCGGCGATCACCCATAGCCGCTTTTTGCGGACGATTTTCAACATTTCATTATACACGAGCTTACTCAATCGTTTCGCCCCCTGTCAGCTCGATAAACAAATCTTCGAGCGTCGGCAGCCGCGGTTCAATTTCCGACACCGAGACGCCGGCTTGGACAAGCTTGGCGTTCCAAGCGGCTAGTCTCGACGGCTCATATGGCGTGACGATCGTCTCTTCATCAGCGCGCAGCACCTCGGTTTCCGCCGCTAACAGCGCCCGCGCCCGCTCGATCGGAACGGCTTTCCAAACGACGCGCGCCTGCTGGTTTAACAGCCGCTCCACCGTGTCGACCGCCAAGAGCCGCCCTTTCGCCATAATGGCGACGCGGTCGCACATTAATTGAATTTCACTTAACAAATGCGATGAAACAAGGACGCTCAACCCTTCCGTTTCCGCCAAAAAGCGGATGAAGGCGCGCATTTCGCGAATGCCGGCCGGGTCAAGGCCGTTGGTCGGCTCGTCCAAAATGAGCACCTTCGGCTTTCCAAGCAGCGCCTGCGCGATGCCGAGCCGCTGCCGCATGCCGAGCGAATACGTGCCCACCCGGTCATGGATGCGCTGTTCCAGCCCGACGAGCTTCGCCACTTCCATGATCCGATCTGCACCAATTCCCGGCATCATGCGGGCGAAATGTTCAAGGTTTTCCCAGCCTGTTAAATACGGATACATTTCTGGGTTTTCGACGATGCAGCCGATCTGGCGGATCGCGTCGGTAAACTGGCGATGAAGGTCATACCCGCCAATTGCCACCGTCCCCGCCGTCGGCCGAATGAGCCCGACGAGCATGCGGATCGTCGTCGTTTTTCCCGCGCCGTTTGGCCCTAAAAAACCGAATACTTCCCCTTCATGCAGCTCAAACGAAATGCCTTTAATAATTTCCTTGCCGCGAATCGTTTTTCGCAGCTCTTTGACCATCAATGTCGCCCGTTTGGTCATCGCTCGTCCTCCTCCGTCAACGTGATGAGCGAGGCGACGCGCTCTCCAATCCGCTTGTACCCTTCTTTGTTTGGATGGAAATGGTCGCTATATAAATAATCATTGACATGCAAGGCAAACAAGTCAAACGTCGGCACCGCGACGATGTTCGGATAGCGGGCCGCCACTTCCGCTGATGCAAAATTCCAATCGCGCACAACGGCCGATGTCCGTTTGGCATCGTCTAAATCGCCAAACGGGTTGTACAAGCCGATCGCAAAAATGACCGCTTCGCTGTTGAAGCGGCGCAGCGCGGCGAAAATGCGGTCAAGGTTCTCCACATACCGGCGCTTCGCTTCATCCAGCTGCTTGGCGTTCAACCGAAGCGCTTCCCCCCCTTGAAACAAGTCGTTGCCGCCGATGGTCATCACGATCAAATCCGCCATGGCGACTTGCCGCTGAATCTCAGGCTGGCCAAGCTGGCGAAGCAGTCCGTCGGAGCGAAGGCCGCGAACCGCCAAATTCGTCACACGGATCGGCTTATCCGTTTGCCGGCGAAGCGCATCGACCATATAGCCGACATACCCTTTTCCGCTTTCATCGCCCGTTCCTCTCGTCAACGAGTCGCCAAGAGCAACAATATCCATTTTCTCGTCATGTTGCCTTGTTTCAGCCGTTGACGGCCGTTGTTCTTTCGTCGGCGGCTTGGCGGTTGCAAAAAACTGATCTTGCACCGCCAATGCCAGGCCGCCAAGCCAAAGCGCTCCGGACAGAGCGGCAACAACGATGAGAAACGAAACAGCTCTCCGTCTCATGCCACCACCTCATCTCTTTATTGGCTTTCTTCCAACCGTTCCTCTTTTTGCTTAACATCATTGGTTTGATCCAACCGTTGCCGATTTATGCGCCAATGCTTCGGATTCCAATACGCTTTCAGCTTCATCGCTGCTTCTTTTCCAGCCAGCAGCACCCCAAGCCAAAACAAGACTTCCGCCGCCGCAATGACCGTGGCGACAATCGTTGCCTTGACAGCGGCTGAAAACGGCAGAAACGGCGCGATCGGCACCGCCACCCAAACGACGAACGAGGCGATGATGAGGCCAATGCCAATGCGATACAGAACCGGTTTCTCTTGCTTCACGTCCCCACCTCCTTATGGCGTCGTGGTTGCGAACGAAGATTGGGATTCTGCACTCCCACTCTACCATATCCATCTCCCGTTCACGAAACGGCGCGCCTGAAGCCGTGCGTTTCGCCGCCAACCAACGCCTGTCTTGTTCCCAAACCGCAAAACGCACCGTTTGGAAGGAGAAAAACCGGCCTCATGGCATGAAACCAAGCAGACGGATTCGTCATCATCATCGTTATACGTATTAACAAAGAAAAGGTGTCCCTTTTATGCTTGGGACACCGTTCATTCACTCCTATCACCGCCGCTTATGCCAGTAATCGATCAACCCCATCGCGCACACCTGCAAATCCAGCTCGATCGCCGCATACACCGGCGACGAAGACGGGACGCCATATTCGTTCAAAAACGCTTCTACATCGCGGCGCAACCGTTGTGCAGCGACTTTCGCCTGCTCTGCGGGCGATGCTTCCGGATTTCGCTCGATCGCTTCTTTTCCTGCCGCCACAAATTTCGGCAGCCAAACGCGAAGCTGGCGGAACGCCTCCTGCGGGTCATCCAGCATGCCAAAATGGCCAAAATAAATGCGTTCCGGTCTCAGCTTCTCAAGTCTTGCCGCCGACTGCTTCATGGCCTCGGGATCAAATTGGTTCGGAGATGTTGAAGGCAGGCAAAACGTAAGCCCCGCTTCTTGCAGCTGCGGATAAAAAACGCCGATCGTATCGCCGGTGAACACGCCGCGGCTGTACGAATCATAAATCGAAACGTGATGGTTCGCATGCCCCGGCGTATCATAAAACACAAGCGTCCGCTCCGCACTCAACTTCAACGTTTCCCCGTCCTCTTTCACGATCAATCGCTCTTCTGGCACCGGAAGAATCGGATCAAAGAGCGACTCAAACTGCGCGCCGTACACCGCCTTCGCTCCAGCGATGAGGCGCGATGGATCAGCCAAATGCCGCTTCCCTTTCGGATGGACGACAACCATCGCATTCGGGCAATGCTGAAGAAGCAACCCCACGCCGCCCGCATGATCCAAATGAATATGGGTGACGATGATATAGCGAATATCAGACGGATCAATATGAAGCGCTTTCAACCCAGCAAGCAAATGCGGCACCGACGGGCTTGGCCCTGTTTCCACGATCGCCAAGTTCTCTTCGTGAAGCACGTATGTACCGGTGCGCTGCGGCATGCGCAAATCATACAAATCGATGAGTGAAATGCGGCGGCCGAGATCAAGCGGCTGTGCCATGTTCCCTCTCCCCCTTTGGTTGATGATGCAGAATATTTTAACATAGAAACCGGCTTCCCGCTACAGGGGTTGATAAAAAAGCAGCCCCTGCCCAGAGGGCAAGAGCCGCCTTCTCGTTTCAACTGTCGTCAACGGGGCAACAACTGCTCCGCGCGCTATTTTTGAGGGCAGGCGCTGTCGACCGTTGCCCTCCGCAGCACGAACAAGCTCCCTGATGCTCAACCCGATCGCATCCAACGCTGCCGCCAACGGAAAGACACTGTCGTTTGCCAAGCGCCCCCTAATGCTTACGACGCCAACTCCCTGCCAGTCGCCTTTCCTTTCCGCCCGTTTCGGATCGCCAGCCATACCGCCGCGGCCCAACCGATGACGATGAGGCCATAAACGGTCGGATACACCGGCGCAGGCGCCTCCCAAGCGTGCAGGAGCGTGCGGACGTTCGTCAAAATAATCAACCCGCCGACCAACACTCCAAGCAAATGGGACGGCAGTTTGCGCACAAGCCAAGCGGCGATCGGTGCAGCGACGACCCCGCCAGCCATGAGCGTCAGCACCCAGTGCCAGTTCACTTGTTCCCAACCAAGCGAAATGACGAATCCTAGCGTCGCCGACAGCGCGACGGCAAATTCGGATGTATCGACGGTGCCGACCACCTTGCGCGCTTCCATGCTTTTATTGGCCAACAACACCGGCGTCGCAATCGGCCCCCATCCTCCACCGCCGGTCGCATCAAGGAAGCCAGCCACCAATCCGAGAGGGACGAGCTGCTTATTGGACCACTGTTTTCCGGGCGTCGACGGCGCGCGGCCGTTCAACACTAAAAATCGATAAATAATGTAAAAGCCAAGCGCCAACAAAAACAAGGATACATATGGTTTAATCAAATCTCCCGGCAAATTGCTTAAAAAGCATGCTCCGACAAACGCGCCGACCGACCCGGGAATGATGAGCCTAAAGGCCATGCGGCGGTCGACGTTGCCGAACTTCCAATGGGAAGCGCCAGATGCCGCCGTCGTCACCACTTCCGCCAAATGAACGGACGCCGAGGCGACGGCCGGAGCAATGCCGAACGTCAATAACAACGTCGACGACGTGACACCATACGCCATCCCAAGCGAGCCGTCAATCAGCTGGGCGATAAATCCTACAAACACAAAAACGATCAGTTTTTTCATTGGTTTCCCTCCGTTTGCAATGGTTGAGCGCGTTACTTATAATTTAAATCTCATTATTCATAGATGTCAACTATGAATTTTTAAAAAATAAAAAATGCGATCATTTATTTTAGTCCCTGCTCGCAAGATGACGTTGCGAACACCGACGGCTTGGCGGCCGACGGACGGAAGGCGCCGCGCGGCCGTCCATAAAGACAAACAGCCGCCTGCAGAAAAAAGGCGCCCCGAATATGGCGACGGGACACCTTTTGAATGCTGGCTTTCGATCAGAACTTCCCTTGATACCGCTCGACTTCCCAAGCGTGGACCGCCGTGCGGTAGCTGTTCCATTCGTCTTTTTTCATCGCGACGTATTCGTTGAATACGTGCTCGCCAAGCGTCGCGCGGCCGATTTCTCCGCTTTCGAACGCAGCGATGGCCTCGCCCAAGTTTTCCGGCAAGTTGTCAATGCCAAGCTCCGCACGTCGTTCTTCCGACATATGGAAGATGTCTTCATCAATCGGCGCCGGAGCGGTTAAACCTTTTTCGACACCGTCAAGGCCAGCGGCAGCGATGATGGCATACGCCAAATACGGATTGGCCGACGGATCCGGGCAACGGAGCTCAACGCGCGTCGCGACGCCGCGTTTGGCCGGAATGCGGATGAGCGCCGAACGGTTGGAAGCGGACCAAGCGATGTAGCAAGGCGCTTCATACCCTGGCACAAGCCGTTTGTACGAGTTGACAAGCGGGTTCGTAACCGCCGCGAAGTGTTTTACGTTTTTCAGCAAGCCCGCGATGAATTGGTACGCTGTTTCTGACAACTGGTTCGCATCGTTCGGATCAAAGAACGCATTTTCCCCATCTTTGAAGAGGGAAATGTTGACATGCATGCCTGAACCGTTGATGCCAAACACCGGTTTTGGCATAAACGTCGCATGGAGGCCGAACTTGCTGGCAATCGTTTTGACAACCCATTTGTACGTCGTCGCATTGTCAGCCGCACCGAGCGCATCGGCATATTTGAAGTTGATCTCATGCTGGCCTTCCGCCACTTCATGGTGCGACGCTTCAATCGTAAAGCCCATCGCTTTTAAGGCGCGGTAAATTTCAAGGCGAACGCGTTCGCCCAAGTCTTTCGGAGACGGTTCGAAATAACCGCCGCCATCATGGAGCTCGAGCGTCGGATTGCCGTTTTCATCGGCTTTGAACAGGAAAAACTCCAGCTCCGGACCGACCGAGATCGTATATCCTTTTTCCGCCGCCCGCTCGATCGTTTTTTTCAGCACGTTGCGCGGGTCGCCTTCAAACAGCGTGCCGTCCGGATTGGTCACCGAGCAGAGAAAGCGCGCTTCCGCATAGCCTTCCTCGACCGTCCACGGCAAAACAGCAAACGTATTCAAATCCGGCAGAAGATACAAGTCGGAACGGTTGATCGGCGAGAAGCCTTTGATCGACGAACCATCAAACATGATTTTCCCTTCGACGACATCATCAAGCTGTTCAGCCGTCACGGTCACGTGCTTTAAGATCCCTTCAATGTCGACAAACTGCAAATGAAGAAGCTCAACGTTTTTTTCTTTGATCTTCTCTTTGATTTGTTCCAACAACTCCGTTTGTGTAGAGGAAACGAACGGCTTTGACATGTTACATTACCTCACATTCGTGCGTTTATTTTTCTAACATGCTTTTATTATAGAAAAAGAGAAGCCGTTTGGCAACACTTTTTTATCAATTTTTCTGTATTTTTATAATGAATTTTTTTGCAAACGGTTTCAAATTAGACGAATATTTATACAAAAAAAGCCAGCCGAGGAGATAATCGTCTCCTCGGCCGACTTTTTCTATCTACTATTGATGTTACGTTTTCTCCTCACGCCGACGCCACGAGCCGGACGAAATGATCGGCAGGCCGGCGGCTTTTTCCGGCAAGTAAACGTAGACGTACCCTTCGATCGGCTGGTGGGCGTCGCGGACCCATATCCGCTCATATTCGTTATCGTCCCGTCCTTCGGCGTAGTCTTCAAGCTCATCCATCGCTTTGAGCCCTTCCTCCGTCACCGTCAACCATTCCCCTTCCACTTCCCCTTCTTCTCCGAGCACAAGCGCAGGGTACGGGCCGACGCTGTACAAACGGCCGTTCACCTTCCCTGGGCATACGGCGCGAACATAAGGAGCTACAACACAATGGTTGTCCTCGCCGGTCAGCAACGTTCCATACACAAACACTCGATATCGTCTTTCCGCCATCTCACTTTTCTCCTTTTGTTTACATAACATAGATTATGAAAACTTGAAGAAGAAAACAAAAACAATGGAAGCCCTGCCTCTCATCCATCCTTGCCGCTCCGTGGCGGCGCCAGTGTGAATTTGTCAAGCGGACAGCGGACAACGAAAAAGCCGCGCCAGCTCCATGAGCGGCAACGGCACGGCTTGCGATGATCCCGCGGCAAACGAATGACGCTTTCTTCATCATATCCGTTCGACAACGAGAAGTCAAGCAACAGTTTACGCGGATGGCTTCCATTTAATGCTGCAGCCGATGCTCGGCTTTTGCTTTTCCGGCACCGGACGGCCCTCCAACAAAGCATCCAGCGCGGCGCGGATCGATTCCCCGGTCACCGGAATGCCGTTGTTCGGCCGCGAATCATCAAGCTGGCCGCGGTAAACGCATTTCAGCTCACGGTCGAAAATATAAAAATCCGGGGTGCAGGCGGCGTCGTACGCCTTCGCCACTTCTTGCGTTTCGTCATACAAGTATGGGAACGGGTAGCCGAGCTCTTTAGCCACTTTTTTCATGTTTTCGGGCGAATCTTCCGGATATTGTTCAGCATCGTTGGAGTTGATGGCGACAAACGACACCCCTTTGGGCATATAATCGTTTGCTAGGCGAACAAGCTCGTGCTGTACATGCTTTACAAACGGGCAATGATTGCAAATGAACATAATGACAGTCGCTGCGTCCGATTTCACATCCTCAAGACGAACGACGTTGCCATCGATGACATTCGTGAGGGCAAACGGGGGCGCTTGTTTGCCAAGCGGAAACATATTCGATTCGACAGCTGGCATACCTAACACCCTTTCTTCCATTTTTTCTCTTTCTATTATACCAAAAGAGAGCGGAACGCCACAAATAAACCGCCCAAACCGACCGAGCGGCAGCGGCATATGATGCCACATAGACGAACGGAAAGGAGGCTTTTCCCATTGATTTACATGAACAAACAGATGACCCCGCGCGTGTACGGTGCAACTCCGCCTCCCTCCTCGCATTCGGTGTTTTATTACCGACGCGCCAAAACGGAACAAATGATTGAAGAGCAAACCCAGCTGCTTGAACAATTGACCGAGGCGTTCCTTCGCCTCAAGCTGGCGGTGGAGGAAGGACGAAAGCAGCAAGCCGATGATCGTGAGAAAATCGCCGATGCCTTGACTCGGCTTGAGCGTTCGCTTGCCGCCGGGCAAACGGAACAAGCCGAGCATAGCGGGCGTCTCGTCAAGGCGCTGGACGGCCTCAGGGGGATGGTGGCGGCAAGCCAAACCGAGCAAACGGAACTGTATCGCGAACTAACTGAAACCGTTTCGCGCTTCATTGATGCCTCTAATGCCGGGCAAAACCTGCAGGCGGAGCAAAGCAAGCAATGGGCGGCAGCGTTCGACCGGCTCGAGCAATTGCTCGCTGCCGGACAACGAGAACAAGCGGAGCTCGCCGAAACGCTGGCCCGCCTTGAACGATCGATCAACGCTCACGAGCAGATGGAGCACGAACAGCGGCGCGCATGGGAGGAGCAGTTTACAAAAGAAGAAACAGCGCGCCAAGCGGTCATCGAAGCGTTGATGGTGCAAAGTGAAGCGATGCACCGGCTTGAGCGGCAATCGACTGAGCGGGAACAAACAACCGAAAGAATGGCCGCCCGCCTGGAAGGACAAGAAAAACTGTACCAAAAATTAGTGGAACAGCTCGAGTTGCAGCACGTCTTTCACCAGACCGTCATCGAGCGGCTTGAAGCGCAAGAGGCGGCGCAATACAAAGTGACCCGCCAGCTCGATAGCTTAAAAGAAGCGCTGTATGAACGATGCTCCTTTATCGTTGACAGCGTCAAACAACTGTTTTCCTCGTTCTTTTCCGGGAGGGGGCGCAGCCAAAAAATCGACCGCCAAGCCGCTGAACCAAAAAACCCGATCCGCTTGTAGAATGTCATCCTCTTTCGGCGTCTGCCGCCATCCGCCGGCTGAAACGGCGGACTGTTTTTTTGGCTGGCTGCCGTCGGATGGCAAAAGCAAATCAATGGACAACAAGAAACGAAACATCCCATAATAAGAACTAACCATTTTTATCATCTCGCGCCGAGAAGACCCCCACTTCCACGCGTTAGCGTAGGTGGGAGAGCGTTCAACCGCAAGGAAAAGAAAGCCTTGATACATCAACATTTCGAGAGGGAGGAGAAATGATCATGCCGCTAAAGCTCAGCGTTCTTGATCAATCGCCCATCGCCGAAGGCATGACCGCGGAAGAAGCGCTTGAAAACACGGTCCGGCTCGCCCAGTTTGTCGAAGAGCTCGGCTACAAGCGTTTTTGGGTGTCCGAACACCACGACGCGAACAGCCTCGCCGGCTCGTCTCCAGAAGTGCTGCTTGGACACATCGGGGCGAAAACGTCGCGCATTCGCATCGGCTCAGGCGGAGTGATGCTGCCGCACTACAGCGCCTATAAAGTGGCAGAAAATTTTCGCGTGTTGGCGGGTCTAGCCCCCGGCCGCGTCGATCTCGGCATCGGCCGCGCGCCTGGCGGCATGCCGCGGGCGACGATGGCGCTCCAAGACGGCCGGCCGCGTTCAGCGGACCGCTATCGGGAGCAAATCGATGACTTGCTTGGGTATTTGCACGATGCGCTTCCGCCCGTCCACCCGCTTTATGGCGTCAAGGCGACGCCGATTGTGCAATCGCCTCCAGACGTTTGGCTGCTCGGATCCAGTTCGGAAACAGCGAAGCTGGCGGCGGAAAAAGGGCTGCCGTACGCCTTCGCGCAATTTATTAACGGCGAAGGCGGCCAAGAGTACATGCAACTGTATCGCGACCGGTTTACCCCATCGCCGCATTTGGACGAGCCGCGTACACTCGTGGCTGTATTTGCGATTTGCGCCGAAACGGATGAAAAAGCGGAATGGATCGCGGGAAGCCTTGACTTGACGCTCCTCATGATCGAACAAGGGATGGCCGTCAACGGCACGCCGAGTCCGGAAAAAGCAGCCGCCTACCCATACAGCCCGTATGAACGCAAACGGATCGCAGACAATCGGAAGCGGATGATCGTCGGCAGTCCGGCGCGCGTCAAAGACGAGCTGTATCGGCTGAGCGAAAAGTATGAAACAGAGGAAATCATGCTCGTGACGATTACATACGACTTCGAGGATAAACTCGCGAGTTTCCGGCTCATCGCCGACGCTGTATGGGGGTGAACGCGATGCAGATTCTCTCCATTAATGTCGGGAAGCCGAAAACGCTCCACATCGGCGGCCAGCGGATCACAACCGGCATTGACAAAACGCCGGTCGCTCATCCCGTTGCAGTCGGCAAACAAAACTTGGCTGGAGATGGACAAGCCGACCTCGTCCATCACGGAGGAGAAGATAAAGCGATTTGCGCCTATCCGTCCGAGCATTTCGTCTATTGGGAAGAGCGATACGGCCGCCCGTTTACGGCGGGGGCGTTTGGCGAAAACTGGACGCTTCTCGGTTTGACGGAAGACGATGTGTGTCTTGGCGACATGTATGCCGCCGGCACGGCGCTCGTACAAGTGTCACAGCCGCGCCAGCCGTGCTCCAAATTGGCGTTCAAACATCAGCTGCCCGATTTGCCGAAAGCCGTCTGCCAGACAGGAAAAAGCGGGTTTTACTTTCGCGTTCTCAAAGAGGGCGTCGTCGCTCCAGGCGCGCCGCTCGTTCTCGTCGAGCGGGGCGCGGGGGCGCTATCCATCGCGTATATCAATCACATTTACTATCATGAGCGGGACAATGCCGCCGCCATAAAGCAAATCGCCAGCCATCCGGCCTTATCCGCAAGCTGGCGCGAAGCGTTTCAAAAGCGCCTCTCCGAGCGAACGCGTCCTTAAGCCTATGCTGGCAAGACACGCCCGACACAAGCCGGCGTTTCACATAGCGATAGAAAGGCGCCCTGATCGTCGACCCTCGCGACACATGGCTTTGTTCAACGATCGGGGCGCTCGTTTTCGGTTCAGCGGGAGAGCGGCGTCGCCGCGCAGGCGCATTCCTCATCGGGCCGCATGCACACTGCGCTTCCAATAGCGGCAATACAACTGGAAATAAAATCCTTTTGCGGCCAACAGCTCTTCATGCGTCCCTTGCTCGATCACTTTGCCTTCGTTGAGCACAAGGATGCGGTCGGCATGTTGAATCGTGTTCAACCGATGGGCGATGACCAAGCACGTCCGGCCGTTCATGAGCCGCGCGAGCGCTTCTTGAATGCGCACTTCGGTCACCGTATCGATGTTGCTCGTCGCTTCGTCCAAAATCAAAATGGCCGGGTCGGCGATCATCGCCCGAGCGATGGCCAACAGCTGCCGCTGCCCTTGGCTGATTCCGCCGCCTCCTGGGGCCAAAACGGTGTCATAGCCGTCCGGCAGCTTCATAATAAAGGAGTGGGCATTCGCCTGGCGCGCCGCCTCCTCGACTTCTTCATCGGTCGCCTCAAGCCGGCCGTAACGAATGTTGTCGCGGATCGTTCCGGCGAACAAAAACGTATCTTGAAGCACAAATGCCATATGCCGGCGCAAACTCGCCCGCTTGATCGTCCGGCTGTCGCGCCCGTCGATCAAAATCACTCCTCGATCTGGATCGTAAAAGCGGGTCAACAGCTGCAATACGGTCGTTTTGCCGGCTCCAGTTGGGCCGACAAGCGCGACCGTCTCCCCTGGGGCGATGGAAAAGGTGACGCCGTCGAGCGCCGGGCGCTGTTTGTCGTAAGAAAAGACGACTTGACGAAACTCAATGCGTCCATCAAGCCGGTCCAAGGCCACCGCTTCCCGCTCGTCTTCCTCTTCTTTCGGCAAATCCAAAATTTCCAACACCCGTTCAGCGCCAGCCAACGCCGACAGCAACGTGTTCCATTGGTTGGCCAGGTCATTAAGCGGTCTGGTAAACTGGCGGGCGTATTCGACAAACACGACGATCGTCCCGACCGATATCGCTCCTTTGGCCGCCAGCCATCCGCCGACGCCAGCGATGAGGGCGAAGCTTACGTTGTTTAAAAAGTTCATCAGCTTCGGGATGAAGCCGGAATACGTTTGCGCCCAAAACCCGGCTTGTTTCAGCTCGGCGTTTTTGCGCGCCAATTCAGACTCCATCCGCTCTTCTTGGGAAAACAGCTTCACGACTTTCTGTCCGGAAATGACCTCTTCGATAAAGCCGTTCATCTCACCGAGCGCCCGTTGCTGCTCACGGAAACGCACCCGCGTCCGGTTTGTGATCCAGCGCATGCCCACATACATCAGCGGCACGACAACAAGCGTTACGATCGTCAACACCACACTCTGTGAAAGCATGACCACTATAGCGCCCATCAAAGTCAACGTGCTCGAGACGACCTGGACAACAGTACTGTTAAATGTCTGGCTCATATTGTCGATGTCGTTTGTAATCCGGCTCATCAGCTCCCCTTGCTGGCGGCGGTCAAAAAACGAAATCGGCAGCTCATGAAAATGGCGAAACAACCGCTCTCTGATCGCATGCACCGTCCGCTGGCCGACATCGATCATCCAATAGTTTTGCAAAAACGTCGCCGCGCCAAGGGCCATATAAATGGCAAGAAGCAAAACGAGCGTCGCTAAAAAACCGTCCGTCCTCCGCTCGACGATGTACACATCGACCGTCCAGCCGATGACGTACGGACCGGCGAGCGCCAGCGCTGAGCTGACGACAACCATGGCCATAGCCGCAAACAGCTTTCGCTTTTGCGGAGCGATAAATGCCCAGAGCCGCCGCAAGGTGCCGACGCTGTTTTTTGCCCGCTGCGGACTTGCGCCAACACGCGCTCCGTGCGGGCTATGCCGTAGTGACATCCACCGATCCCTTCTTTCCTTCCTGCGTGGCGACGATGCGTCGATACAGTTCGCTTGCCGCCAGCAGTTGTTCATGGCTTCCTTGCGCGATCAGGCGGCCGTCTTCCAAAAGCAAAATGGTATCCGCCGCCATCGCTGTGCTCACCTTTTGCGTCACCATCACCGTCGTGCACGCATACCGCCGCAACGCTGCGAGCAGCTTTGCTTCCGTCTCTGCATCGAGCGCGCTTGTGCTGTCATCCAAAAGCAAAACGCGCGGTTGCCCAACCAAGGCGCGGGCGATCGACAGCCGCTGCTTTTGCCCGCCTGATAAATTGACGCCCTTTTGACCGATCCGTGCGTCGTATCCATCCGGAAACCGAGTGATGGTTTCATGAATTTGTGCATCGCGAGCCGCTTGCACAAGTTCTTCCATCGACGCAGTGATGTTGCCAAAGCGGAGATTGTCCGCGACCGTCCCTGAAAACAGCAGCACTTCCTGCGGGACAAAGCGCACCGCCGTCCGCAGCTGTTCGGCGGAAAACTCGCGCACATCGACGCCATCAATCAACACGCGCCCGGCGCCTGGTTCATACAGCCGGGGGATGAGCTGAAGAAGCGTCGATTTGCCGGAACCAGTCGCCCCTAAAATAGCCGCCGTTTCTTGCGCGTGGATGACAAACGATACGTCAGAAAGCGCGTCAAGTTCGCTGTCTGGATAGCGGAACGAAACGTGCTCAAAGCGAATTTCCCCGCGCCGGACGATCGGTTCATCGGCTCTGTGCTCCCCGCTTCGCTCTTCCGGCACCTCAAGCAGTTCAGCGAGGCGGGCGGCCGAGGCGCGCGCCCGCGAGAACGCCATGGTAATAAACGTAAACATCGACAACGCCGCCGTCGCCCGCGTCGCGTAGTTGACGACGGCGACGACTTGCCCGGCGCTCGCCGTCCCGGACTCAACATCCAGGCGGCCGAAAAACAGCAGAGCGAGAATGGCCGTGTTCATCAAAACCAACAACACCGGGCTGATCGTCTCGATGAGGCGCAGCACGCCCATCGTCCGCTCCATGAGCGCATTGTTCGCCGCCGCAAATCGCTCCTCTTCATATTCTTTTCTCATCCATGCTTTGATGAGGCGCATGCCGGCCAAATTTTCACGCATCACGCCATTCACTCGATCGAGCGCCCGTTGGACGGCGGAAAAGGACGCCGCTGCCCTTTGCACAACCCACAATAAAAAAGCGGCGGAAAGCGGAACCGCGACCGCTAAAACCAACGCCAGACGAGCATGGACGACAAACGCCATCGCGACGCCAAAGACGACCAGAAGCGGTGCACGCAAGGCGATGCGCAAACTCATAAACAACATGTTTTGCACTTGGGTCACATCGTTCGTCATCCGGGTGATGAGCGAGGCCGGCGCCAACTGCTCGATGCGCGCAAGCGAAAACGATTGGATTTTGGCAAACAGCGCCGTCCGCAGCGCAAATCCGTACTCCTGACCGACGTAGGCAGCAGCAAATGAGTTGGCGATGCCCGAGGCAAACGCCAACAGCGACGCCCCGAGCATCACGGCTCCCCACGTGAAAATGGCCGCAACATCCTGTTTCATGACACCATCGTCGATGATTTTCCCCATCAACAGCGGCTGCCAAAGCTCGATGATGAGCTCGGTCAACATAAACAACCAAGCCAACGCCATCCACTTCCAGTATGGCCGCAAATAGATAAGCACCCGCCCCATGTCTGCGCCACTCTCCTCTCCATTCCGATCGCGGGGCCCAGCCGCCGTTCATCGTTGTGTATAATTTTATTCTAAACCCGAAATATTTATTTGACAATGAGAATGCATTTGCAGAAGCGGAGATGCTCCCGGCCAAGAGGAACAAAACCCCCGAACGAATGTCTCATCGCTCGGGGGCCATCGGCGGCAATAGGGGAACAACTGGTCTGTTCAGTCGTTTCGATCGAGATGCCCGACTGGCGGGTGACTGAACAACACCGCTTCCAGACCCATGCATGGGTCTGTGAAGCAGGGGGTTATTCAGTCTTCCGTCACACCTTGCCTTCAGCAGTCGGAAAAATAGACGACACGCTTTTGGGCCAGCGAAATGTGAAACCTTCCCGTTGATTCGGCATGAGAGCCATGTCTATGACGAACGCTGACGCCATGCCGAATAAAGCGCCTCCTGGCTAATATGGTCGAAAGAGCTTGGCGGTGCAAGGGACAACAGCTGTTGTTCATCGCCAACGATCGGCAACAGCCGGTCGAGCTTGGCCATCAGCAAAATCTTTTCGATAGCGGCGTTATCCCGGACGACGATGGCCATGGCGCGGCTTTCGCTGACGATTTGCTTAAAAAAGCGGACAAGGAGCGCTAATCCAGTACTGTCCAAAAATCGAAGGCCGCTCACGTCGACAACGACAAGGCGGCGCTTGACAGCAGCCACCGCCGTCGCCAGCTTTTGTTCCGCCGCGAGCTGCGTATCATAGGCGAGCCGTCCAGTTAGCTTGATGCATTCGTATGCGCGTTCTACAACCATTTCCAATTCAAACGACAACCGATGCTGTTTCATTGTATCCCCCTATCGTTGACCAGCCATGTCCTGCCCTCGGCCACCACCCGCATTCGTTCCGATCACATGGGTGCATCATGGCACCAAAGCCCGTTATGTTGCATTCCGACTCATTTTCATGACAAGCATCCGACGGCCGCCCTTCCGCTCAACCCACGTGACGTCATCCATAATTTCACGGATGAGCAAGAGCCCTCGCCCGGATTCGGCGAGCAATACATCAGAGAGCGTCATGTGATCGAGCTGCTCGATCACGTCCGCCGGAACGCCGCCGCCCTCATCCTCAACCGCCACGGCCACATCAGCGCTTGTGACGAAAAAGGAGAGCGAAATCGTCCCCGCCTCCATCCCCGCCCGTTGAACAGCTTTAACGGCATTGACGACCGCTTCATGCACCGCCAACACAAACAATTCCGCATCACGGACCGCAAACAACGAAGCAGCCTGCTCTGCAAGAAGATGGCAAACCAAAACCGCTTCCTCGTCCGCCCGGCAGCGCACGATCCATGCACACACCACAAAGCGTCCCGCCTATCCATGAACCGTGATGGACAATAAGCAAATGTCGTCGGAAGGGCTGACGAGCGGCGGACCTTGGCTGATTAAACGTTCAAGGAAGCGTTTATCCGGCAAATGGCGGCACATTTGCGTGCATGAGCGAATTTTTTCAATGCTTTGCAAAATCGACGGATCGATCTCCTCTAAAATGCCGTCTGTATACAAAAGGAGGCGGGCCCGCTTGTCGTAATGAATCACCCCTTTTTCAAACGGCAAGGAAAACGGGCTGCCGATCGCCAAACCGCCTTTGTCCAACTCATGGACGCTTCCATCGTCAAACACGAGCAGCCCAGCCGGATGGCCGGCGTTCGTATATTCAATTTTTCGCTCTTTCGTGTCAATCACTAAATAAATCATGGAAAACAGGTGACGGATGTCGTTGGCCTCATCAGGAAACAACGTTTGCACATGCTTTTCCAGTTCGCTCGCCACCGAGACCGGGTCGATGACGCGCACGATCAACCCGCGCAAAAGCGAGCGAAGCAGCATGCTCACCAAGGCCGACGAAATGCCGTGGCCCATCACGTCGATGACGATCACCCCGTAGCGGTACAGGTCGATTTGATAGCAAGCGTAAATATCGCCTGACAAATCATCGGATGGAATATAGACGGCATCCATCGTCACCGCCTCGTTTTGAATGAGCGGCGTCAGCAAATTTTGCTGAATTTTTTTGGCCAGCTCGACTTGGCGCCGCCGCTCCGCCTCTTTTTGCTTTTGCTTCGTCTCATCTTCGATAAGGACGATATATCCGTCCCCCTGAAGCACGGGAATGACCGTATAGGCGACATTGGCGGACGTGCCGTCCGGACGCTGAACCATCCCTTTGCCGCATCGCTGCTCTTTGGGAGGAAATGGAAGCCATGTTGGGCCGCCGCAACGAAAGAGCGACCATACCGGGCGGCCGACCGCCTCTTCTTTTCGGCGTCCAAACAGCCGCTCTGCACTAAGCCCCCAATCTTGCACAATTCCGTCCGCCGCCACCGGAACAACCGCAAACGGGGCGGAATCGCAAATGACTTCGAGCCACTCAGACGGCGTCGGTCGATCAGCCGGAGGCATAGCGGTTTGTTCAACAAAATGCCAAACGAGCCATTCTCCCTCGCTGCCTGACAACCGATAGACGTTCATCCAGCTCATGTATGCTTTCCCGCTTTTCGCCACATGGCGCGCTTCTCCTTGCCAACATCCGTCCTTTTTTACCGCCTCGGCGATGCCGTCCAACAACGCGGCCGACCATTCGGCTGAAAACAGAACGCCGACCGGCCGCCCGACTAATTCGTTTTTGGCAAATCCGAGCCATCTTGGCGTCGGTTCGCTGACCGCAACAATCGAAAGTTGACGGTCGGTAATCACCATGCCGCTGCCCAACTGTTCCGCGTCTAGCTGATCGATCGCCTGTACATTCGCCTTCACCATCGTTCAACCCTTTTTCGTTATAATCAAAATCAATAGCCTTCAGCTGACACCGGCTTCCCGAAACAAAAACGCGCATCGGCGCCGGGTTGTTTCCACCCCGCCTTCGGGTTGCATGTTCAGCACCACATTTCGCCCATTGTTCCCATTGGGAACAGATTATTGTTGGTATTCGCGGTCTTTTGTTGATTTTCCTGCTCGCTGGCGCAGAAATCTTCTAGTCCGTTTTTCTTATTTTGCCGATGATCCAAACCGCCGGCGAATCGCCGCAATCACAAGCAAGAGCACCGGAATGATGATTTGCAGCGGGATGTGCAAGTAAAAGGTGACGATCTTCAACCCCTCGTAAATGTGCTCTGCGTAGTTGCTGGCGATGGCGACAGACAAAAGCAGCACAAGCAATCCAAGCGGGTAAACGATCCGCTGGTGTCTTGATATGCCAAACAGGTGGGCCGCTCCGACGAGCCCGGCATAAAAAAAGATCGAGATTTTAAAAAAGCCGCCGATAATGAGCGCGATCATGAAAAAAACATCAAGCCGCTCGAAAAAATGGGCGACTTGCACGCGGCGGATCGTATCAAGCAGCGGAAACGCCGAGCGAGACGCAGCATCCGGGCCGAGAACAGCCATATTGATCGCGGCAATGACCGCCAAGTTCACCCCGGTGAACACCATGCCAGCGATGGCGGCCCGGTTCACTTTCGCGGGGTTGTTCGTATACGGAAACAACATCGTAAACACGATCATCTCACCAAACGGCACATACAACGTTTCCGTGAACACCGTTTTCCACACTCGGTTCCACCCTTCCTCCAGCACCGGCTGCAGCTGAGACAGATCGACGATCCCGGAAACCAATACGAGCACAAACCCCGACAGCGCCAACACATAAAGCAGGGTCAAAAACAGTTCGCCGGTGCGCGCCAGCACTTCCAATCCTTTATAGGCGCCGTACATGACAACCAGCGCCATAATGGCGTTTAAGACAAACAACGGCGTTTCCGGGTAGGCAAACGTCAACAACAACTCGCCGAAGTCGCGCAACACGCGAGCGGCAATGTAAAGAAAATACGTCACATATACGATTCCTAACAATTTGCCAAGAGGCGCCCCAACAATGCGCTGCATATAGACGATCAATGGCTGATCAGGATAATAGCGAAACAAACGCCCATAAACAGAGAATACAAGCAGCCCGAGCGCCAGTCCAAGCAAAATGGCGATCCACACGTCCTGTTTGGCGCTCGTGCCGAGCGGAATGACGATGGCGCTGCCGTGTTCGAACAATACGATTAAAACGAACATTTGGCGTGCATTGATTTTTATGCGTTCCAACTGAATTTCACCGCCTTTATCTGTTTGCGCGCTTCCCATCTCCCCTATCACAACGATTTATCCTCTCGGCGTATACGGTTTATTGCGCAATCCTGTGCGGCGAATATACATATCAGCGGTTACGGTGACGTCAAGCTCAGGAAAATAACGATCATGCCACTTACTTTCAATTTTTTTCCACAGGCGTGGGTCAGTGCGATGAACGGCCTCGCCAAATCCGAAAACATCCGTTTTGTCGCGTTGGGCTGTTTCGATCGCTTCTTCCACTTCTTGCTTTAAATTTTTCTTGATTTCTTTCTCTAGCTGGAACAGCATGCTGGCATCACTTAAATCAATGGGTACGCGAGTTTCAATCACGTCCCCTTCGGCCTGAATATGAACGGAAATCACCGGCCGACCGTCTTTTACCTTCGCCTTGACATCCGTTTTTGCTCGCACAACCTGGTAATTGATTGCTTCTTTCTTTCCTTTCCATGAAACGGTCAGATTAGTTTGTCGAATACAATCAAGCAACCAAAGCACACCCCTTGATGACGGTCCATCCACCCAATCAACGAGACGGTCGTTTTTAAATAATGCGAGTCCTTCCAATTTAATGCGGGCATCCGGCACGGACGACTGAACGTTTTCTTGCCGTTTTCCGCGCTTCAGATCTCCTTCGACTGTCACCCCAGTGATCACCAAATTGCGGCCTGCAGTCGCCAAGCAATGAATCGCTCCCCAAATATCAACATGAACCGTTTCTCCCCAATTTTTGCTGGAAAATTCAATAGTTTTAATAATTTGGTTGGCGGAAATTTTATCGATCGGCGTCAACACCGTCAACACGTCTTTCGCCAAATAGGTGCGGGCGATGACCAAGTGCGCTGTCGGCCGGAGCTGGTTGCCTCGTTCCATGGCATCAAGCACCCCACTCAGCCCTTCACGTGCCACTTCTTCACCGACAACAATCAAATTCGTATGGGCGTAATAAGGGAGACGTGACAGTTTTTCCGATGCTTTTCGACTCGCTTCAACCAACGTATCCCCTGTTGATGTATAAATAGACACCGGCACGCCCGCCGCTCCGCCGCCGCGCTGCGTCGCGCCGGCGACGTTGCCTGGGTTGACCACTTGAAATGTAACTAAGTATTTTCCATCTTCCGTTTTATCCAAGCCAATAGCAACGATAAACGCCAAATCAGTCAGTTCTTTTTGGCTCCAGCAGCCGGACAACAGCCCTGCGCAGATGGCAAGGGAAACAATGACAGTGATGGCTCGCCTCATGATCCGCCCCCCTTTTCTTGACGCGATGGCGCCGGCGGCTCTGGTTTTTGATCGCCCGACTGGCGGACGATGTTTTTCTGATTGATGAGACGCGGCCGCTCGCGGAACATCCATGTAGGCAGACGAAACAGCGTATCGCCC
Source organism: Geobacillus sp. PK12 (assembly GCF_004123125.1). NCBI lineage: Bacteria > Bacillati > Bacillota > Bacilli > Caryophanales > Anoxybacillaceae > Geobacillus > Geobacillus sp. PK12. The sequence goes on from NZ_SDKL01000045.1 coordinate 22,022, forward strand.
ATGTTAGTCGGAATGAACGGGGCAAGCGGCGACATGTACGGCACGCCGAACGAACGCAAGCTGCACAAATGAATCGTCATCACCAAAATCCCCATCATAATGCCATAAAAACCGAACATGGCGGCCAAAAACATCAACCCAAAGCGGATGAGCCGCGCGGAGATGGCAATGGCAAACGACGGCGTCGCAAAGCTGGCGATGGCAGTAATCGACACGACAATGACCATCGCCGACGACACAAATCCTGCTTCCACCGCCGCCTGGCCGATGACCAAAGCGCCCACGATCGACACGGCTTGACCGACGGCGCGCGGCAGGCGGACGCCGGCTTCGCGCAAAATTTCAAACGTCACTTCCATGACGAGCGCTTCGACGAATCCCGGAAACGGCACCGCCTCGCGCTGAGCGGCGATGGCGATGACGAGCTGGGTCGGGATCATTTCTTGATGGAACGTTGTCGCTGCAATATAAATGGCTGGAGCGACAAGAGAAATAAAAAAAATCAGGACGCGCAAAAAGCGCAACGCAGTCGAAATATCAAAACGGGCGTAATAGTCTTCGACCGCCTGAAAAAATTGAATGAACAACGCAGGCGCAACGAGAACGAACGGAGTTCCTTCGACAAAAACAGCCACCCGCCCTTCCAATAAATTAGCAGCAACAATATCCGGCCGTTCCGTATGATATGTCGTCGGAAAGGTGGTAAACGTTTGATCTTCGATTAATTGTTCAATATAACCGGACTCAAGCACGCTGTCCGTATCAATGCGGCGCAGGCGCGCCCTCACTTCCTTGACAATCTCGTCATTGGCGATGCCTTTGATGTACATAATGGCGACATCAGTTTGCGTCACCGTGCCGATTTGCATCGTCTCCAGCCAAAGATTCGGATTTCTAATGCGACGGCGGATCATCGCTGTGTTCGTGCGCAACGACTCCGTAAATCCCTCGCGCGGCCCGCGGACGGCGATTTGCGTTTGCGGCTCTTCGATCGAACGATATTCCCCGCCTTTCGTACTCGCGCTGATGGCAAACGGCACCCCGTCGATGAGCATGACCGTCGCTCCGGAAAACAGCTCAAAAAAGAGCTTCCTCCAGTCAGAAATATGTTTCACACCGCCGACCGCGGCGAGCTTTTTCTCGATCCATTGAAACCGCTCTTTTTCCTCAAGCGCCAGCGGAAACGACGCTTGAAGCAGCGGCGTCAGCACAAACTCGTACACGTTTTTCTCATCAACAAGCCCGTCGACAAAAATGATAGCCGCCTTGATTTGCCATTCCTGGCCCAACGCAAAACGGCGAATGACAACATCGTTGCTCTCTCCGGTCTTTTGGCGAATGATGTCAATATTGACGGCCAGTTCAGCAGAAAGCGGCTCTTGCGGGACATCCGACGCCTCGCCGCTATGGTCCGGTCCTTCTTGCTTGACGTCCATTCGCTTTTTCTGCCGGCTCATCCCCCATTGAAACAGCATGCCCCTCTCCTCCTCGCTCCGCATCATTTTATCATCCATTATAGACAAGCGGCCAAAAACGTATACGACAGCGTATCGTTTCCTTCTTGCTAGCAAACACTAACCTCAAAAAGCGGCAGGTGTCTGGCGTTGAAAATCATTTTTGTCTCTCTCACCTTTCTCTTGCTTCTGATCACTACCGCCGTCGGAATGGACAGGCTGATGGGACTGACGTTATACCAATCGCTCCATAACGTCATCAATCCGTTTCGCGTCATGGAGACGCCTGAGCTGTTCATCTTATTTCTGTTCCTTCTTTTGTGGGTGCTCGATTTGTTGACCGTATGGCTTTGGCGGCGGAAAAAAACGGCTTCTTGACAAAAAATGAAACGGGCAGGAATCTTCCCCTGCCCGTTTGCCTGTCATTTTTCGATTTTCTCCCACATGTGCCGCTCTTCTAGCCATTGACGCACATGGAGGTTGTATTCATCGAGTGGGAGGCTGAATGAATCGCCGTCGCTTTGCAGCAATTCAATATTCCCCTGCCATGCGCGCCCCCCGCCGATGATGTCCTCCACCGGCTCATTCCATAAATCTTGTTTGAGCGCCTGGACAAACGACTCGATCTCCTTCGGCTCGGCAAGCACAACCTCTGCCCGCCCAGTTTCCACATTTCGGATCGTCACCTGACGGATCGGTGAATAGCCCCCTGGGCGAAGCAGCAAATAATATTGCTGCTTATATTCTTTTGAACCCATGATGCGCTGAAAATACGGCATGTACGGTTCAATCGGCACTACGTAGCGGCGGAGGAGGCGCGTGCCGTCTTTCAGCACATAGCCGATCACAACTGTCCGGATGTTGGCAAACCGAGGCGGCGACGGCTGATCGTGCACAAGCTGCTCATGGAACGCCCTTACAGCTTTGATGTTGTCTTGGCTGCGCAAAAACTGGTCAACCTCTTCAAATGAGCGGCCTATCATTTCAGGATGTTCAAAATTCATGGCCGATTGGCCGAAATATACTTGTTTGATGTCCGCCAGCGCCGGCACGCGCTGTTCATAACCGAGGGGATCGAAATGAACAAGCAGGCAGATGACCCCCATCGCTCCCGCAAACGCGATATATCCTTTCCAACGGTGAAAGACGCGCCACGTTTTCGCAATCACCATCTGGGCAATGGCATACCCGATCAAGGAAAAGCTGATATAGCCGAATATCGTCCAGTTCCACTTGCTTTCTACGTTTCCGAAATAGAAACCGCCAACAAGCCAAGAACAAAATGCCACTCCATACACAAACAGCGGGCGAAGCACTGAAAAGGCGAGCGCCTGCCCGGCCGCTTCCGTCGGCCGCCGCTCGTACAGCCAAATGGACAAACTGAAAAATAGAAGCGACAACAGCAGCAACATCCCGATTTCTCCCGCACTCATCGCTTGATCCGTCAGCATCGCATAACGAATCGGCATCACCCACTGTTCCAGTTCGCTTGATAAATAGTACATATCCGGAAATCCGTATAATAATAGCGACAAGTTGCTAAACATAAGGACCATGATGCCGGCCGGAAAAACGAGAAAAGTGTTTGTCAACACAATATGAAGCACCGATTGGCCGACAAGCACCCCCATAACGATGCTAAAAGCAAAAATAACCGTTTCCATCACCAGCGTCTCACCGAACCAGCGCCCTACATCCGCCGCCCCAATCGGCCACGGGAGATCGAGCCCATACAGGCATCCAATGGCGGCCAACGCGGTCACGGCAAGCGGCACAATTAAAAGCATCCAGCCAAATAGCACTTGCCCCACAAGCAGTTCGGTGCGGCGGATTGGCAAGCTATGGATGAAATCAGCCGACCGTTTCTCGTGCATGTAGCGAAGCACACCGGCCGCCGCCAAGATCGGGACAAGCCAAGCAATCAACGTCTCGAACCCGTTGGATATATAGTATACGTTCTTCCATTGCGGCACATTTCCGACTTTTGGATCATATTGCGAGTACGAAAGCCCAATCGGCAATACGATCGCCGCCAGCCATAACAGCAGATGAATGATGGCAATCCAGCCGATTTGGCGAACATTTTGCGTCCACATGGCGCGGTTAGCCGACAACCGTTTCGCGGACATCGACAACATCCCCCATTTCATACACAAAAATTTCTTCCAACGACAACGGCAAGACGTCAAGAATGAGCGGAGCAAACGAACTCACCGTCTCTTCGATGGATCGTTTCTCGCCGCGGACGACAAGAAGAACGATGCTGCCGCGCTCCTCGCGATGCACGATGTCAAGGCGTTCGGCCAACTCGCTCGGAAATCCGCCGCGAAACGCGACTTGAATTTTATGCATCCCGGCGCGCAGCTCGTTTAAATCGCGCTCCATCCGTACGGTCCCTTGCGCCATCAATCCGACGATGTCGCATAAATCTTCGAGCTCGCGCAAATTGTGCGACGAAATGACGACCGTCATCTCCCGTTCGGCCACTTCTTCTATGAGCAGCTGCTTCACATGACGGCGGACGAATGCATCGAGCCCATCAAGCGGCTCATCCATAATGAGCACATCCGGCTGGACGGAAAAGGCGAGCCAAAACGCCGCTTGGCGCTGCATGCCTTTGGAAAACTGCTGAATTTTTTGATCAACATCAAGCGAAAAAGCGGACCGCAATTCTGTAAACCGCCCGCGGCTGAACGACGGGTACAGTTGCTCGTAAAAATCCGCCATTTGCCGAATCGTCGCGTGCGGAAAAAAGTAGACAAAGTCCGGCAAAAACAAAAGGCGTTGCTTCACCCGGACATTTTCCCACACATCCTCCCCGTCCACTGTAATCGTTCCGCGATCTTGGCGGAGAATGCCGGCCATCATCTTTAGCAGCGTCGTTTTCCCGGCGCCGTTCGGGCCGAGCAGCCCGTAAATCGATCCTTTTGGCACCATCATGTTCGCGCCCTTGACAGCGGCAAATCGATCAAACGTTTTTGTCACGTCCACGAGTTGAATCATCGTTTTCCCCCTCTTTCTCCCCTTCTATGATCCATCGCCATAACTGCTCGTCTGTCACCCCTAAAAACCGTGCTTCCTTGACAAGGCGGACAAACTGCTCACGGACCGCAGCGATCGCCTCGATGTTTGGTTCTTTCGAGCGCGGCGCAACGAAACTGCCTTTCCCTGGAATCGAATAAATCCAGCCATCGCGCTCAAGTTCGCGATACGCTTTTTGAATCGTGTTCGGGTTGACCATCAATTGTTTTGCCATCATCCGGACCGACGGCAGCTGATCGTGCGGCTGCCATAGTTCGCGAACGATCATTTCTTTCATTTTGTCAATCAGCTGCTCGTAAATCGGTTGGCGGCTTCGCCAATCGAACTCAAACATCTCCCCTCCTCCTCTCATTGTCACAACCGTACTACATCTAATAGTACACACAAAACAGAAGAAAGGCAATAGTTTTTTCCAAAATAAAGAAAGAATCCATCCCTGGATTCTTTCTTCCTCTCATTCCGACGCCGTCGGCCGCCGCGTTGACCGTTGCCGCTCGGCGGGCTGATACGTCTGAACAAACAGCCCATCTCCTTCGAGCCACTCGGCGATCAACACGTCTTTTGGCGAGGCAATTCCTTGTTTTTGCAGTTTGGCGGCCAGCCATTGCTCCGTTTTCCCAAGCTCCGCTAATTCGTCTGCCAACAGCTGGCCATCCCGGATCAGCGTCACCGGGACATACACCGGGTGGGGTGGCAGACGGAAATCTTCACGCCGATCGTCAAATGAAGCCATTTCATGCTGCGCCCCCCTTGCATGCCGTTGATGTTCGCCCTTTCTTCCCTGTATTGTGCCCCCTGCCGCCTGAGAAGTTTCGCTGTTGGTTTGCCGTTTGGACGGATAAATTACCCTAGACTGGAAACACTATCGTTCTAGAGATCGTATAGAAAGAAAGGGATCCATGATGAACGGACAGCCGCTTAGCGTCCTGCAACTATTATTCATGGTCATGCTGTCGGTCGGGCTGATGAATCATGTCATCATCATCCCCTTTATGCTTGAGGCCGCCCACCGCGATGCGTGGATCGCCGCCTTGGGAGCGTTGGCAGGTTTGCTCGTTTGGCTGCCGCTTCTTTATTTCATCGCCAAGCAGCTGAACGGGGAGCGGCTGTTTGACTGGCTGAAAAGCCGGTTTTCGAGCGCGGCTGCTTATGCGGTGGCCGGTGTCAGCAGCGCTTTTTTGCTTCTTCATAGTTTTGTCACGTTAAACGATACGGTCACGTTCACCACCACCTCTTATTTGACGGCGACGCCGAGATGGGCGCTGATTCTTGTCATCGTGGCCGTTTGTTTTTATAACTCGTACCAAGGCATCGACTCGATTGCCAACACTTCCATGATCATTTGCCCGTTCGTCATCGTGTTTGGTTTTTTCGTGATGCTCTCGACCACACCGCATAAAGATTATTCACTGCTCAAACCAATGCTTGAGCACGGCATGGAGCCTGTATGGCGCGCCATGATGTACGCGGGGGCCGGATATGCGGAAGTGATTGTTCTTTTGTTTCTTTCTCATCGCCTGCCTCGCCCGTTTTCATGGAAGGCGCTTGCCGCGATTGCCTTCTTCACCGCCGGGCTGAGCATCGGGCCGACGATTGGCGCCATCACCGAATTTGGCCCCGAGCAGGCGACGCGCCTCCGCTATCCGGCGTTTGAGCAATGGCGGATGGTCAGCTTAGGGACGTACATTGAACATGTCGACTTTATGTCGATCTACCAATGGATATCAGGAGCCTTTATCCGCATCTCCTTGTCGACGGCGCTCATTGTAGAGCTGTTTCCGATCCGCCACCCGCAAACCCGGCGCTGGGTGCTCATTGTTCTTTACTTGGCGATCACATTGGCGGCGCTCGCACCAATCAGCGATGAACAGTTTTTGCATGTTGTCAAACATGGGGTGCTGCCGGCATCGCTGCTGTTTAGTCTTGCGCTGTCCGTTGTGTTGAGTGGTTTCGCTTTGTTGGCATATCGCAAAAAGAAAAGAGGGATGGCAGGATGAAACGACCGACGCGCGCCGCCGAAGGCAAGCGGTTGAAAGACGATTACACAGGACTCGAGACCGTCATCATCTCCGAAGAGGCGCTGCGCACGATGTACGCCAAATGTCCTGATGTTATCATGACGGAAGCCGCGATTCCATCCTCTTTGCCTGACGGCTCGACGGCTGTCGTGCACTTGTTGTTTATCTATTGCGAGGAATTGTGCAATGCGCAAATGCTGCAAAAGGCCGTCTATCCGATGTTCCGTGAACTGTGCGAACAGCATCCGTGCTTTACGGCTGCCGACATCGAGGCTCGCAAACCGGCGGCGCTTGAGTATATGGGAAAAGAAGTGCGGATCGATGATCTCAACTTCAGGCTGTTTAGCGGCGATTTGCTCATTTATTTCCATGAAGCCGATGTCTTGTACACGATGCCGCTCGCCAGCCCGCCAAACCGCGACCCGGAAGAGCCGAACACGGAAGTATCGATCCGCGGACCCAAAGATGGATTTATTGAAGAAATCAGCAAAAACGTGGCGCTCATCCGCAAGCGGCTGCGCTCGCACCGGCTCGTCTATGAACCGTTTGTCATCGGCACGCGCAGTCAGACAAAGGTCGGGCTTCTCTACGTCGATGATATTGCCAATACAGAAATCATCGACGAAGTGAGAAGCCGTCTGCTCAGTTTGTACATCGACTCGGTGACAAGCACCAACCAAATTGAAGAGTGGTTGTCCGACACCCGGTTTTCTTTGTTCCCGATGTTCGGTTATACCGGGCGGCCCGATTTTGCCGTCAATTCGCTCCTCAACGGCCGTTTTATCATCTTGGTCGACGGGGCGCCGACCGCCTTGATCGGACCGGGCAATTTAACCTTTTTGCTGAACACGTCGGAAGACAACAACACGTTTTTCTTGTTTGTCGTATTTCAGCGCCTGCTCCGGCTCGTCGGCACTTCGGTCGCCATTTATTTGCCGGGCGCCTGGATCGCCTTGACTTCGTTCCATCCAGACCAGCTTCCATTCACCTTGCTGGCGACGCTCATTTTGTCGCGCCAAGGAGTGCCGCTTCCGGTGCCGCTGGAGATGTTTGTGATGATGATTTTGTTTGAGGTGTTTAAGGAAGCCGGGATGCGGCTGCCAATCGCCATCGGGCAGACGCTGTCCGTCGTCGGCGGCTTAATCATCGGCCAGGCGGCGATCAACGCCGGGCTCGCCGCCCCGGCCACACTCGTCATTGCCGCCATTTCCGTCATCTCGACATTCACGCTCGTCAATCAAAACATGGCCGGAAGTGTCACCTTGCTGCGCTTTATTGTCCTGACGGCCTCCACCGTTCTTGGCCTGTTTGGCTTCATTCTGTCGCTGTTTTTCATCTTGACTTATGCGGTCAACTTGCGCACCTGCGGCGTTCCGTATCTCACGCCGCTGGCGCCGCCCTCAAAAGATATCGGGAAAGTATTTATCCCGAGCACATGGAAACAGTTCCGCACGCGCGACCGCATTGTCCGTCCAAATGATCTCGTTGCAAAAGAGAGGGAACGAAAATGAGGAAGCGAGTCATTCCCATCATCGCCTCTATCATGCTGCTTGGCGGTTGCTGGGACACACGCAACATCGATCACATTGTCTACATTCATTCAATCGGGATCGACTACAAAGATGGCCAAGTAATCGCCTACGTGCAATTGATCGATTTCACCGCCCTTGCCAAAGTCGAAGCGGGGGGCGGCAGAGAAAAAGCGACGATTTCCGTCGGCAAAGCCGCTGGCGAAACGTTTAATATCGCGACCGACAAAATCTACCCTTCCATTCAACAAAGGGTGTCATGGGGCCATGTAAAAAGCATTGTCTTTACCAAACGGGCCTTGCAAAAAGGCATCGTGGCCGATGTGATCGATGTGCTGAACCGTTACAACGAAATTCGCCATACAGCATGGGTGTACGCCACCGATGAGCCGCTTTCCGAGCTGTTTGAAGCGACGCCGCTGTTAAACGCTTCCTCCTATTATTCGCTGTTGTCCAACCCGGAAGAAATCTTTCAACAAAGTTCGTTCATCCGCCCGATCCGGCTCAGCCGGCTGATTGTCGATATGGATGAAAAAGCCGATACGGCAAGGCTTCCGTATTTAACGCTCGACCGCCGGCGCTGGATCGAAAATAAAAAGCCGAAACCGATGCTCGCTGTTTCCGGCGTGTGTTTTGTCCACCATTACAGCCTGCAGCAATGTGTCCGCCGTTCCGATCTAGAGGGACTTCGCTGGCTCGAACACGACATTCGCCGCACCCCGATTTATGTCAAACAAAAAGGGAAAACGGTCGCCTCTCTTGTCGTCCGGGACCCGAAAACGAAATGGTCGATCAAAGTGAAGAGTGGAGAGCCTGCGTTTACTGTCCAAGTGCAGGCGCAAGGCGCCATCATCGAACTGCGTGAACCGCTCTCACGAAAACAACTGACCAAACTGGCGGAACAAACGGTGAAACAAGAAATCCACCGCTTATATAAACTTGGGAAAGAGCAACAGATCGATATATTGAATCTAGCGGAGCAACTGTATCGCCAGCGTCCGGATCTCTGGAAAAAACATCAGATCAACGGCCTCATCCCACTCCATAACAACACGCTATTCGTAAACGTCGAGCTCGTCATCAGTGCATCTGGAAAAGAAAAGCTGAATTACCGCGCTGGCGATTGAAAAGACAAAAATGAAGCGCCCTCTTGCCTGCGCTCACGCTGGGAAATGGGGCTTTCTCTGGTGGCAAGGATCAAGTATAATTTAGCCATATTAAGATCTATGGTTGGAACGGGGGAGAACGATGGGGGTTCATACGGAACGAACAAGCGCCGTCAGCATGACCGTCTACCCGATTTTGTTCGCATCAGCCTCGGCCACTTTTTGAACGATGCGATGCAGGCGGTCATCCCGGCGCTCTTTCCGATTTTGCGCTCGACGGCGGCTTCGTTTACGCTCGCTGCCGCTCCTTGGCGCCTTGGCGGTTTGGCTGCTGAAAGACCGGACATAGCCAATGCATATTTTTCTTTCAATCTCTTTCCGCTATAATGAAAGGTGATGATGTCTATTCAGTTAGGAGATTTTTCGTATGGCGGGTTTATACATGAACCAGCACGTCCTGAACAACTTATTTTATATTTTAGTCACGATCTTTGCCTTTTCGTTTATTTATGACCATAGTCGAGCGATCCGGCAGCGCCCGCTCTATGGCCGGGCGCTGCTTGGGATTTGTTTGGCGTTGGCGGCCGTTTTGTGCATGAAATTTCCGATTTACATGGATCCGCTGTGCGTCCATGATTTCCGGCAAATTCCGTTTTTGCTTGGGACATTGTATGGCGGCGGCGCGGTCGGGGCGGTGCTGTTTGTTGTCTTGATGCTGGCGCGCACCGTTTTGTACGGATTTCAACCGCTCACCTTGATCGTTTACGCCATCATGTTTGCCATAGCGGCGGCCGCCTCGCCGCTGTTTCGCAAGCTGCCGCGGCCGAGCAAGCTCGTTATGTCGCTTTGGCTGACGTTTTTGCTCGCGGTGCTCACGACATTTGTCGCCGTGATGATTGCTGATTTTCCGGTAACGAGGCCGTATATCGCGTATTTCATTATAATGCCGCCATTCGTCATGATGTTCGCTGTCTATTTGATGGAGACGCTTCATGAGGCACAGCTCGCTCGGGCAGAGCTGATGAAGATGGAAAAAATGCAGATCGTCAGCCAAATGGCAGCGAGCATTTCCCATGAAATCCGCAACCCGCTCACCGTCGTCAAAGGGTTCATCCAGCTGATGCAAACGGGTCGGCTGCCGCGCGAAACCGAAGAGCGCTACATTCGCATCGCCTTAGAGGAACTCGAGCGGGCGGAAGCCATCATCCGCGACTATTTGACGTTTGCCAAACCGGCGCCAAAAGAGACTGAGCCGATTGATGTCGCCACCCAGCTTCAGAAAGTGCTGCAAATGATTACGCCAATGGCGCATATGCATTCGATCCATGTATCCTCTTCCCTCGAACATGGTGTCGTCATCGGAAACGTACAATATTTCCAACAGTGTTTTCTCAACTTGTTGAAAAACAGCATTGAGGCGATGCCAAACGGCGGCACGCTCCATGTTGCGGCCGAGAACCGGGGGGCATCAGTCGTCATCACCATTTCCGACAACGGCGTTGGCATGACGAAAGAACAAGTGCGCCGCTTCGGCGAGCCATACTTCAGCACAAAAGAAAAAGGCACTGGGCTTGGTGCGATGGTCGCCGTCAAAATCATCGAACAAATGGGAGGAACGTGGACGATCGAAAGCGCCGTACAAAAAGGGACGACGTTGACGATCACGTTGCCGGCAAGTCGGGTGGGACCGCCGACGGCAGAACAAAGCGCCGTCGGCTGAACGAAAAAACGGATGCCCTGTTTTGGACATCCGTTTTTTCTTGGTGATTGGCGCGATCATTTGACTTCCTCAAAATAATCTTTGTAAAACCCGCCGACTTTTCCGCTGTTGTCAATGACAAAATAAAACTCGTCGGTTTCGTTTTTTACTTCATATACCTTGCCCGGCGTCAATACATTGCTGACCATGTACTTTTCCGCGTTCGTGTGAACGCACTTTACTTTTTTGATCGTCGGCCGGGTCGCCCATGTGTGATGAATCATGGCGTCATCTCCTTCTCTTTATATTTTTCCCCTTCTTTATTGTAGCGACCCGGACAACCGGCTGCAACGTCCCATTCGCCATTTGCCGCTATGGCCGACGCCTCAAATCGTTGGCGGCGGCGGGCAACCGTGCTAACGACCTGTTGCTACGGCTCATCGCGCACCCCCTCAAATTCGATGATGCGCCCGCACGGCTCAACCATCGTTTCGCCGTTCGTTTCCACTTCGCGGAAAATTGGCTGCTCGATGCGGCGGATGGGGCGGTAGCCTTCCTGTTTCATCCTATTTCGCGCAGGAGACTCCCACTTCAACGACCAAAGGGAGTAAGTGGGAGAGGAATGCGCGTCCCCCTTTTCTTTTGTGTATGATATAATAAAGGCGTGGAGAAAACCGTTTAATAAAGGCACTCCAATAACTGCTACTCGATGTATGGAGTTGGTTACAGGAAACGTTGTAACCGTAAAACATCGAGCGTCGATCCGTCTGTTGTGTGTGGAAGCCACGTACTGCCAACAGACACACCGAGAGGGTCGGTAGCGATGC
>NZ_SDKL01000046.1:0-5024 GCF_004123125.1 Geobacillus sp. PK12
GGTCACCCTAGGTCTGTAAGATATCCACAAAACTGAAAAAGGATGTAAGAGATGTTGTCGAAAAATATTTTTTGGACACCCGTGAGGGGCCGAAAAGCCTTGATAAATCAACATTTCTAGAGGGAGGTATAATTCTGATGAAATTCTCGTCAGGTGATAGAATCAGGGTAAAGCACATAAACTATAGCCATAAAAGGCGTACTCAGCAGCCAATGCCACCAATAATAGGAATAAAAGGAATTGTATACAAAAAGAGTGTTATGGAAGAGAACGCTTATTACATTAAACTTGAAAATGGAAAATCAGTACTCTTATATGAAGATGAAATAGAGTTAATTTAATTTTGCAGATTGATATTCATTTTTTCTCTGGTATTAACCATAGTATTAATCGTACCTACAAGAAAAAATATACGTCTATATCATGTTCATTTTATTAGGGCTTTTCTCTTCGGAGGGAAGGCCATTTCTCTATTTTAGGAGGAGGGGAGAATGTGAAGAGTTTGAATAAGTTCAGTGATGTCCCAACAGCAAGGATATAAACAGGTTATTAATATATGGGTTGATTTAATACAGGTTATACAGTAGGTCAAGTAGTTCGTTTAACAGAATGGGATAAGTATTGTGAGGATATAGGTTCATTAAACAAGAGTTAAGAAATTTTGCAAATAAAGCGAGTGCAGAGTAGGAAGTGAATCCATCATCACTATCATGATTTCCAATTTTAAAAGTGAAAACGAGGAGTCTACTGACTAGTAGGCTCTATTTATTTAAATTATTACGGAACATATGTTTGTATTTATGTTATAATAAAGTAGAGGTGATCATATGGATAATCTCAATTACTATCGAAGCATTTGTCCTTCTGAGCTAACTCAATTACCGGTTGTGAAGCTCTATAAGGAGCTCATCAGCGGAAAAAGAAAGGCGCTTCCTTCAGGTACGTGGGAAAAAGACGAAAATGTGATCATTATTGTCCGTTATGCATTAGAAGTGCATCTTGGTTTGAAGAAGGAACAAATCCCCAAGATCAACAGAGGCGTCATAAAGGAACAGAAGCTTTGGGGGGCTTTAAACCGTTTTAAATCTATTCGCAAATTAATTCAATTTGTATATCCTGACCGATACAATGAATTTGATTTCAATCGAGTGCCGATTAATTACTGGAACAATATTCAAAATATACGCAACCGATTGGAATGGCATTTGCGCAGGGAAGGAATCAGGATTGTGGAAATACCGAGAAAGGTGAATTACGATTTGCTTGTTGAGTGGGGATTTTCCAACCCTTTGAAGCGACATGGCCATTCCCCATACCGCTTCATGAATGCCCTATACCCCGGCCGTTTTAAAGAAACGGATTTTAAAAAAATTCCTCAAGGTTATGCAACAAACCGCGAATTTTTGAAAGAGCAGTTTATGGACATGCTTCGTATGGAAAAGATTCAGTTCGAAGACGTGCCGAAGAAAGTGACGCAGCAAATGCTCATCAAGCATCGTTTTAGTGCAGCTTTAAAACATCACCGCAATTCGCCTCTAGAGTTTATACAATATCTTTTTCCCAACCAATTTTCACTCGATGATTTTCACACAAAACCAAACGGCTATTGGAAAGATATCAAGAATGTCAGACAGGCCATTATTGATTTGATTGAAAGGGAGGGGGTAGCCGAGCAGGATGTCCCGCGCTTTATGACGAAACAGCGGCTGATGGAGGAAGGGTTGACTGGTCTGTTGCATGAATACCATGGTTCGCCGATTGAGATTATAGAAGCGGTGTTTCCAGGGAAGTATGATGTGACAGAGTTTCAGCGTGTGCCGAACCAACATTGGCATTCACCGCAAAACCGGGTGCAGGCGTTGCGGACGTTTTGTGCCAAGCGGGGAATCGACCGCAAGGAGTTGCCGCGGTTAAATCGGGCGTATTTTCGCAAGCATTTCCCGCGGTTTATCAGCATGGTCGATCGCCATTACGACAGCAAATTTTACCGTTGGATTATGGAATCATTCCCCGAATATACATTTCAGCCTGAGGAATTTAATTTGCTAGTTGGGATTGACGGGCAATTGTGTGATTCAAAAGAAGAACTAGAAATCCATAACTTTTTGATTCGCGCGGTCGCTGATGGGAAAGTGGAAAGAGAAGGATGTCGTTTTGTGAACCAAGAATATGACGAAGTATATATCCCTGACTGGGTGATTGAACAAAACGGCAGAAAGTGGATTGTCGAATATTTCGGACTATATGGTTCGACGCATTACAAGTGGTATACGGAGAAGGTGGACCGAAAAATGCAGTTTTACCATTCGCTCGCCGATTATACGTTGATTGTGATCATGCCTGATGATTTTCGGGAAAAAGGGTTTCAAAGAATTGTGTCCCTTTTGATTAGTAATGGGATACAGATTAATGTTCATTGTTCTCTGGAACGATGATTTTTAAGGCATTAAGAGGTTAAAAATGATAAAATGAAGCAAAAAGTTGAAGAGATTATGTACCAATGTCATTGCCATAAACCGATAGCTGTCCGGCCGCATTGGTACTACTGAAGGAGGTGACGCAATGATCATCCTAAAACAAGGCAATCTCTTGGAAGATGAAGCAGAAGCTTTGGTAAACACGGTCAATTGTGTCGGCGTGATGGGGAAAGGAATTGCACTGCAATTTAAGCAAGCTTATCCAGAAATGTTTTCGGAGTATGAAAAGGCTTGCCGTCGCAAGGAAGTGCAGCCAGGCAAAATGCATGTCGTTTCCACTAAATCGTTATTGAACCCAAAATATATTATTAATTTTCCTACAAAACGCCATTGGAAAAATAAATCCCGGATGGAAGATATTGAACTAGGGTTGGCGGATTTGATAAAGGTGGTTAAAGAGCTTAATATAAAATCGATTGCGCTTCCGCCGCTTGGCTGTGGAAATGGTGGGCTTAGATGGGATGAAGTACGTCCTAAAATTGAAGCGGCTTTTGAGCATTTAAAAGAGGTGGAAGTGCATTTGTATGAGCCTGCAGGGAGCCCTAACCCTGATCAAATCAAAATACGTACAAAACCACCAAAGATGACAAGATCTCGAGCGTTATTGCTAATGTTAATGAATGATTATTCCATTCCGGGGTATAAGTTGTCATTGCTGGAAGTTCAGAAGTTGGCTTATTTTCTTCAGGTTGTCGGCGAGCCGATGAGATTGCGATTTGAGAAAGGGAAATACGGTCCGTATGCGGACAACTTAAATCATGTGCTACTGCGTTTGGACGGTCATTTTATTCGAGGTTTTGGAGACCGCAATCGGGATGCGGAAATTTATTTGCTACCGAATGCGGTACAAGAAGCTGAACAGTATTTGCAGGGGGATTCCGAGGCTGACGAACATTTAGAAAAAGTGCGGAATGTCATTCAAGGGTTTGAAACTCCATATGGGCTGGAATTGCTTTCAACTGTACATTGGGTTGTGAAAGAAAATCCGGATATAAAAGACGATATTCATTCCATTATTAAAGAAATTCATAATTGGAACGAACGAAAGCGGAAGATATTTAAAGAAACGCATATCACAAAAGCTTGGCAACATTTGAAAGGAATAGGGATGCTTAATTAATAAAAAATGCTTGTTAGATTAAGCCTTGCTCGTTCGGGGAGTAAGGCTTTTATTATCAGTGTAAGCCTTAATTAGATTCTTATCCCAATCAAATAAAGATACGTCCAGACCTTTTAAAGATGACAAAATCGAATGTGATATTATGCAATATTTGTAATTTTTTATATTTGGCGGCTAATGGGTAGATGAGTCAGAAAATAACGATGAAACAAACGATATACGAAACATTTTCCGTGAAAATCCCACGTTGGTGAGTGGTGATTTTCATGCCCGAGTGGAGGGCAAAACGTTGCCCATGGACCTTTTCTGTAAATTGTATTCAGATGGTAGCAAGGACATGAAAATTTACTTATTACTGTGGATATTAGTCAAAAATTTTTGCTCGATATCGAATAGGGTCCCGATTGAAAAAGCAGAGGACAAGCAAACTCCCTTACTATAGTTTGTTTCTATCGATATGATGTTAGACGTTGGCATTAAATTGTACTCATACTGCTTGCCACGCTTAAATTTTAAAAATATTGCTTTATATATGTAAGGTGATTAGTGATAAAATGTAATAAAAAGAGATGGAGGCAAACAAATGAAATGGTCAGAGTTACGTAAGCAATATCCGAATCAATTTGTGTTGGTGGAGGCTATTTCGGCTTGTTCACAAAATGGCAAACGTATCATTAAGGAAATGGCAGTGATCGATCGGTATCATAGTGTGTCTGATGCATGGAATGGTTATAAACAGCAGCACAAAACTTTTCCGGAGAAAGAATTATATATTTTTCACACAAGTAAGGAGCAAATAGAGGTAGAAGAACAATATTTTATAGGGATTCGGGGGAGAGTATGAATATAAGAATAGAAAATGGATTACCTATTGTTTCTGTCGAAATAAAGTGTGGTGAAAAAACTGTTCTTTTAACAGACGTGTTGTTGGACACAGGTTGTGCTACGACCATTTTTGATACGGATGCACTCGCACAAATTGGTATCGAATTAGATATTATTAATGGAAGAACAAAACGAATGTACGGAGTAGGCGGATACAGCGAGATTTGTTATGAACAAATCGTAAACAACGTTATAATTGATGGAAAAGAGCTAGCATCATTTTTATTACAACTGGGAATGACTAAAGAAATATATGGTTTTGACGGAATTTTAGGAGTAGACTTTATGGAGAGAACGGGAATGATTATTGATTTTAAAAATTTCATTATTAAATATGGATAAAAACCCGTGGTGCTAGTTGAGTGTCAGCGCTCAACCAGCCCTAGTGTGACCAAGGAATAAGCCAACAAGATGCCATCGAGTGCCACTTCAAACCCGGCAATGGAATTCGCTCGAATGTCGGTGATCCGGTATTGGTCTACGAGAATCGAAAACACTGTCTCGATGACTTTGCGTTTTTTTTGGATCCATTCTTCCCATGC
>NZ_SDKL01000047.1:0-38289 GCF_004123125.1 Geobacillus sp. PK12
GTTGGGGCCAGCGCCCCTGCAAGAGTAGGTCGCTGCTAGGCAATTTCGTGGAGGATTAGCTCAGCTGGGAGAGCACTTGCCTTACAAGCAAGGGGTCGGCGGTTCGATCCCGTCATCCTCCACCATCTTAATATAAAAGCTGACTTGCTTTCTCATCATCGTGGGGTGGAGCAAAGAGCCTTTGCTTCAACGAATCCGCTTCCAGTTGCCTCGACGCATCTGGCATCTTTGAATCAGCTTGTAGAGGAAGAGGCGACGAACAACAACGATAAGAGCATTGTGCAAATTAATTTACTTTCTTATCGCCGCGGGGTGGAGCAGTCCGGTAGCTCGTCGGGCTCATAACCCGAAGGTCGCAGGTTCAAATCCTGCCCCCGCAACCAAAATTGGTCCCGTAGTGTAGTGGTTAACATGCCTGCCTGTCACGCAGGAGATCGCGGGTTCGAGTCCCGTCGGGACCGCCATTCTTTCAAAATTGTGAAAGATGAAAAAATATGGCTCGGTAGCTCAGTCGGTAGAGACGAGCATCCGCATCGTCGAATCTGCTGCGAGTTGTCCCGACGCATCTGGCTTCTTCGAATGGGCTAGTAGAGGAAGGGACACAAAAATCATCAACGAACAAGGGAAAAATAAGATAAGGCTCGGTAGCTCAGTCGGTAGAGACGAGCATCTGCTTCATCGAATTCGCTTCGAGTTGCCTCGACGCATCCAGCATCGTCGAATCCGCTGGCAGAGGAAGAGGCACAAAGCGGTATCAATAGGCAGTGTGAAAAATATAATACGGCTCGGTAGCTCAGTCGGTAGAGCAAAGGACTGAAAATCCTTGTGTCGGCGGTTCGATTCCGTCCCGAGCCACCATTTTTATCATAGTTCCGAAAGAAGATTCCTGCTTCATGCAAAGCTAAGTGGGAGTAGTTCACAGACATGTCAGATGTTCAAACCACCCCGGCTTAGTTCAATGGGTAGCCACGAGCACTCGCATCGTCGAATCTGTTGCGAGTTGCCTCGACGCACGAGGCTTCCTTGAATGAGCTTGAAGAGGAAGAGGCACAACCAGGCAGACAACATGAGTCACTAACTAATTTTAAATGTGCCGGCTTAGCTCAATTGGTAGAGACGAGCATTCGCATCGTCGAATCTGCTGCGAGTTGTCCCGACGCATCCTGCTTCTTTGAATAAGCTTGCAGAGGAAGGGACACCGAGCATTTGACTTCCTCGAATTAGCTGGGAGAGGAAGAGGCACAACCAGGCAGACAACATGAATCACTAGCTAATTTTAAATGTGCCGGCTTAGCTCAATTGGTAGAGCAACTGACTTGTAATCAGTAGGTTGCGGGTTCAAGTCCTGCAGCCGGCACCAGATCGAGGCGACTATGGCGAAGTGGTTAACGCACCAGATTGTGGCTCTGGCATGCGTGGGTTCGATTCCCACTAGTCGCCCTTTTCATTATATTCTATATTTGCGTGTGTAGTTTAGTGGTAAAACCTCAGCCACGAGCATCTGCATCATCGAATCTGCTTCGAGTTGCCCCGACGCATCTGGCTTCTATGAATCAGCTGGTAGAGGAAGGGGCATGGAAGCAGCGTGGCGGATGTTCAACTAAATGATATGCGGGTGTAGTTTAGTGGTAAAACCTCAGCCACGAGCATTTGCATCATTGAATTAGCTTCGAGTTGCCTCGACGCATCCAGCTTCCTCGAATTAGCTTGCAGAGGAAGAGGCATGAAAGATTGTGATGGGTGTTTCATCAAAAATTATGCGGGTGTAGTTTAGTGGTAAAACCTCAGCCTTCCAAGCTGATGTCGTGGGTTCGATTCCCATCACCCGCTTTTTATGGGCCTATAGCTCAGCTGGT
This sequence comes from Geobacillus sp. PK12, assembly GCF_004123125.1. NCBI lineage: Bacteria > Bacillati > Bacillota > Bacilli > Caryophanales > Anoxybacillaceae > Geobacillus > Geobacillus sp. PK12. The sequence continues at coordinate 1,857 of NZ_SDKL01000047.1, forward strand.
CAGAGCGCACGCCTGATAAGCGTGAGGTCGGTGGTTCAAGTCCACTTAGGCCCATTATTTTCCATTGAATGTTTTTTGGCTATTCGCTATAATAATGGGCGAACAATGCCCCATCGTTCCACAGCAAAAGCGGAGCGACGAGCTTCACATCTTCGAATTCGCTACGAGTTGCCTCGACGCATCTCGCTTCCTTGAATTAGCTGGCAGAGGAAGAGGCAACGAGCACATTTGGAAGATGTGCATAACATATAGTTATTCATCATTCCGCAATAGCTCAGCGGTAGAGCAACCGGCTGTTAACCGGTAGGTCGTAGGTTCGAATCCTACTTGCGGAGCCATGTTACGGAGAAGTACCCAAGTGGCTGAAGGGGACGGTTTGCTAAACCGTTAGGTCGCAGTTTTGCGGCGCGCGGGTTCAAATCCCGCCTTCTCCGCCATAATGGCCCGTTGGTCAAGTGGTTAAGACACCGCCCTTTCACGGCGGTAACACGGGTTCGAATCCCGTACGGGTCACTGGTTGCTGGCGCCAGAGATTCTGGTGCCCTTTTGTACAATTTCTTTTGTCGATTTTTGCGTTTTTTTCTTGCGATGCGTGTGGAAGTCTGTTATAATGTCTCTCGTTAGCTTTAAAATTATGTTATGATGCTTGGGGACAACGCAGTGTTTCGTTTCGTTAAAGAACGAGGCATTGCGTTTTTTTATTTATCACCCTAAACCGAGAAGACCCCCACTTCCACGCGTGAGCGTAGGTGGGAGAGCGTTCAAGTAGGGAGGGAGTCCCCCGTTTCCAACGGCAGGAAAGTGGGGGGAGAAGATCAAACGAACAATTGGGCGTCGGCTTCGCCGCCATGAATTTGCACAAACATCGTTTGGATGGCTTGAAGCTGGCGCTTGGCGGTTTCTTCTGGCGTTGATGGGAGAAAGTAAACGATTTGCAAAGCGTTTTTCGTTTCTCTCGTCACGGCGGTCCGCTCCGAATCGACGATCGGACTGCCAAACGGCCCTCGTTCATCTTTGCTGACGAGTTTGTTGGCAAAGTTGACTGTGCGGCCGTTTAACGCGATGTATTCATCTTGTTCCGTGCCGATCGTGAGCGTCACTGTCCCGTTGATGCGGTCTAGATCATAGATGCCGAGTGGAATTTTATAATAGAGTGAAAAAAAGTTGTTTATGTCTGCCGCTGAATGGATAGGCGGAATGAAGCTTTTTTTCTGGATGCGTCGGTACAGGCTTTCACTTGACGGTCGATAGCGGCTTGGGTCCGTTCCGATTTGTTTGAAAGTACGGCGCCATTCGACCATCTCAGGAATGTCGGCAATCGACTTTTCCTGCAGCTCGATGTAAAGAGATTCTTGAAACAGCTCAAGCCGCCCCCTTAACATTTGCGGTGAATCGCTGACCTCGATATGATGATAGCGGATGACGCCGAATTTACCAGAAGGAAGGCGTTGCTTTAGTTGTTCTGATATCACGAATTTCATCTTGATCACCTCGGATTTCATTTTATCATATATGACGAAAGGAGGGAAAACGATGGATGTTATGGCATTAAAGCGGGAAGTCATTGAGTATAGTCGGTCAATCGGCATTGATAAAATCGGATTTGCGAGCGCTGATCCGTTTGTTGAATTAAAGGAACGGCTGCGCCGCCAGCAGGAGCTCGGCTATCAGTCCGGTTTTGAGGAACCAGATATTGAGAAACGGACGAATCCTTCATTGCTTCTTCCGGAAGCAAAATCGATCATTGCCATTGCTCTTGCCTATCCGTCCAAAATGAAAAATGCGCCGCGGGGGACAAAGACGGAACGGCGCGGCGTTTTTTGCCGCGCTTCATGGGGAAAGGACTACCACGATGTGTTGCGGGAACGTTTGCAGCAGCTCGAGGAGTTTTTGCTGGCCAAAGTGCCCCATGCCCGCGTTCGCTCGATGGTGGATACCGGAGAGCTCGCCGATCGGGCGGTGGCGGAACGGGCAGGGATCGGTTGGAGCGGCAAGAACTGCTCTATTATTACACCGGAGTTTGGATCGTATGTGTATTTGGGAGAAATGATTACGAATATTCCATTTCCCCCTGATGAACCGGTTGAAAACCGATGCGGCACGTGCACGAAATGCATTGATGCCTGCCCGACCGGGGCGCTTGTACAAGGGGGACAACTGAACGCACAGCGGTGCCTTTCCTTTTTAACGCAAACGAAAGGCTTTTTGGCCGACGAGTTTCGGGAGAAAATCGGGAACCGGCTGTACGGCTGCGATACATGCCAGCAAGTCTGCCCGGAAAATAAGGGGAAAGACTTTCATTTGCATCCAGAATTCGAGCCGGATCCGGAAGCGGTAAAGCCGAAACTCATCCCGCTGCTTCAGATGAGCAACCGTGAATTTAAAGAAACATTTGGGGCCATGGCGGGTTCATGGCGTGGGAAAAAGCCGATTCAGCGCAATGCCATTCTGGCGCTCGCCCATTACAAAGACCAAACCGCGGTGCCGCACTTACTGCGTTTGTTGAAAGAGGATAGCCGTCCAGTCATCCGCGGGACGGCGGCGTGGGCGCTCGGGAAAATCGGGGATCCAAGCGCTAAGCCTTATTTGGAGGCCGCGCGGCAAACGGAGGCGGATGCCGATGTGATCGCTGAGATTGAAAAAGGACTGAAACTGTTGGCTGAGGCAAAGGAATAGGGAAAAAAACGCAGCTTCCCCACATAAGGTAGTAACAAAAACGAAAGTGGTGGAAAGCAGCATGAAAAAACAGTTGCGCGCGTGGTTGGATGAGCGAGCCCGCTCGTTTGTGTCGGAAAGCAATATCCGAAGCGAAGAGGCGGCAAGAAAGCAACGGCTTTGCCAAAAGCGCGGTGCGGAGATCGTCCGTTGCACGATCCGGGGACAAATTATCGGCAGGCAGACCATCGAGCGGGAAGCGAAAGTGATGTATATTGCCCACCATCAATTTTTAATTAAGCAAAGGGGTTCACTATATATAGAAGAACAGGTTGAGGAGCGATGCGCCTGTTTTGTTCGCGGTGAGCTTGTAGCTGATGAACCGATCAACCGGTTGGGGGGGTATATGGAGGCGCCGCGCGTCGAACGAGAGCAATGGACGGGGGAGCGTCTTTCTTACCAGTATGACCGCGCCCGGGCGGTGCGGTATGCGGAAACGTGGTGGAATCGGCATAACCCGGTGTTTCCGTCGTTTCCGGTGGATTGCACGAATTTTGTCTCTCAATGCTTGTATGCAGGCGGGGCGCCGATGACGGGCTATCCGAACCGTGCGAGGGGATGGTGGTGTCAAAACGGAAGTTGGAGTTACAGCTGGGCTGTGGCCCATGCTTTTCGTTGGTATTTGAGCGGGTCGCGCATCGGCTTGCAGGCGGTGGAAGTGGCGGAGCCGGAGCAATTGATGGCAGGCGATGTCATCTGTTATGATTTTCAAGGGGACGGACGCTTCGACCACTCAACGATTGTGGTGGCGAAAGATCAGAACGGGATGCCGCTTGTGAACGCCCATACGACAAACAGCCGCATGCGTTACTGGTCGTATGAAGATTCAAGCGCCTATACGCCAAACATTCGGTATAAATTTTTTCACATCATTGACCGCAAATAAACGATGTTGCTGAGGTGAACGAAATGCCGCTCCATGTAGTACTGTACCAACCAGAAATTCCGGCTAATACCGGGAATATCGCCCGCACATGCGCGGCTACGGATACGGCGCTTCACTTGATTCGTCCGCTTGGGTTTTCAACGGATGATAAAATGTTAAAGCGCGCCGGGCTTGATTATTGGCCGTATGTCAATATTTCGTATTATGACTCGCTTGACGAACTATTCGCCCGCTTTCCGGAAGGGGAGTTTTATTTCATTACGAAATTCGGGCGCCGGTATTATGATTCGTTTGATTTCAGCGATACAGAAAAACATATTTTCTTTGTGTTCGGCCGTGAAACGACCGGATTGCCGAAGGAGCTGCTTGAGGCCAATATGGATCGTTGCCTTCGCATCCCGATGAATGACAAAGTGCGCTCGTTAAACTTGTCGAACACGGCGGCCATTTTAGTGTACGAAGCGTTGCGCCAACAACGGTTTTATGGGTTGTCATAAACAAAAAAACGACCTTCGCTCTGGAGGTCGTTTTTTTGGTCTTATTGTCTGACGCCTGGTTTGTCTTCATAGCCAGCGGTGAAAATGGCCGTCAAAAACGCAATGATAACCCCTAGCACAAGCAACGTGCGCATCGTTTGTTCCTCCTTCATAATGAAAGTGGCAGGCGTTTCCCTCTTTATTATAGCGAATATGGCCAAGCATGTGAATGACCGCAGCTGGTTGTTAGGAGACAAAATTTTTTTTGCGGCGAATGATACGGGACATCCTCGCATAAATTGTAATAATCTTGCTGTTAGACATCCAAGGGTGAGGAGGTCCTTTATGGATATTTTGCAAAAAATCGCCCGGTATCGGGAAGAAGAAGAAAAGTTGAAATGGGAAGGAACGTTTGCCGAGTATTTAAAGATTTTAAAAGAAAAGCCGTGGGTGGCCCAGTCGGCTCATTCGCGTGTTTATAATATGATCAAAGATGCTGGGGTCGAAGAGGTGAATGGGCGGAAACGATATAAGTTTTTCAGCCAGCACCTGTTCGGGCTTGAGGAGGCGCTTGAGCGGCTCGTTGAGGAATATTTCCACCCGGCGGCGAAGCGGCTTGATGTGCGGAAACGGATTTTGCTGCTGATGGGGCCGGTCGGCGGCGGGAAGTCGACGTTGGTAACGCTCCTGAAGCGCGGGCTTGAGGAGTACTCCAAAACGGAGCGCGGAGCCGTTTATGCGATTAAAGGGTGCCCGATGCATGAAGACCCGCTTCACCTCATTCCTCACCATTTGCGCGACGATTTTTACCGTGAGTACGGCATTCGCATTGAAGGTGAGCTGTCGCCGCTCAATATGATGCGGCTTGAGAAAGAGTACGGCGGACGCATTGAAGACGTGCTGGTGGAGCGTATTTTCTTCTCGGAAAACCGCCGCGTCGGCATCGGGACGTTCAGTCCGTCTGACCCAAAATCGCAAGACATCGCCGATTTAACGGGAAGCATTGATTTTTCAACGATCGCGGAATACGGTTCCGAGTCTGACCCGCGCGCGTATCGGTTTGACGGCGAGCTGAACAAAGCCAACCGCGGGATTATGGAATTTCAAGAGATGTTAAAGTGCGATGAAAAATTTCTTTGGCATTTGCTGTCGCTGACGCAAGAAGGCAATTTCAAGGCTGGGCGGTTTGCTTTAATCAGCGCCGATGAATTGATCATCGCGCATACGAACGAAACGGAATATCGGTCGTTCATTGCCAACAAAAAGAACGAGGCGCTCCATTCGCGTATCATCGTCATGCCGATTCCGTACAACTTGCGCGTCTCGGAAGAAGAGCGCATTTATGAAAAAATGATCCGCGAAAGCGACGTCGCCGACGTGCATATCGCCCCGCACACGCTGCGGATTGCGGCTATGTTTACGATTTTGACGCGGCTGAAAGAATCGAAGCGGCCGGATGTGGATTTATTGAAGAAAATGCGCTTGTATGATGGCGAAATGATTGAAGGATTCAGCGAGGTCGATGTGGAGGAGCTGAAAAAGGAGCATCCGGATGAGGGGATGAGCGGCATCGACCCACGCTATGTCATCAACCGCATTTCTGCCTGCATCATCCGCAAAGGAGTGCCGTCGATCAATGCGCTTGACGTGCTTCGTTCGTTGAAAGAAGGATTGGATCAGCATCCGTCGATCACGAAGGAAGACCGCGAGCGGTATTTGAATTTCATTTCGCTCGTGCGCAAGGAGTATGATGAAATCGCAAAACAAGAAGTGCAAAAGGCGTTCGTCTATTCGTATGAAGAGTCAGCGAAAACGTTGATGGATAACTATTTGGACAACGTCGAGGCGTACTGCAACAAGACGAAACTGCGCGATCCGCTTACGGGTGAGGAAATGAATCCGGATGAAAAGCTGATGCGCTCGATCGAGGAACAAATCGGCATTTCCGAAAATGCGAAAAAAGCGTTTCGCGAAGAAATTTTAATTCGCATTTCGGCATATGCACGAAAAGGACAGCGGTTTGATTATAATTCACATGAACGGTTGCGGGAAGCGATCCAGAAGAAATTGTTTGCGGATTTAAAGGACATTGTCAAAATTACAACGTCGACGAAAACACCGGATGAGCAGCAGTTGAAAAAAATTAACGAAGTCGTCGCCCGCCTCATTGATGAATACGGGTACAACTCCACGTCAGCCAATGAATTGCTCCGTTATGTCGGCAGCTTGTTGAACCGCTAGGCATGCCTCAAGCGCTGAGGCATGCTTTTTTTATCCTCCTCCCCTGTCTGACCGAGTTGCACAGGGAGGGTCGAGCGAAGACGACGCAGCGAGCTTCGCTAAAAGGAAGCGAACAAGAGGGCGCGAAGCTGATAATCGGGCTTGTCTACTTTTCTATTTTCCTCATTCATTGGTCAATTATTTTGAATTTTTGCATACGATAAAATAAACCAACTTGGCATCGTGATGGCCCGTTTTGATGACGCCAACATAAGTATATGCGGGAAAGCGAAAAGTGTGAAAATGATTTTTTCAAAGGAGGGGAAAACATGAAGGGGAATTTTGTTGTATCGAAAGAAGACTGGTCCCTCCACCGCAAAGGATATGATGATCAAAAGCGCCATCAAGAAAAAGTGAAGGAAGCGATCAAAAACAATTTGCCCGACTTAATTACGGAAGAAAGCATTATCATGTCCAACGGGCGCGATGTGATTAAAATTCCGATCCGCTCGCTCGATGAATACAAAATCCGCTACAATTATGAGAAAAACAAACACGTCGGCCAAGGAAACGGAGACAGCCAAGTCGGCGATGTCGTGGCCCGAGACGGAAGCGGGGAGGGGCAAGGGCCAGGAAAAGGCCAAGGGGCTGGCGATTTGCCGGGCCAAGATTATTACGAAGCTGAAGTGTCACTGATGGAGATTGAGGAAGCGTTCTTTAGCCAACTGGAGCTGCCCAACTTGCAACGAAAAGAGCTGGATCAAAATGTAACTCAACATATCGAATTTAATGACATCCGCCGCACCGGACTGATGGGGAACATCGATAAGAAGCGGACGATGCTCGCTGCCTTCAAGCGCAATGCCATGAATGGCAAACCAGGTTTTTATCCGATTTACCGCGAAGATTTGAAGTTTAAAACGTGGAACGAAGTCGTCAAGCCAGAATCGAAGGCGGTCGTCTTGGCGATGATGGACACAAGCGGATCGATGGGCATGTGGGAAAAATATATGGCACGCAGCTTTTTCTTCTGGATGACGCGCTTTTTGCGCACGAAATATGAAACCGTTGAGATCGCCTTTATCGCCCACCATACGGAAGCGAAAGTTGTCAGCGAGGACGAATTTTTCACGAAAGGGGAAAGCGGCGGGACGATTTGCTCATCCGCCTACCGCAAGGCGCTTGAACTGATCGAAACGAAGTATTCTCCGTCGCGCTACAACATTTATCCGTTCCACTTCTCCGACGGCGACAACTTGACATCGGACAATGCCCGTTGCGTGAAGCTTGTTCAAGAGCTGATGAAAGTGTCGAACATGTTTGGGTACGGGGAAGTCAACCAGTACAACCGCCATTCCACGCTCATGTCGGCGTATCGCAATATTAAAGACGAAAAATTCCGCTATTATATTTTGAAGCAAAAATCGGATGTGTTCCATGCGATGAGAACATTTTTCCGCAAAGAAGAAAGCAAGCAGCTCGTTTGACCCTCTTCATATGGCGAAAAGAGGGTTTTTCTTTTTGGAAAGGCGGGAGGGCGAGGCCCTCCCTAAAATAAGTTATTGCTTTTGCAGCGTCGCCGCCATGGCGAGTACGGCGCCAAGCACGTCTTCGTTGCTTGGAGCGTGCACGGTCAATAGCATCGGCGTTGGTTGGGCGCTGGCGATGACATGAACGGTGACACCGTCCGCTTGGGCAGTGTACCAAACGGCATCAGCGAACGGCTTAGGCAATCCGTTCGTTTGTTGGCGGGCGGCGTTGGCGTCAACCGCTTGGGCATGTTCTTGCGCTAGTTGCTCGTAGTTTGTTTCCCCCTCCGAAAGCAAGCGGATGCGGGCGAATGCGTCGCCATGAAGCAAGACATCGGCGCCCGGTTCTTCGGCGTCAAGGGTCCATCCTTCCAAAACATAGAGGGAAAAATGTTGATTGTCGCTCGTTTGCAGCGTTGCCGTTTTCGTGATGGTTTGTTTCCCTTCTTGATAGGACAAGGAAACGGTCGGTTGTGAAGCAGCAGATTGCTCTTCTTTTGTCGTTGATTGCTCTTCCTCTTTCCCGGTTGGTGATGTTTGCTCTTTTGCTTCTTTCGAGGAAGAATGTTCTGTGGATGACGGCGCATCAGACGATGGTTTTGGATCGTCGGCTGTCTGCTCTTCCTTTGCCGCCTGTGTCGTCTCGTGCTCTTTCGTTCCACAGCCAACCAGCAAGACGGAGGCGACAGCGAGAGAGAACAACAGTTTCCAGTATCGAATCATGTTCATTCCTCCCTACGTTCCATATACCCCCCATTATACCAATTGAAACGGTGGAAACAAACAGACTCGTTTCCCTATTTTTTTGTTTGTTTCGCGTGCAAGGCGATATGCGCCCCGCCCCAAACAGCGGCGACGAGCAGAATGAGTGAAGCCAATCCGCAAAGCATGCGGTCACCTCCTCGTGTATACTAGAACTAGATGGCAGGATGAATGTAATGTATGAAACGCGTTTCAAGTCAAGAGCTTTTATGGAGGGAAGTGGGAACGTGGCGAACATCCGTGATTTGGCGAAAGAAGCGGGTGTGTCGGTGGCCACTGTATCGAGGGTATTGAACGGATATCCGTATGTGAGCGAGGAAAAGCGGAAGGCAGTTTGGGAAGCAGCCCAGAAGCTTCAATATGTGAAAAATATTCAAGCCGTTCACTTGGCGAAGGGAAGAACAGCGATTGTCGGGGTCATGCTTCCGTACATTCACCATCCTTATTTTTCCGCTGTAATCGAAGGGATTTCCAAAGAGGCGCTTCGTTATGGTTACCAGTTGCTTTTGTTTCAGACAAACTATGAGGTGGAAAGGGAGCTTGAGGCGTTGGAACGGCTGCGGATGAAGCAAATGGATGGGTTGATCGTATGTTCCCATGAAGTGGACTGGGAAGCGTTTGCGGCTTATCAGGAAGACGGTCCCATTGTTTTATGTGAGCAGGTGGAAAGGTATGATTTTTTCACTGTCTATATCGATCACTACCAAGCGTTTGTCCAAGCGCTTCGCTACTTGATCAAAAAGGGGCACCGGCGCATCGGTTATTGCATCGGAAGAATGACCGGGCCGAACAGCCAAGCGAGGGCAGGGGCGTACCAGGATGTGTTGCGTGAAGTCGGCGTCCTTCCTCGTTGGCAGTGGGTTTTCGATGGTTGTCTATTTCTTGAAGATGGAAAGCGGGTTATGGAGCAATGGATCGCGATGGAGGAGAGGCCGAGCGCGTTGCTTGTGACGAGTGACCAAGTGGCGGCCGGAATCGTGCTCCATGCGCGCCGAATCGGGGTGCGCATTCCAGATGAGCTTGCCGTTATTGGTTTTGATAATGATCCATTGGCCGAAATGCTGGGCATTACAACCGTGGCACTCCCCCATTTTACGCTCGGGGAAAGAGCGTTCCGCCTTCTTCACCATTGGCTGGAGACAGGCCGTGTGGCGCGAAAACAGGAAGAGCTGCCTGCCCGGTTGCTGGTGCGGGATACGGCATAATAAGGCCTGGCTTTCCGTCTCTGACAACCAGCTTAAAGCCAAGTGAAACGGCGCCGTGTTATGTTGCTTTCAGATGGTACCGATTCACTGGTCGTCCGACGCCGCCGTATTGAACATCGAGCACGACTTTTCCTGTTTTCTCAAGGTACTCCAAATAGCGGCGGGCGGTGACGCGGGCGATGCCGACTCCTTCGGCCACTTCCTCGGCGGAAACAGGGAAGCGGTGCCCGCGCAAATAGGCGATCACTTTTTCCAATGTGACCTCATTCAGTCCTTTCGGAAGCTCGGAGGACGGTCCGGCCGGTTGTTCAGCCGCCCGCCTTAGGGCATCGAGTTCCACCTGGGTGAGCGATTCCTTTTCCGCAAGCGACCGGCGGAACGTCCGATAATTTTCCAACGCCTGTTTGAGCCGTTCAAATTTGAACGGTTTCACAATGTAATCGAAGGCGCCGTTTTGCAGGACGCGGCGCACCGTTTCAATGTCGCTCGCCGCGGTAATGGCGATGATATCGACTTCATGGCCGCGGGCGCGGATTTGTTTTAATGTTTCAAGGCCGTCCAGCTGCGGCATGTAAATATCGATCATTGCTAAATCCGGGTGCAGCTCGTCGATGAGGCGGAGTCCTTCTTCACCGTTTCCAGCGAGGCCGATGACGGTGAAGCCGTCGACTTGTTCAATCATTTGCCGATTCACTTCTTGCACCATCGGGTCATCCTCGATCAACAACACGCGATACATAGCCTTTTCCTCCTTCGTCTCGACGGGGGTGTCTTTCGCGGCCGCCGTTGCCTAAATGGACCTCACATGTCAAAGGTCACCGTAAACACCGTTCCTTTCCCCTTTTCCGACTGCACATCGATGCGCCCGTTTCCCTTTTCCACAATTTGCTTCACCAAATACAAGCCGATGCCTCGACCGCTCTCCCCTTTGGTTGAAAAGCCTTCATCAAAAATGCGGTTGATATGCTCACGGGCAATGCCTTGGCCGTTGTCTTCGACCGAGAGGGAACAAATGTCTTCATTTTGTTCGATGCTGATGTAAATTTCTTTTTCCCGGTCGGTTACATCACGGAACGCGTCGAAGGCGTTTTCAATTAAATTGCCAAGGAGAACAACAAAATCATGGTGATCGAGATGCGGCGGAAAGCGGTGCAGCCGGCTGTGCCGATCGATGGTCACGCGGATGCCGAGCTCCTTGCCGCGGCGGATTTTGCTTAAGAGCAATCCAGAAATGCTTTCGTCCTTAATGTTGCGGCTTAAAAACTGTGTCAGTTCTGCTTGTTCCTCCGTGACTTGGAAGACGTACTCGAGCGCCTTTTCGATATGGCCGAGCTGGATGAGGCCGGCGATCGTATGAAGCTTATTCATGTATTCATGATTTTGCACGCGCAAGGCGTGGACAAACGCCTTGACGCCCGTCAGTTCTTCGGCGAGTCTCTTCACTTCCGTCCGGTCTTGGAAAATGGCGATGGCGCCGACCGTTTTCCCGTTGACTTTGATCGGGATGCGGTTGCTCCAAATCGTTAAATTGCCGATCTGCAACTCCTTATTGTAAATCGGCTTGTTTACTTCCAAGATTTCCGGAAGGTGTGTGTCTGGAATGACGGAACGGATCGACCGGCCGATGACATCCCCTTTGACGCCGAGCATTTGTTTTGCCCGGTCGTTGAAGATGGTAATGTTTTCATCGCTGTCAATGGCGATGACGCCTTCGTGCATGGCGTTAAACGCTTCCGTCCGTTCGATCAGCAGCTTGGCGATCTCATGCGGTTCCAGCTCAAACATTTGCCGCTTGATATGGGAGGCGAGCAGCCATGCACCAATTCCACCGACAACGAGCGACAAAACGACCGCTACGGCAGCTTCTTCTTTCAAAGAATCAATGGCTTCAAAAAACGTCGGCAACCGGTAGGCGGCGATGACGACGCCAATTTGTTCGTGATCGCTGTTCATAATGGGAACGAAGGCGCGAACCACTGTCCCGATTTCCCCGCGGGCTTTGGAAGTGTACGTATGTTCGGCAAATGCCGGCCCCTCATCAGCACCGCGGGAGATCGTGCCGATCATTGCCGGAAGCGGATGGGAGAGGCGCACTTTGTTCATATCGAGAACGACGATATAGTCGGCGCTGTGAATGACGCGCACCCGCTCGACGACCGGATTGATCAGCGCCCGGCTTTGTTTGTTTCCGACAATATGGCGCCTGACTTCGGGCAGCTCGGAGACGGTGCGCGCGGTCAATAAGGCGCGCTGGCTGAGTTCCTCCTCCTTTGTATGGAAAAAGTCGCTGATGATGAATGCACCGCTCAGCAACATGGAAAAGCTGACGATGGCGAAAATCAACATCGTAATTTTCCAGCGAATCGGCAGCCGGTTCATGGCGGAACTCCTTTTTGGCAGTCGTGATGGCTGTTGGACATGCCATATGAATCGGGAAAGGAATAAATCAACGTTTTTTTCATTATACCAAATCTTCTTGAATGGAAAGAAACGAAAGGTGTAAAATGGCGGTGGGGAACAAATATTCTGCCCGCCAGCATAGAAGATGGTGCATACGTAAGGCGTGGCGATTGCTGCTTTCAAACCGAATCGGTGGGCTCCAGCCGCTTTTTTGCTTCAATGATTCGAGTCGGCGGGGAGCATTCCGTTGGAGTGCCATTTTAGCAATAGGATGGAAGAATGGTGTGAACAATGGGGAAAAAGTGGAGAGCATGGACAATCCTTTTGTTTGTCGGCCTCGGTCTAGTCGGCTGGGCAGCTAGCCGTCAACTGGGACGTGAACCACTTGTTTATGACGACGAGCAAAAAGGATTGGAAAAGCAAATCATTATTTATTTCAGCCATGTCGTAGCAGAGAATACGCCAAAAGGGCTGGCGGCGCAAAAGTTTGCCGAGCTTGTCGAGCAAAAAACAAACGGCCGCGTCAAAGTCGAAGTGTTCCCGAACGGCTCGCTTTATTCGGATGGGGAAGAGCTTGATGCGCTGTTGCGCGGCGACGTGCAAATGATCGCGCCATCATTTTCAAAGGTGACAGAGCTTGTCCCCGAATGGCAAGTGCTCGATTTGCCGTTTTTGTTCCGCGATGAGGACGACGTGCGCCGCGTGTTTACTGGAAAAGTGGGCGCCGAGCTGCTTCGGATGCTGGAGGCAAAAGGAATGAAAGGACTGGCGTTTTGGAGCAATGGATTTAAGCAAATGATGAGCACAACCCGTCCGCTCATCGCCCCTGACGATTTTCGCGGCTTGCGTTTTCGCATTATGCCGAGCGAAGTGATTGAAAAGCAGTTTCGCTTGCTTGGCGGTGAACCGATTGCCGTTTCATTTGACCGCGTTTATCAGGAGCTTGAACAGCATAAGTTTGATGGGCAGGAAAATACGATTTCCAATATTTATTCGAAAGGGTTTTACAAATTTCAACCGTATATTACGATCAGCAATCACGGATATCTCGGGTACGCCGTCATGATGAATCAGTCATTTTGGGACCATTTGCCGAAAGACATCCAGCAAAAAATAACCGAAGCGATGGCTGAAGCGACGCGTTGGAATTTAGAGCAGTCGAAAGAGCAAAACGAACGGGAGCTCAAGCAGCTCGAGCGGCGTGAAGATGTCTTCCTTTACCGGCTGTCGGAAGAGGAGAAACGGAAATGGGAGCAGAAGTTTGCCCCGCTGTACGACGAGTTTACGAGGCAGTTTGGTTCCAGGCTTTTGAATGAAATGAGAGGATCGCAATAGGCTTCCGCGGGCGGAAGCTTTTTTGTTTTTGAACAGCAAAAAAGTGGCTCTTCACCAAAAGTTGTACTTGATTTTTTCTGAACATACCCTATTTACGCTTGTGAAGGAAAACCAACAAATCCGTGATTTTGGCACATCTTTGTGCAGGAAACCGTATTGCTTGTCAAGTAACATGTTGTGGTGAAGAGCCAAAAAAGGTCAAGACCAAAAAGACCAAAACGACCATTATCACCATAATATTTTGATTTCAACGATTTTTCTTTATGATAATGTTGAAAGCGTTGCCAAAATATCGAAAGGAGTGGGAGAAATGCGGAGAAAACTGAAAAACTTGACGGTGCAAGTCATCATCGGCATTATTTTAGGGATCATTGTCGGATTTGCATTTCCGGAATTTGGCGCGAAGTTGAAAGTATTGGCAGACGGATTTATTAAGCTGATTAAAATGGTGATCGCCCCGATCATTTTCTTCACCGTCGTCATCGGAATCGGCAATATGGGCGACTTGAAAAAGGTCGGCCGCATCGGCGGCAAGGCGCTCATTTATTTTGAAATTGTCACGACGTTTGCGTTGGCGATCGGGATTGTCGTCGTCAACCTTGTCAAACCAGGGGTTGGGTTTCATACCGATGCAGTAAAAGGCGGCGACATTTCACAATACACGAAACAAGCGGAAGAAACAAGCCACGGTTTTGTTGATTTCATTTTAAGCATCATTCCCGACAACGTCGTTGCCGCGATGGCGAGCGGCCAACTGCTTCCGGTGCTCTTCTTCGCCGTGTTGTTCGGCTTAGCGGCTGCCGCGCTTGGGGAAAAAGCAAAACCAGTGATTTCCTTGTTTGAACGGCTGGCGGAAATTTTCTTCGGCGTCGTCAACATGGTAATGAAGGTGTCGCCGATCGCCGCGTTCGGCGCGATGGCGTACACGATCGGCACGTTCGGCCTCGGATCGCTCGTGTCGCTCGGTAAATTGATGGGTTCTGTTTACATTACGATGGCGCTCTTCATTTTCGTCGTGCTTGGCGGGATTGCCAAGTTTTATGGGTTTAACATCTTTAAGTTTCTCGCTTATATCAAAGAGGAACTGTTGCTTGTTTTGGGCACGTCTTCGTCTGAATCAGCGCTGCCGCGGCTGATGGAGCGTTTGGAAAAATACGGGTGCTCGAAATCGGTTGTTGGTCTTGTCGTTCCGACAGGGTATTCGTTTAACCTAGACGGCACATCGATTTACTTGTCGATGGCAGCTATTTTCATCGCCCAAGCGTACGGCATTGATTTAACCATTTGGCAAGAGCTGACGTTGCTTGGCGTCTTAATGCTCACTTCGAAAGGGGCAGCAGGGGTTACCGGTTCCGGCTTTATTACGCTGGCTGCAACGTTGGCAGCATTTCCGATGATTCCGGTCGAAGGCATCGCCTTGTTGCTTGGGGTTGACCGCTTCATGTCGGAAGCGCGGGCGATTACGAATATTATCGGCAATGCTGTAGCGACAGTGGTTGTTTCGAAAATGGAAAACGAGTTTCATCCGAACGAAGCTGAAGTGGAGCGCGCCTCGATGAGCGTGGCCAAATAAGAGTCAGGAGCGCTCTGCAAGTCCCATTGACAGCTTTTCCGTTCGCATGTTTCTGACTGCGTCGGGAAAGGCGCCGCACGCTGCAAATCGCCGAATGGATGAAAGAAGGAATGCAATGACAGCGCGAGGGGAACGTTTCCCCTCGTTTTTGCGTTGATTTTCCCCTAAAGAAAGAACAAGAGGGACGCGGGGAAGTGAGAAAGGAGAGCAAGCATATATTTTGATTTTCTTTCCCTCTTTTCCCATAATGAAACTATAATGACGCTCGAGGAGGAGAGGATATGAACGGCCTGCAAGATTGCGCCACTTTGCATAACGGGGTGAAAATGCCTTGGGTCGGCCTTGGCGTTTATAAAGTCAAAGAAGGGGAGGAAGTAAGAAGCGCGGTGCGCACCGCGCTCGAGATCGGCTACCGCCATGTTGATACAGCCGCTTTTTATGAAAACGAAGAAGGTGTCGGTCAAGCGATCCGCGAATCCGGCATTCCCCGCGAACAAGTGTTTGTGACAACGAAAGTGTGGAACACCGACCAAGGGTATGAGACGACGCTGAAGGCGTTTGACAAAAGTTTAAAAAAACTCGGGTTCGATTATGTCGATTTGTATTTGGTTCACTGGCCGGTGAAAGGGAAGTATAAAGAGACGTACAAGGCGCTGGAAAAGTTGTATAAAGACGGTTATGTGCGCGCGATTGGAGTGAGCAACTTCCAAATTCACCATTTGCAAGATGTGATGGCTGACTGCGAAATTAAGCCGATGGTCAACCAAGTCGAGTATCACCCACGCCTGACGCAAAAAGAGCTGCTTACGTTTTGCCGGGAAAACGGCATCCAGCTTGAAGCATGGTCGCCGCTCATGCGTGGGGAAATTTTAAGCGAACCGACGATCGTTGACATTGGGCGCAAGTACGGGAAAACGCCGGCGCAGGTGGTGTTGCGCTGGGATTTGCAACACGGCGTTGTGACGATCCCGAAGTCGGTGACGCCGGCGCGGATCAAGGAAAACGCTGATATTTTTGATTTCTCGCTGACCGACGAAGAAATGAAACAGATCGACGCGTTGAACTTGAACAAACGGGTCGGTCCTGACCCAGACAATTTCAATTTTTGATGTTCCCATGAGCCAAATAGCGCCTCGATGCAGGCGCTGTTTTTTTTTGAAACCGGAGCGGGCCGTTTGACGTATGAAAAGGTGAGCAAGTACAATAAATAATAGTATACACATTTGATGAACATTGAAAAAACGGAGGGTGCTGTGATGCTATTCCATCCGATGGATATTTTCATTTTTATCGCCTTCCTGATATCGCTTTGGGCGCAATGGAAGGTATCAAGCAATTTCAATGCCTGGTCTGAAGTTCCAGCCTCATCGGGGTTGACGGGGGCGGAAGTGGCGCGCATGATTTTAGACCGCCACGGGCTGCACCATGTGCCGGTGGAGGTCGTGCCAGGGAGATTGTCCGACCATTATGATCCGATTTCCCGCACGGTCCGTTTGTCGGAGCCGGTCTTTTATGGGCGTTCAATCGCTTCCATTTCCGTTGCCGCCCACGAGGTTGGCCATGCCGTTCAACACCAGCAAGGCTACGCGGCGCTCGTCCTTCGCCACCGGATGTTTCCGATTGTGAACTTCGCTTCGGGCGTTGCGCCGTTGTTGTTGCTCGTTGGATTTGTGCTCCATCAATTTTCGCTGATTGGACTCGGCATTTTGTTTTTCTCGCTGGCGGTGGCCTTCCAAATCATTACCTTGCCGGTGGAGTTTAACGCGAGCGCACGGGCGAAGCGGTTTATGCTGGCTGAAGGGTTGATCGCCCCAAATGAAGCGCGAGGCGTAAACAAAGTGCTTGGCGCGGCGGCGCTGACATACGTCGCGGCAACGTTGATCGCCGTGTTTGAACTGCTGAAATATGTGCTCATTTTCACCCAAGGGAACAATAATGAGGAATCGTAACATATTGGGCCGCCTAAGGCGGCCCAGCGGCATCATCGTCTATCAGCTGCAATGGAAACTTTTGTGTGCAGGAGGTGTAACCTGGGCGCTTCATCCGCGCTCGGAGACGAATTGGATATAGCCAGTTTGCTGTTGGTGGCGTTTCTCATCGCTTGCACCGCCTTTTTTGTCGCTTCTGAATTTGCGATCGTCAAGGTGCGCAGCTCGCGCATCGATCAGCTTGTCAATGAAGGGAATCGACGGGCGGTCGCGGCGAAAAAAGTGATTTCGAATTTGGACGGCTATTTATCGGCGAACCAGCTCGGCATTACGCTCACCTCGCTTGGCCTTGGCTGGCTCGGGGAGCCGACGGTGGCGCGGATGTTGCTGCCGCTGTTTGAACGCCTCCATTTATCGGAATCCGTCTCCCACTTTTTAGCGTTTATCATTTCGTTTTCGCTCATCACCTTTTTGCATGTCGTCGTCGGTGAATTAGCGCCGAAGACGTTTGCCATTCATAAGGCGGAAGCGATTACGCTGTTTACGGCTCAGCCGCTCATCTGGTTTTACAAAATCATGTATCCGTTCATTTGGACGCTCAACAACTCTGCGCGGCTCGTGACGCGCCTGTTTGGCCTCAGGCCGGTGGCGGAGCATGAAATCGCCCACTCTGAGGAGGAGTTGCGCCTCATTTTATCCGAAAGCTACAAAAGCGGGGAGATCAATCAGTCAGAGTACCGCTATGTCAATAACATTTTTCGTTTTGACGACCGCATAGCGAAAGAAATTATGGTGCCGCGCAAAGAAATTGTGGCGCTCGATATTAACAAAAGCGTCAAGGAAAACTTGGACATCATTCGCGAAGAAAAGTATACGCGCTATCCGGTCATTGACGGCGATAAAGACCATGTGCTTGGACTCATCAACGTGAAAGAGGTGTTTACGGACTTTATTGCCAATCCGTCCAACGAAAAGCAGATGAAAGACTATATCCGCCCGATCATTCAAGTGATTGAATCGATCGCCATTCACGATTTGTTGGTCAAAATGCAAAAAGAACGCATCCATATGGCGATTTTGGTCGATGAATACGGCGGCACGTCTGGACTGGTTACAGTCGAGGACATTTTGGAAGAAATCGTTGGCGAAATCCAAGATGAGTTTGATATTGATGAAATGCCGCTGATTCAAAAAATGGACGATCGATTGATCTTGGATGGCAAAGTGTTGATCAGCGAAGTGAATGACTTGCTTGGGCTGGACATTGACGATGATGACGTCGATACGATCGGCGGCTGGATTTTAACGAAGCATTATGATATCAAACCAGGCGAGAGTGTCGAAATCGATGGCTACTTGTTTACGGTGAAGGAAATGGATGGCCATCATGTGAAATCGCTGGAAGTGGCAAAAAAAGAGCCGAGCAAAGAGGAGGAGGCGGCAGGCGCCGAAGAGGAGGAGTTGCGTTTGTAAGGCAGACGGGGGCGTCTGCCTTTTCTCGTTTCGGCCGAGAAATCCCCTCCTCCATTGAAGGACGGCGGAGTAGATCAATTGTAAATGCGCGAAAGGTCGGTGGGAAAATCGCTTGTTGGCGCGAGACAAATGACCTCTTCGTTTGTAAACGGATGGCGGAACGTTAGCTTAGCGGCATGAAGCGCATGGCGATGAAACACTGGTTTGCCGCCATAAAGCACATCGCCGACGAGCGGATGGCCGAGATGGGCCAAATGGACGCGGATTTGGTGCGTCCGTCCAGTCTCGAGAGAAAGCTCAACAAGCGATGTTGACGGGAATGTTTTGATGACGCGATAGTGTGTCACCGCTTTTGCCCCCGTCTTCGAGACGCGCCGGCGCGTTGGATGGTGGCGGTCGCGGCCGATTGGCGCGGAAATGGTTCCTGATTTCGGGGACAAACGACCGTGAACAAGGGCGACGTACGTCCGCTTGATGGCACGGTGGGCGAGCATCCGATCGAGCGTCGCACCGGCAAGCGGGTGTTTGGCAAATAAAATCGCTCCCGACGTGTCGCGGTCAAGTCGGTGAATGTGGCGCACTTTTGTTAAAATTGCCTGCGACTGCAAATAAAACGCGACCGCATTGGCGAGCGTGCCGGTTTGCCCCGGTTCGGACGGATGAATGTCGATGCCGGCTTCTTTGTTCAAGACGAGCAGATGGTCGTCCTCCCATAAAATCGAAAGCTCCCGATATTCTGGAACGATGAACGACGGCTCGGGCTCATATGCGTAAAGCTGAAGCCGGTCGCGTTCGTTGAGCACCGTCTTCCAGGGAACAGCCTGGCCGTTCAGTTTGACGCCGTGTTCCATCCGCCAACGGTGGGCGAGCTTTTTCGAGGCGGCCCATACGTCTTTCAGGAGCTGTTCAATCGTCAAACCGCTCCACCAGCTAGGGATGATGCATTCCAGCCAATCGCCTTTTCTTGTCCACAAAGGTTGTCACACTCCCAATTGTTTGTTAGCTGTGGAAACACTTTCTACCCCTATCCTTGCGCGAGATATGGTACACTCATAGTATCGTCTTCATGATGGAGAACGCAAGCATTGCGGCGAGAAAAGGTGGTATGGACGTTGAAAATGATGTATGCAGCGACTCCGGAACAAGAGCATTACATGCAGTATTTGCTCAACTACTTTTATACCGATGTGTTCCCGTATTACTTCGATGACGAACAAATCCGTCAATTTGAGGAGTGGGGCATTCTTTCGTTAGATCACGAACATGTGGCATATAATGGAACAATGAAGGAGGCTTTCCAAATCATTTCGGCGCTGCAGTCGCTCATTACCGTCATCGAATATATGGGGGAACATGGAGAGTGCGACCAATATGAATGGCTGTTTGCCCGCAACCAAAAAATTTTGGCTCGTCATGGAATCACCTTTCCATTTCGGGCCAAGCAGTTTCTCCATAAGCGGGCGATGCCGTGCAGCATGTATGTTCCCGCTGTGAACCAGTGGGTGATGTAGGGCAAGGGGCTGCGTCTTGTAAAAGGCGCAGCTCCTTATTTTTTTGGCATTGGCAGTGAGGCAAACCATCGGCGAAACGTTTTTTCATCATGGTATCCTTCGATGCGTTTTGCCTCTTTGCCGTTTTCATAATGGACAATGGTCGGGGTTGCTTCAATATGGTATATGTCCCAACCGTCTTCAAATTCGAGCAAGTTGAACAGCTTTAAATCGATGCCAAGCTCCTTTGCTAGCGGCACGACGATCGGCGTTGTCCGGTGGCAGTGCGGGCATGTCGGGCTGTAAAAGTAAACGGTGAGCGTCTTGCCGTCAGCCAGCTGCTGTTTCAACTCCGCGGGCAAAATAATGTTGCGGTAGTTCGGGTCGTCAAGTTGGGCGACAGTGGCTGGGTTCAGCTCGCTTTTATGGTAAGGGTTGTTGCTTGCGGCTTCTTTTTGTTCGTACATCGTAATAAACGCGATCGCAGCGAACAGGACGACAATGATGCCGCCAAATGCGAGCAGTTTTTTCAACGTTCGCTCTCCTTTCTTTGCTGGCGCATGACGGTCCAACTTAACAAAATAATGATCATAAAGGCAGTGAACGCCAAAAATGGAATGGTGATAAATCCAAGCCAGTTTATATATTGCCCTGTGCACGGAATGCGGCCGCAGCTGATGGCGTATTCTTGAAGCAGCGGAATTTTTTGCAATCCATAATGATACAGAGAAATACCCCCGCCAATCAATGACAGTGTGAAGCTATAGCGAGCTGCCGCAGCGTCTTTGCGCACGATGGCGATTCCTAAAATGATGACTTGCGGATACATAAAAATGCGTTGAAACCAGCACAGGTCGCACGGAATGTACCCAAGCACCTCCGAAAAATAAAGGCTTCCGAGGGTGGCGATGAGCGCAGTCGCCCATGCGGCCAAAAGCAAGTGTTCCGCGCGTTTTTCTTGTTCCATCCTTCTCCCCTTCTTCCGTTGCAGACACCGTTGCCCGATCTTACACTGTTCAGCTCCATTATAAGGGATGGAAAACGGAACGTCCATTCATAACCGGCAAAGGGCAGGAAAGAAAACAACATTTTCTATCTATATCGCTCGACAAACGAGCCATACTAATCGGTGAAAGGGGAGGATCACATTGACGAACAACAGCGGAAACAAAGTGCAGGACATTATGACGAAAAACGTCGCAACGATTTCGCCGAACCAAACGGTGCAAGAAGCAGCGCAAATCATGAGCCAAAAAAATATTGGGGCGCTTCCGGTTGTGGAAAACGGGCAAGTCAAAGGGATGATTACGGACCGCGATATTACGTTGCGTGTTTCGTCCCAAGGAAAAGACCCGTCGACCGTCAAAGTAGCGGAGGTCATGACGAACCAAGTCGTCACCGGTACGCCGAATATGAGCGTACAGGAAGCCGCGAATGTCATGGCCCAACATCAAGTTCGCCGTTTGCCGATCGTGGAAAACAACCAGCTTCAAGGCATTGTTGCGTTAGGCGATATTGCGACGAACAGCGCATCAAACGAAGCGGCTGAACAGGCGTTGACGAGCATTTCCGAACCGTCGCAGCCGCAAGGGTAATGGGGGAAAAGGATGCCCACATTTTTTCCAGGGCATCCTTTTTCTTTTGGCAGGTATATTGTATGATGGGAGCGAATACATAAACAGGGAAAATGAAAATCAAGGGGGAACAGCGATGGAGTGGAGACAAAAATACGAACAATGGCTGCGTGAGCCGCAGCTCGATCCGGAATTGAAGCGGTTGTTGGAACAACGCCGCCATGATGAACGATGGCTGGAGGATTGCTTTTACAAAAATCTCGAATTCGGCACCGGCGGCATGCGCGGCGAGATTGGCCCGGGGACGAACCGAATGAACATGTATACGGTGCGAAAAGCGTCGGAAGGATTGGCGCGATACATACAATCGTTTGGCGATGAGGCGAAGCAACGCGGGGTCGTCATTGCCTATGACTCCCGGCATAAGTCGCCGGAATTTGCGATGGAGGCGGCGAAAACGTTGGCGACGAACGGCATTCAAACATACGTGTTTGATGAATTGCGTCCAACGCCGGAACTGTCGTTTGCTGTTCGCTATTTGCGGGCGTTTGCCGGCATTGTCATCACCGCTAGCCATAATCCGCCCGAATATAACGGCTATAAAGTGTATGGAGAGGACGGGGGACAGCTGCCGCCTGCTGTCGCCGACCAAGTGATCCGCTATGTCAATGAAGTCGAAAATGAGCTCGCCATTCATGTGGAAGATGAGAAAACGTTAAGAGAAAAAGGCCTTATTCGCATCATCGGAAGCGAAGTCGATGATGCTTATATCCATGCGGTCAAAACGATTTCCATCCATCCGGAGCTCGCTCGGGAAACGGCGATCCATATCGTGTTTACGCCGCTTCACGGCACGTCAAACAAACCGGTGCGCCGCGCGCTCGCTGAGCTCGGCTACCAAAACGTCTTTGTCGTCAAAGAGCAGGAGTTGCCGGATCCGAATTTCTCGACGGTCGCCTCGCCCAATCCGGAAGAACACGCGGCCTTCGCCATGGCGATGGAGTTGGGCAAGCAAGTGAACGCTGATCTGTTGATCGCCACCGACCCGGATGCCGACCGGCTGGGCGTGGCGGTGAAAAATGACAAGGGAAACTATGTCGTGCTGACCGGCAATCAAACCGGCGGCTTGTTGCTCCACTATTTGCTGTCGCAACGAAAAGCTCAAGGCACTCTGCCGGAAAATGGTGTTGTCTTAAAAACGATCGTGACGTCTGAATTGGGTCGGGCGATCGCCCAATCGTTTGGTCTTGAGACGGTCGATACGTTGACCGGTTTCAAATTCATCGGTGAAAAAATAAAGGAATACGAGCAAACAGGGCAATATGTGTTCCAGTTCGGATATGAGGAAAGCTATGGGTATTTGATCGGCGATTTTGTCCGTGACAAAGATGCCGTGCAGGCGGCTGTCCTCGCGGCGGAAGTGTGTGCGTTTTATAAAAAGCAAGGGCTATCGTTGTATGAGGCGCTCTTGCAATTGTTTGACCAGTACGGCTATTACCGCGAGGGACAACGATCGCTCACGCTGAAAGGCAAAGAAGGAGCAGAGGCGATTGCCGCGATTTTAGCGTCGTTCCGCCAACAGCCGCCGGTGGAGGCCGCGGGGAAAAAGGTGACGGTGATTGAGGATTACAAAACGAAAGAGCGGACGAACACGTTGACCGGCGAAAAAACGGCCATTAATTTGCCGACATCCAATGTGCTCAAGTATATCTTGGAGGATGGCTCGTGGTTTTGTCTGCGTCCATCAGGGACGGAGCCGAAAATGAAGGCGTACTTCGGCGTCAAAGGGACGTCGCTGGGGGACAGCGAAGAAAGACTAGCGCGCTTAACAGAAGCCGTCATGCAACGCGTAAAGGATGTGCTTAGCACCGTTTCGCCTTCTTATGCGCAATGATCAGCACAATCTGCGGGGAATTGGCATCGGCCAATTCCCCGTTCGTTTTACGAGTAAAACTGCGCGTACTGCTCGACTCCCATTTTTTGTTCGCTCACTTCAAGCGCATGGTCAATATAGCGAAGCAAGGCGTGCAACCGCTCCTGGATGACGGAGTAGTCATGTTCAAAATTATAAGCGTGGAGAAACTTTTCAATTTTTTTCGACAGAATATCATCAGGCGTACGCACCATTAAAATGAGCAAATTGTCCCATTCGGAGCGATGCGTGTAATAGAGCGCCTTATCATAGTCGACGGTGTTCAAGCGGCATGCCTCCTTTATCAAGAAGGAGTCATTGTTAGTGTATGACGGCGGGGCGTTTTGTTGCCCTGTAAATGTTGCGACAGAAGGCAAAATATAAATTATAACCGAAATGAAAACGAAAAAGGAAAAATAAATGTTGCAATTTTGTGACAAGGATAGTATCCTCAAAATAAGGGGATGATGAGAATGAACAAACGGCACGAAGGGCAAGAAATCATCAACATGTGCAAATGGATGGCGTCAGTGGGATTGATTGTCGGAGTTGTACTGTTTTTGCTTAGTTTTATCGCAAGCGCTTACAACAAAGACTATTTCTTGACGATCATCAGTCTCAGCATTATCGGGGCCTCGATGTTTATGTTCGGATTCGGCCTGTTTATGGGTCTGCTGACGGAAACGTACCATCGCGGCCCGCGCGAGAACGTATAGCGCGCATAGAGAATGAAAAACACCGGAGATTAGCCCGGTGTTTTTCGCTTTTGCTGGATGTACCAATAGAAGATGGCGAAACCAAGAGCGACCAAAAAGACTGGAAATAAGAATGGACGGTAGGCATGGATGTACTGCTTGACGGCCATCCAGCGGCTTTCAAAATAGGCGCCGATCGTCAAAAAGACAGCGACCCACACCATCGCCCCGCTGTAGGCGAACAAAGCAAACTTTCTCCAACGGTAGGCGTTCATGCCGGCCCAAAAGGCGGCGAGATGCCGAACGCCGGGGATGAAATAGCAAATGAACAATACCGCTGGGCCGAGCTTCGAAAAAAGCGCTTTCGTTTGCTCGAGCCGCTTCTCCGTAAGATGAAGCTTCGGACCAAATTTATGCAAAAACGGCAGCCCGAGCGTAATCCCGAGCATATAGCTGAGCGAGATGCCAATGATGGCTCCAAGCCAGCAGGAAAGAAAAGCGAGCGGATACGAAAACGCCCCCGTTGAAACGCGGTAACCGGCATATGTCAACAGCAGCTCGTCGGGGATCGGCAGCCCGACGATGCCGAGCATCAGCGCAACCATAATGCCGATGTAGCCAAAATGTTCAATGAAATGATGCCAATATTGATGCAAACGATCACCACGCTTTATGGAAATATGTCGTGTACAACACAAATTATAACGGACGGCAGGCAGAAATGGAAAGCATGGGCAATGATTCAACGTATCAAAATTTCTTTTCCCTCATACATTGTGATAAGAGGAAAAAGGGGGGAGATGGATGCGGAAGGGCGAGCTGAAAGAGCTGGAACGGGCCATTGCCGAAATTACCGAAATTGCGGAAGGATTTGGCCTTGATTTTTATCCGATGCGTTATGAAATTTGTCCGGCGGACATTCTTTATACGTTTGGCGCCTACGGAATGCCGACGCGATTTTCCCATTGGAGCTTTGGGAAACAGTTTTACAAAATGAAGCTTCATTATGATTTAGGGTTAAGCAAAATTTACGAACTTGTCATTAACTCGGATCCTTGCTACGCGTTTTTGCTCGATACGAATACGCTCATCCAAAATAAGCTGATCGTCGCCCATGTGTTGGCTCACAGCGACTTTTTCAAAAACAACGTCCGCTTCAGCAACACGAAGCGCGATATGGTGGAAAGCATGGCGGCGACAGCGGAGCGGATCAAGCATTATGAACATCAATACGGAAAATTGGAAGTGGAAAAATTTTTGGATGCCGTCTTGGCCATTCAGGAGCATATCGATCCCTCGCTCCTGCGGCCGAAGCTGTCATGGACGTGGGAAGATACGGAAGTGTACGAAGAGGAGGAGCCTCCGAAAACATCGACGCCGTACGACGATTTATGGTCGCTTGACGAGCGGAACAAACTGAAAACGCCGCCGCGAAAAAAACGGCGCAAGTTTCCGCCGCAACCGGAAAAAGATGTGCTATTGTTCATTGAAGAATACAGCCGCGAACTGGAGGATTGGCAACGCGACATTTTAACGATGATGCGCGAGGAAATGCTTTATTTTTGGCCGCAGCTGGAGACGAAAATCATGAACGAAGGATGGGCTTCGTTTCGCAAAGGAGCTTTAAATATGTAAATGTGGAATCACTTGTATACGAAAGTGATTTTTTTATTTGTTTGATGTTGCAATTTTTAATTATTGCTCATTTGATTCATGGTTGCTGTATGGTTCGATAATGTTTAGTGATCATGCTAAAATAACGTTTGTAATACATTTTGTCCTGGTGAATCATAAATTTCTTTGACAAATGGAAAATTGTATAATTTGTTGAATGTTAAAAGGATTGTTTCTTTTCGTTGTCAAATAATTTGTAGTAAATATTAGAAATTTAAAGGGGATATATGACGGAATGGACGCGAAGGATTTGTTGCGTATTATAGACGATGGAGAAAATGCCGAATTGGAATGTAAAGCAGCCAAAGGCGGGTTACCGAAAGATGTTTGGGAAACGTATTCTGCTTTTGCGAATACAAATGGCGGTATTATTTTGCTTGGGGTCGAGCAAAAAGGACAAGAGTTTTTCCCAGTCCATGTTGATGCAAAAAAGTTAGTTAAAGACTTTTGGGACGGAATTAATAATCCACAAAGAATTAGCAAAAATATCTTAGTGGATCGAAATGTAGAAATTGTTGAAGTTGACGGAAAAGAAATCGTGAAAATTTATGTTCCAAGAGCTTCACGTGAGGACAAGCCAATTTATATTGGTCATAATCCTTTTACAGGTACATATCGCCGCAATTATGAAGGAGACTATAAATGTACAAAAGAAGAAGTACAGCGAATGATAGCGGATCAATCTCCAATTCCTCAAGACAGCAAAGTTCTTCCCAATTACGGTTTAAATGATTTGAATATGGAATCGGTGAGAAGTTATCGAAATCGCTTTTCTTCTTTGAAACCAGATCATCCTTGGAATGGTTTAGAACTGAAGGACTTTTTATATAAAATTGGAGCTTTGGGAAGGCTACGCGAAACCAACGAGGAAGGGCTAACATTAGCCGGGTTGCTCATGTTTGGGGAAGAGCGCAGCATTACAGAGTATTTACCGCAGTATTTCTTAGAATATCGGGAAAAGAGTTCGGATGTGCCGGGGGAGAGATGGACAGATCGGATTATTTCTTCCGACGGCACTTGGTCGGGGAATTTGTATGATTTTTATTTTAAAGTGATCCGCAGACTAACGGATGATTTAAACATTCCTTTTCAAATGGAGGGGCTTTTTCGCAAGGATGATACAAGGGTGCACGCTGCTCTTCGTGAGGCTTTAGTCAATACGTTGGCTCATGCCGATTACTACGGGCGACGCGGAATTGTTATCGAAAAGGAAAAGATGTTATTTCGATTTTCCAACCCGGGTGTTCTTCGGATTCCTTTGCAACAAGCACTGAAAGGTGGAATAAGTGATCCGAGAAATCCAACGATTTTTAAAATGTTTATGTTAATCGGACTTGGTGAACGGGCAGGGTCGGGGATTGAGAATATTCATTTGGCGTGGAAAGAACAACATTGGACTGCCCCAGAATTAATTGAAGAATTTCAGCCGGATCGCACGATTCTTACGTTGCGAACAACTTCATTATTACCGCAGGAAAGCGTCGATTTTCTAAAAGCAGTTCTTGGGAAACATTATAAGTTTTTAACCAATGATGAAGTATTAATTTTAGTGACGGCACATCAAGAAAATTATGTGACCAATACGAGATTGCAAAGCCTGACAGATAAAAAGAGTGATGAAATAAGCAAATTATTATCCGGACTGGTGGAAAAAGGATATTTAGAACCAAATGGACAAGGAAGAGGTACAAAATATACGCTAACGGAAATGTTTCATCAAAAGTCTATAGGGAACTCCAGATATAATCGGATAAGCTCCGGACCTAATGTTAATAACTCCGGACCTAACGCTGCTAACTCCGGACCTAACGAAAACGAACAAACAAAAGATCATGAAAAAGTGCTATTGGATATTTCTGAATTGGCAAGAAAGAAAAAGAGATTACATCCTTCCGAAATGGATGAGATCATTTTAAATCTTTGTGCAATTAAGCCGTTAACGCTCAAAGAATTAAGTGAATTACTGAATAGGCAGATGGATCCTCTTCGCAAAAAGTACATTTCACGATTGCTTAAGGAAGGGAAATTAGAACCGCTATATCCAGAGCAAATAAACCATCCGAAACAAGCATATATGACACGATCTCTTTTTACAAACCAGCATTAGGATATTGGATTCCTAATGCTGGTTTATTGTTATTAGACAAATTTCCCTTCTCATATAGTTTTACAAAATATGATGGGGAGGGGTACGAATGAAGCTTGATGGGATTTGGATGGAATCCATTGAATTAGATAAAATTGTCCCCATATACGTTGAAAATGTTTCAAAAAGAGCAGTAGAGAAAATGGTCAAAATATTAGAGGGAGGGGATCAGTTAAGCAGCCATGTTATTGTTGAAAAGGATCGAACGGAAGATAAATATTGGTTAGTTGCGGGGTACCCAGAATACTTAGCATATAAAAAAATGAATGAAATGCATAAAAGGTGCCCAAAAATATTTTGCGTTATTCAGCGATATTCGAATGAAACGGAACAACGAATTAAGTTGCTAAGGAGGATGTTCCATCATCAAACAACAAAGTGGTTAGACAAACATATGTTGATTGATCAAATGGTTAATAGCGGAGTAAAGGTTGTCACGATAGCCCGAAAGCTGGGAGTTACTCAAGCTGAGATTGAAAATTATTTTGTCCATCCGGATATTCCTTTTGACATAATCAAAAAAGCCCGGGAAAATGAAGGAAGTTTGATAAACATAGAAAAAATTCGCAAATTGCCAATCCATTCAATGCTTAAACACAAGTTATATCAGCAAGCAGTATTACCAAAAAGTCACCCTGACCGATTGGTGATGTATAAAAGTTTGTGTAAAACATTTTGCTAGAACAAAAGAAAAAAGGTAGGGTATTCTCTGATTGGACCAAAAATCTTAGAGAAAGGAGAACCCTACCTATGTCTAAAAGAAGTATACCGAATGTCGACTGGGCAAATCAACTGGAAAGTGTTATTCGTCAATTTGTGAAAGAAAAATTAGAGCTGATTATGCGGGAAGAAATCAAACATTTCCTCGAAATCGAACAGGCTCGAACACCGAATAGGAGAAACGGCTGCTATCTCCGTTGTGTTCGGAAAAAAGATCAATTCGAAATGGCGGAGGACCTGAAACTCATTTATCGTTCTCCGAATAAAGAAATCGCATTGGAGATGTTTCAACAGTTTCAATCCAAATGGTCTCACAAATACCCAAGGGAAGTCCAATCGTGGGCAAATGAGTTGGATGTCCTTCTCACCTTTATGGACTATCCGAGCAGTATTCGAAGTGTGATTTATACAACCAATGCCATTGAACGAACGATCAAAGAGATTCGGAAACGTCTAAAGCCGATGAACAGTTTGAGCAGTTTAGAAGCCGCGGAAAAAGTCGTGTATTTGACCATCCAAGATTTTAATGAGAAATGGGCAGGGCGAAAGTTAAGAGGATTTGCCGAAGCACAGGAAGCCCTCGAGCGAATGTTTGAAGAACGTTACAATTAACCAAATAATGTAAATATCAAACCAATACGATAAGGGGATTCTCCCTTTCTGCGCAATAGACTGAATATTCAGTCCCTCGTGTGGAGGAAACTAGTCCCCTATCCATTCCAAATCCATTTCAGAGATACCCTATCTATCTTGCATTACACAAAATTCTTGACGGTACCTATTATAACTGATCATATTATAGTTGACTAATATAATATGTTGATTTAGCTTTATAAATTGACAATATTTTGAACAATTTATTATTACGCTGAATATGTCCACCCCTTATGATATATTAGTCATGTCTAATGTTATAAGAGGTGACAAGGATGAAATATAAGGGAATGATTGTTTTACTTCTGCTCACTTTGATCATTTCGGCTTGCAGTTCCAATAAAGAACAATCACATCAAGAGCATTCTTCCAATGGGGATTTGCAAGAAAAAACTGCTTCTGCTGACGTTTTACCGACCTTTTTGAAAGGTCAAAGTGAAGAGGTCCGCTTGGTATATCAAGCTGCTGGCAAATCAATAGAGTTGTTACAATGGATTCCTTGTTATTGCGGTTGTGCCGAGAGTGCGGGACATAAAAGTAGTATGAATTGCTTTGTCAAAAAAATCAATAAAGATGGTTCTGTTGTCTGGGATGACCACGGTACTCGTTGTGGTGTTTGCTTACAAATCGCAGCGGAATCCATTAAAATGAAACAAGAAGGTAAGTCTATAAAGGAAATTCGCCATTACATTGATGAAAAGTACAAAGAAGGTTACGCAAAACCAACTAAAACTCCAATGCCTTTATAATAAACAAACCTCACTTTTCCGAAAACGAAGGCTTTACAATCCTCCCACGGTGGAGGATTTTTTGTTTTCTTAAGGCATATTTTATAAGTTTGGCAGATATAAAAGTAAAGACAACTTAGTACAAGGGGGATGATGGATGAACTCACTTTGGCTTTTAGGGTTTTCTGCTTCTGCTATTGGAATGTTATCTGGCGGAGTGATTGCTTGGTTGTTTAAAGGCTGGCAAAAAGGAACGCCAACCATTTTTTCAGTATGTAGTGGTATGATATTTGGACTGGTCACGATGGAAATTTTGCCTGAAAGCATAGAAATTGGAGGTTGGTTTATTGCTATTGTCGGATTGATTTTTGGTTATTTTATTTATAAGCATCTAGAAAAGGTTTCCCATCATGTGATCATTATTACCAATGACGCTAAAAAAGACTTATTTGTACATTCTGGTCTATTTTTAACATTCACCTGAATCCGTGATGGTTGGAAATCAACTTTGATTTTGGTGTTAGTTCTATGGATATATGATCCATACATCCCTTTTTTTGATGATTCCCTGCACCACTTTCATGTTTGAAAACGAGATAAATCCTCTTTTATGGAGATACAAACCAAAAAAGAGACAAAAAAAGTACAGGGGGGAGTGATGGATATGAGTACCCGAACATCTGTTTGTTATCTTGCCTCTTTCCATTTTTGATACACATTCAGTAGGAGTATACTGTACCCACTCCTTCGCGTCAGTTTCATCCAGATCTGTCGTGATCGGCGGACGAGTCGACCTGCCATCGTGATCACCGTCTGAATAATCGTCTTGATGCGACGGCGTTTCACTTTGTGGTGCAACGGATGTCTCGGATCGCTTAATAGATCTTGTCCAATCAGACGAAGAAGATTGTAAACGAAGGCTCCCATGACCAACACGAGCGCATTCGTTTTCATCTTCCCAGATGGAAGCCGCTCTAAATCTAAGTCGCTTTTCAGTTCGCTATGAAACTGTTCGCATGTCGCATGGTCATGATACAACGCGAGCACATCGCTCATTCGAACATGCTCGTATCCTTTGAGCCGCACCCAATAGCTTTCCACTTCATAATCAGGAACGAGCATCAGCTGTCCATTTCGTTCCATCGTTCGTTCCGTCACTTGGGTGACTTGAACGTACGTATACGTGTTTCCATCGATCGCTGCGGTCTGTGGAAGGCATAACTCATACGTTTGTACTCCTTCGGTTTGTCCATCATCGATGCGTCTGCCCTTTTGCGAAGCGATCTGGAACCAAAGCGCTTTCGATTCTCGGCGTAAGTTTCGCTTGATGACAAAGTCCACGTCTTCCTTTAGACATACGTGCACATTCGCTTCCGCATCGTTTCCTGCATCCATGCGGACAAACAGACGAGATGAAGTCAGTTGACGAGCTCGACGGATGGCGGTAGTTAAAAACGAAGGCATGTTGTCTTGCACATGTTGTTTCCCTGGACGCAACTCGGCATGAACGAGATACCCTTCCTTCCCTGCATACGCAAACAACGGCGTAAAACCGTCAAATCCTTTATACGTTCGACTGACTCCTTCTTTTTTCGTATCGGAGTTGTCAAATGGGGAACCATCTATATCAAGGGGAAGCCATGTCGTCTTTCCTTTGGTCCAACAAGGGGACAAAGTGGCATGTCGTTGAATCAACAGACGTATGGACTCCTCCCAAAGAATCGTTTCGGTCATCGGAAGACAAGCGAGCTGATCGAGTCGTTGTCGCAAGGTTGGAGAGGAAGGCACGTGCTGAATCCCCATCGATGCCGAAAAGATATCGTCCTGACGATACGCTTCGATATGATCGAAATCCGTTTTTCCTGTGGCAAGCAAGCCAATCATCGAGCGAATGACATCGCTATGGGAAATGTGCACTTCTCGACGAACCGTTGGAAGCCGAAGTGCGTTTACCCGTTTATCCAGTTTCGTTCGATGGAGTAAGTAGCCAACGAGAGCAAGCCCAGCACTTGGGGTAATCGCTTCATCTGTCAATACAAACCGAATCGGGAAATCTTTCATCATATCACCTACTTGATGAAGAATCGTCAACGTCGTTTTCCCTTATCGTATCAACGGTTTGCGACCATTGTAAAGATGTTTTGTCACGGATTCAGGATTCAGTATTGCCCTACACAATTTTCCAACAGGCATCGCACTTGGAGCCAATACTCACGATTCATTGACTAAACCAATGATGACTGCGATTATGCTTCACAATATTCCAGAAGGTATTGCTGTTTTTACTCCCTTGCTGATGGCTGGGTTTGGAATTCTCAGCATCATACTTGGGGCAACCATAGCCTCCGCCCCCGTAGGAGTTGGAGCCTTCATAGGAAGCAATTATGGAATGGGGGTCCCTTGGCTAGTAGCAATGATTATCGCGTTGGCGATGGGGGTCATGCTTTCCGTGACGGGAAAAGAGATTTTCGGAACAGCTTTACGCACATCTACAAAAATATACTGCGTTATCATAGCTATAATCGGTTTTGTATTGGTTTCATTTTACTTATTTTTTCTGTAGGCTCTGTTAAAAGCATGGTTGTTTTCCATGGAAAGACGAATGAACTCCCATCATCTGTGGTGAAGCTCGCTCTAAGGATGACTAACTGGCAATAATGTTCCATTATAGGTATAGTTTTTTTGGGGTAAAGATTTTCGATAGAACCTTTCCCCCATTTATTTGATTAGTGCTGATATTCTCCTTGATTAGATAGATAAAACATTCGCTTTTTAAACATAAAGAACAAAAAGATGGCACGAACAAATAAATCTATAGCTATCGATAACCAAACACCAACTATACCCATTCCTAATTGAATTCCCAATATATAAACACCTACAACACGAATGATCCACATTCCTATAGCTGTACTGTACATTGGACTTTTGGTATCTCCTGCCCCCTGTAAAGCACCTGCTAAAACTAAGCCAACAGCCAACGCTGGTTGAGCAAATGCATCAATTCTTAATGCCGTAGTCACCATATCGATTGCGTTTTTATCTGTGGTAAACCAAGCTGCGAACCAAGGTGAAAAGAAAAACAATATAATTCCGACGAAGGACATAAACCCTACGGCAATTCCTGTGGTTAGCATTCCGTATTTATAAGCTTCTTTTTCAAGTTTAGCCCCAATGCTTTGCCCTACCAATGTCGTAGCAGCTACAGCTAAGCCATAACCCGGCATATAAGAAAAGGTTTCAATATTTCCTGCAATTGTATGAGCGGCATAGGTTTCGGTACCGATTCGGACAATCAATCCAAAATAGAGTACCTGACCCAAACGCATAATAAGCCTTTCTGCTGCTGCCGGTCCAGATAACTTTAAAATTGGAGAAGTAAATGATTTACTTGACGTACCGCCAAAAATCGAGAAAGAAACTTTGGACTTTTTAATGTAATAATAAAGAGCGATTGCACCTAGAATACGAACAATTACCGTTGCCCAAGCTGCACCGGCAACCCCAAACCCATTAAACCCTAGTCCGAATATGAGGATGTAATCTAATGCAATATGAATAAAATTAATCCACCAACTAACTTTCATTGGTGTTTTTGTATCCCCAGCAGCTCTTAAAATACTTCCAAAAATAAACATAAGGGAAATGAAAATGGATGGTCCCGCAACAATACGAAAATAAACGGTTCCATCAGCCAAAACATTGGGTTCCGCACCCATTATTCGAAGTAGTGGTTCAGCAAACAATAAAGTAATAATACCCAATAATAAGCCTGCTATAGAAGAAATCCAAGTTGATTGTTTTGCTACAGCCTTTGCCTTTTCAAAATCCCCGGCTCCTATATAACGAGCAACAAGCGAGGACGTACCTACTCCGATTGCCATAAAAACCGCGATATATACAGCTAAGACAGCATTAGCCACACCAACTGCGGTGACTTCATTTAATCCGAGTTTAGAAACAAAAAGAGTATCGACAAAACCAACCACAGTTTGGAGAATATTTTCAATCATGGCTGGAACAGCCAAGGAAATGATCATGGAAATCTTTTGTTTGGTTGTTTGCTCCTGAATAATGCGTTCTGAAAGCATATCAATCACTTCCTAACGTATGAAATTATCTAAAGCTTTTTTTAAATCGTTTAATACTTGATCTTCATTGCCTTGGTGTACGGCATCAACAAGACAACTTTCCATATGGTCTGCAAAGATCACTTTTGCCGTGCTATCCAAAGCTTTTCTAACTGCTGCAATTTGCAAAAGAATATCTGGACAATCACGCCCTTCAGCAGCCATTTCCTTAATAGCTCTAACGTGTCCTTCGATTCTTGCTAATCGGTTAATAACTTGTTTTCGGTATTTATGTTCATGATTGTGTCGATGACTATGTTCACGATTTTTTTCACTCATACTAATCCCTCCTTAAATAATAATATCCCCCCATGGGGGATATGTCATTATAAAAAATCCCACCTAAAAAAGATGAATCTTTACATCATGAAGTCACCTATTGCACTAACGGGAATCGATAGTTCAAGATGGAAAAGAAAAAAGACCGACATAAAATAACGGGTTCAGTTAAGAGGTGGAAAGATTAAAATGACAAGCAAATTGGCGTTCAAACTTAAAACAGTTTTGGAACGTCTTTTTTCTTGTCATATCACAAGACATCGCTAAAAATATGAAAGCGGATGTGACACAACTAAAATGTGGGGATGATATGGTATACAGAACGTAACAAGGAGGATGCTAAAAATGAAACCCAAAACGAACAATAAAAAGCGGTCATTTTGAATCGATCGATAAACTGCATTCATACGGAGGTTTCTAATGAACAGGGATAAAGACAAGAAAGAAACAGAAAAAAAAGAGGAACAAATACAACAAACAAGTAATGAGGATAACGTCATACGGGAACTTGAAGAAGAATTTACAAAAGATGTGCTGATATTTTAAAGGACAGCTCACTGCTGTCCTTTTTATACCCTTAAATCGGCATGTTGCAAGTCCGATTTTTCCACTTGAATGGTCGTATGCAAGATGTGAAATTCTTCTTCAATCCGTTGGATAGACTGTTTCAAAATGTCCTGACTATCCTTGGTATCATCGATGAGCAAATGGCAACTGAGCGAATCCAACCCAGAGGTGATTGTCCAGACGTGTAAATCGTGAACATCTTTTACCCCCTCAATGGACTGAAGCGTTTGCTTTACTTTCTCCATATCAATGGTAATCGGCGTTCCTTCCATCAGGATGTGGAAGGAGCTGCTTACTACACTCCAAGCGCTTTTTAGGATTAATAGCGACACGACAACACTGATGATGGGGTCAGCCACATACCAGCCGAAGAAGTACATTACAATCCCTGCCACGATTGCCCCAACTGCACCTAATGCATCAGAGATAATATGCAAATAGGCACTTCGCACATTTACATTTTCTTTGGTATCACTCTTTTTTGTTAAAATAAATGCGCTAGTCATGTTTGCCAACAATCCAATGGTAGCAATGAGCATCATTGTACCGCTTGAGACTGTTGGAGGTTCAAAAAAACGTTTATAAGCTT
This sequence comes from Geobacillus sp. PK12, assembly GCF_004123125.1. Taxonomy (NCBI): domain Bacteria; kingdom Bacillati; phylum Bacillota; class Bacilli; order Caryophanales; family Anoxybacillaceae; genus Geobacillus; species Geobacillus sp. PK12. The sequence continues at coordinate 37,517 of NZ_SDKL01000047.1, forward strand.
CGTAAGAAATAAATCCCGCAATGACGAATAAGAGCAGTCCATTCAACAGAGCTGCCAGTATTTCAAATCGGTAAAAACCGTATGTTTTTCGTGGAGAAGGTGGTCTTGCGGCGAACCACATAGCGACTAAGCTCAAAGCTAGAGAGCCAATATCGCTTAACATATGCCCTGCGTCTGATAATAATGCTAGGCTATTCGTCAATAGTCCGCCAAAGAACTCCAAAACCGTTATCCCCGAAGTAATAAGAAGAGCGATCATTAATCCCTTTTTGTTATCCGGTACGTGGGAATGATTATGATTGTGTCCCATATCATCAGCCTCCTTCCATTCATTATGAGCTAAATCATACATTTTCATTAAAAACATTTCCTAAACTTGACAAAAAAATGAATGTAAAATATGATACATACATATGAACATATGCTCATATATAATAAATAAGGTGAGGGAAATCATCATGAAGACAGAAGACCATTCTTTCTTAAAATCTGAAACCATTGAAAATGTATCGTAAATATTTAAGGTATTATCTGATCCAACAAGAATCAAAATTCTTTATTTGTTATCGCAAGAAGAGTGCAATGTCAATCACATTGCAGAAGTGTTGGAAATGTCTCAATCAGCCGTTTCCCATCAGCTTAGTATGTTACGAAATCTGAGACTGGTTAAGTATCGCCGTGAAGGAAAAACACTGTTTTACTCCTGCGATGACGAACACGTTATTTCATTACTGTAGATGAGCAAATTCACTGACATAAATTGACAACTAAAC
>NZ_SDKL01000048.1:0-61149 GCF_004123125.1 Geobacillus sp. PK12
CCTGATGCAACCCCAAGTCAAGGAAGGAGGACGAAGTCCGCTCGTACTTCTGGGGAGTTGCAAGCCCCCACTTCAAGTGTTAGCGAAGTGGGGGTAGTTGACGCTAATCGGACATGGAGAGAAAAGGATTTGTTTTCTTTCCAAGATGTTTATAACTGGAATGAGAAGGCTGACGCGGTGATGTTTAAGTCTCCGGTGATCCGAATCTCCATCCGACCGTGATGAAGCGAGATGGAACGTTTGCAACCGTTCCTCGATTGTAAATATGGATGTGAGGAACCGTCGTTGCCCTTGATGGTGCGGCGGTCATTTTTATTTCGCGCCGCCCGCGCTTATGGTATAGTGAAGATAGCTGGAAATCGAACGAATTGGTGATCGTGATGATTTACATCGGACTGACTGGTTGGGGGGATCATGACAGCTTGTACCCGCCAGGTCTTGCGGCAAAAGACAAGCTGCTGGAATACGCGGCTCATTTTCCGACAGTCGAGGTCGATTCGTACTTTTACGCTATTCAGCCGCGTTCGAACGTGGAAAAGTGGATTCGCGAGACGCCACCGTCGTTTCAGTTTATTGTGAAGGCGTACCAAGGGATGACTGGGCATGAGCGCGGCCCGATTCCGTATGAAAGCAAGGAAGCGATGTTTGCCGCGTTTTTGGACTCGATCGCGCCGTTTCAGGAAGCGGGGAAGCTGGCGATGGTGCTGTTTCAGTTTCCGCCGTGGTTTGACTGCCGGCGCGAGCATGTGGAGTACTTGCGCTGGGTGAAAGCGCGGATGGGGGAGGTGCCGGCGGCGCTCGAATTTCGGCACCAATCGTGGTTTTCGCCGCGCTTTTATGACAAAACGCTTCGCTTTATGGAAGAGGAAGGGTGGATTCACGCGATTTGCGACGAGCCGCAGGCGGGGGAAGGGTCGGTGCCGACGGTGTTGCATCCGACCGACCGGGAAAAGACGCTCATCCGCCTGCACGGACGGAATGTCCACGGCTGGAACAAGGCGACGGCCGGCGAGAACTGGCGGGCGGTCCGCTACTTGTATCGATACAACGAGCGCGAGCTGCGCGAGTGGGCGCGCCATATCGAGGCATTAAAGCAAAAAACGAAACAAATTTACGTGCTGTTTAACAACAACTCCGGCGGCGATGCCGCCGACAACGCCAAACAATTGATCGATTTGCTTGGCATTGAGTACACGGGCCTTGCGCCGCGGCAGCTTGGTTTGTTTTGAAGCGAGAAAGAGGGGGATGGAGGATGGCGTATGCGTTGCTTGTCTTGATCGGCTTTATCGCGGGGACGGTGGGCAGCTTGGCCGGCCTTGGCGGCGGGGTGATCATCGTGCCGGCGCTTCTGTTTTTCGGCGCGCTCGGCTGGCTGTCGGCGGTGACGCCGCAAGTGGCGGTCGGCACGTCGCTTGTCGTCATTATTTTCAACGGCTTATCGTCCACATTGTCGTATATGAAAGACAAAATGGTCGACTATCCAAGCGGTTTGCTGTTTTGCATCGGCAGCGTTCCCGGGGCGGTCATCGGCGCTTGGGTGAACAATACGCTGAGCGCCGCTCATTTTTCATTGTATTTTGGGCTGTTTTTAATCGCCATGTCGGTTTTTTTGTCGCTGAGTCAAAAGAAAACGAAGCGTTCGGCTGACGAGACGGCGGCGACGAAAGAAAACGGGGCCGAACGAACGGCGGCGGAGCAGGCGCGGCCGGCGCCATGGTGGCGACGGCGTGTTGTGCGAACGTACACGGACCGAAACGGTGAGGTATTCACATACGGCTATCAGCCGCTCATGGCGGTCGCCATCGCGTTTGTCGTCGGCTTTTTCGGCGGGCTGTTTGGCATTGGCGGCGGCTCGCTCATGGTGCCGGCGATGATCGTGCTGTTTCGCTTTCCGCCCCATGTGGCGGTCGCCACGTCGATGTTGATGATTTTTTTGTCCTCGCTCGTCGGCTCTCTCACCCATGTCGCGATGGGAAACGTGCAATGGTCGTTTGCCCTGGCCCTCATTCCTGGGGTGTGGATCGGGGCGAAAACCGGAGCGTGGATCAATAAGCGGATGCCAAGCCGGACGCTTGTCGTCGTGCTGCGGCTAGTGCTTGTGCTGCTCGGGGCCCGGCTTGTATGGGGAAGTTTGGCGTAATGGAAGGAGGGGCGCGCGTTTTGAAGCAAACTATTTATATTTACCATACGAACGACGTGCACAGCCATTTTGAACATTGGCCGCAAATCGCCCGCTTTTTGTCAGAACGGAGAAGGGAGCATCGCGCGCGCAACGAGGCGATGCTTTTGTTTGATGTCGGCGATTTTCTCGATCGCGTGCACCCGATTACCGAGGCGACGCGGGGGAAGGCGAATGTGGACTTGTTGAACGATCTTGGCTATGATGCGGTGACGATCGGCAACAACGAAGGGATCACCCTTGATCATGATGAACTGGATACGTTGTACGAACAGGCTCGGTTTCCGGTCGTGGTCGCCAATTTGTTCCGCCGCAACGGCGAGCGGCCGCATTGGGCGCTTCCGTATGTCGTTATCCCGGCGACAGAGACGTTCCGCATCGGCGTAGTCGGTGCCACCGCCCCGTTTTCCCATTTTTACGAGTTGCTTGGCTGGAAAATTGCCCCACCGTTTGATTTGTTGGCCGCAGCGGTGGAGGAAGTGAAACGAAAAGCTGATTGTGTCGTTGTCTTATCCCATCTTGGGGTGAATGAAGATGAAAAAATCGCTGCGACGATTCCGGGCGTGGATATTGTGTTGGGCGCTCATACCCACCATGTGTTTCCAGAAGGCAAGGAAGTAAACGGTGCGCTTCTTTGCGCGGCTGGGAAATACGGACAATATGTCGGCGTCGTTAAGCTGGAAGTGGAAGGGCGACGTCTTGGGCGGGCGTCTGCGAAGGTGGTGGATGCTGGTGTGATGCCGTTTTCCGAAGAAGTGGCGTGCCGCCTTCGCTCCCTTGAACAGAAAAGTTTGGCGCGGCTTGAAGCGGAACAAGTCGCTGTGCTCCATGATGACTTGCCGCTTGACTGGTTCGCTCCGTCGCCGCTTGCCCGTTTGCTTGCGTCTGCGCTGCGCGAATGGTGCCAGGCGGACATCGGGATGGTGAACGCCGGGGTGCTGCTTGAACCGCTTGCGAGAGGACCGGTGACGAAAAAAGATTTGCATCGCATTTGCCCGCATCCGCTCAACCCGTGCAAGGTGAAGCTGCGCGGCGCGGAGCTCAAAGAGATTATCCTTGAGGCCAACACGGAACGGATGAAGCATTGGCAGTTTAAAGGGTTTGGCTTCCGCGGCGAAGTGATGGGGGAAATGGTGTACGACGGCGTGGACATCGAGGCAGGGCTCGAGGAGGACGGCCAATGGCATATCCGCCGCATTATGATCAACGGCGAGCCGCTCAATCCCGAGCGCACGTATGAGGTGGCGACGACCGATATGTTTGCGATCGGCCACTTTTATCCGCAAATTCAGCGGGCGGCGGAAAAAACGTATTACATGCCGGAGTTTTTGCGCGATCTTCTCGCTTGGAAATTGGCCCAATAGGCAGGCACTTCTTTTTCCATGCTTCATACATTGGAGTATGGAAAGGAGAGTGACTGCGGCGATGGTCGAAGTGAAGCCGATCATCATTGACGGGCATCCGTTTATTGCTGTGTCCGTCCAGCTGCCGAAAACGAATTTGTTGGCGGTGGCGGGTGAAAAAGGGTACATTATGTGCGGGGCGCTCGATGTGGCGCTGTTGAATGAGAAATTGCGCGACCGCGGCATTATCGCCGGGCGGGCGGTCGGGGTGCGCACGATTGAACAGCTGCTTGAGGCGCCGCTGGAATCGGTGACAGTCGCCGCTTTGGAGCTCGGCATTGAAGAGGGAATGAAAGGAAGAGAGGCGCTGTTGAAAATGCGGTGAAAAAATCCCTCCTTGCAAGCATACATATAGCTTGTAAAGGAGGGATTTCATTTTGCTGCGCCCCCGATTTGTGCGGAGAGGGCCGCTTCCGTTCCGCTACGTGTTTTTATTGACATTCGTTTTTTTTATGTTTTCCACAGCGGCCGGGCTTTGGATCGTGAATAAAGGCATTGAGCCGGTGCTGATGGAAATTGCTGAAACGGAAACGAAACGGATCGCCAATTTGATTATCAATAACGCTCTTGAGAAACAATTTGAAGAAGAAAATCCGAAATTCCAGGAGCTCGTGACTGTCCAGCAAGACAACAGCGGGAGAATCGTGTCCGTCGATTTTAACGCCGAGGCGATCAACCGCATTTTGGAAGAAATAGATGACCATGTGATGGCGAGTTTAAAGGCGGCGACAGAAGGACGGATCGAACGGATGGTGCTGCCTGAGGTCGAATCCGGCCAAGGAGACAGCCGTGGGATCATTTACTATATCCCGCTCGGCCAAGTGACGAACAACGTGCTGCTCGCCAATCTCGGCCCGCGCGTTCCAGTGCAGTTTCAGATCGTTGGCAATGTCGATTCGGAAGTGACGAAAGAAATTCGAGCGTATGATATTAACAGTTTTTTTATTGAAATTGATATTCATGTATCGGTCGACATCCAAGTCGTCATTCCTTTTGCATCGAAAATTTCCAATGTGACAACAGATATTCCAGTTGTGATGCGCTTTATTCCGGGAGAAGTGCCGCAATTTTACAACAAAAACGGCGGTCAAGTCGGCCCGTCCATCCAGCTTCCGAATCGGTAGTGGGAAAGGCTGTCAATGCGCGCCTCTAAAAGGCCGGCGACTGTCATCTTCCTAAATCGATCGTTCTCGTTCGACTTTCGAAGGATCGAACAACCGCCTGCTTCACAGACCCATATATGGGTCTTTAAGCGGCGTTGTTCGGTCACCCGACAGTCGACCAAATACTCGGTAAAAGCTGCAAATGGTAAAGCTTCAAATTGCATCTATATAGTTCCGTTAGGTTGACGGATGCCCGCGTCAGCCGTTGGGAATGGTTTTGACAGAAACATGGAAACGTTATGCAAAAAAAGTGTTCTTCCCGGCGAAGGGGCTTTGGCTGTTTCTCTGGCGTTTGTCAAGAGGAAACAGCTTTTTTTGTTTTTCAAATAGAAAACAACTAGACGAGTTGGTTCGAATTTTGTAATATTATATTAAATTGAAAATAGTTTTATTATTTACATAGCAGTTTGAAAGGGGGAATGAACGGCCGGCATCGGAAGGCATGCATCAGTTTGCGGCGCCATCCGGCGCGGCGGACGAGCGCACAAGGCAGACGGGCTCTGTCGATATAGTATGCAGAGAAAGGTGTGCGCTCTGGTGACAGAACATTTTGAACAATGGGGGGAACAAGAAATGAAGAAAAAAAGAACAGCAGGTGTCTTTTTCTCATTGATGCTGACGGCAGGTCTTTTGGCCGGCTGCGGCGGCAACCAACAAAGCGGCAGTTCTTCAGGCGGAAACGGTGGCGGAGGAGGCGGCGATGTCATTAAAATCGGCGCCAACCTTGAGCTCTCCGGCGGGGTCGCTTCGTATGGACAGTCGATCGCCGAAGGAGTAGAGCTGGCGTTTGAGGAAATCAACAAAGAAGGAATCAACGGCAAAAAGTTGGAGTTGGTGAAAGTCGACAACAAATCGGAAGCGGCCGAAGCGACAAACGGCGCCATCAAGCTGATCAGTCAAGATAAAGTCGCTGCCATTATCGGGTCGGCGACGAGCACGAACACGCTCGCTCAAGTGCAAATTGCCAATGACAATAAAGTTCCGATTATTACACCGTCTGGGACGAGCGAAACGGTGACCGTCAAAGATGGCAAAGTGAACGAGTTCGTCTTCCGGACGTGCTTTATCGACCCGTTCCAGGGAACGGTGGCGGCCAAATTTGCGCTGAACGACTTGAAAGTAAAAAAGGCGGCTGTTTTGATCGACAGCGCGAGCGATTACTCGAAAGGGCTGGCGGCGTCATTTAAAGAAACATTTACAGCCGGCGGCGGCCAAATTGTTGCCGAAGAAGCGTATGTGGCGAAAGACACCGACTTCCGCGCCACGCTGACGAGCATTAAATCGGCCAATCCGGAATTTTTATTCTTGCCGGGCTACTATGAAGAAGTCGGTTTGATCGTCAAACAAGCGCGCGAGCTTGGGTTGAACGTCCCGATCATGGGCGGCGACGGCTGGGATTCGCCAAAACTGATTGAGCTTGCCGGCAAAGACGCGTTGAACAATACGTACATTACGAACCATTATTCGTCGGGCGACCCGGACCCGAAAATTCAAGAATTTGTCAAAGCGTTCCAAGCGAAATACAATAAAGCGCCGGACGCCTTTAACGCCCTTGGCTACGATACGGCATACTTCTTGGCGGATGCCATCAAACGGGCTGGCAGCGCCGATCCGGTGAAAATTAAAGACGCGCTGGCGCAAACGAAAGATTTGCAGCTTGTCACGGGAACATTTACGGTCGATCAAAACCACAATCCTGTCAAATCGGCCATTATTTTGGAATACAAAGACGGGCAGCAGCAATTTAAAACAAAAGTGAATCCGTAATAAAAGGCTGGATGGATGCGTGGACAGGGGAGGCCCCTAAGGGGCGCCCTCCCATCCGGCATTTCTTTTGGCCAACGACGAGTTTTCGTTAAGGAGCGTGCAATCATGGAACTCATTCAACAGCTGGTCAACGGCATTTCGCTAGGCAGCATTTATGCGCTCATCGCGCTTGGCTATACGATGGTGTATGGCATCGTCCGGCTCATTAACTTCGCCCATGGCGACGTCTTTATGATTGGTTCATTCGTCGGTTTTTACGCTGTGACGATGCTCGGCGTCGGTTTTTTCCCAGCGCTGTTGTTGGCGATGGCCGCCTGCGCCGTGCTCGGGGTAGTCATTGAGCGGATTGCGTACAAGCCGCTGCGCAACGCGACGCGCATTGCTGTGCTCATTACAGCGATCGGCGTATCGCTCTTGATTGAGTACGTCACGATTTATTTGCGCGGGGCGCAGCCGGAAGCGTATCCGAGCACGTTGCTGTCAGATCGGAACTTGGAGCTGTTTGGCGTTGTCATCAGCAGCCAGTCGCTGTTCATCCTCGGCACGTCCCTCGTTTTGATGGTCCTTCTTCAGTTCATCGTTCACCGGACAAAAATCGGGAAAGCGATGCGCGCCGTCTCTCATGATGCGGAAGCGGCCCGGTTAATGGGGATTAATGTCGACAATACGATTTCGGCCACGTTCGCCATCGGTTCGGCGCTTGCGGGGGCGGCAGGCGTTATTTTCGGCATTTATTATACAAAAATCGAGCCATTGATGGGCATTCTTCCCGGATTAAAAGCGTTTGTCGCCGCCGTGTTGGGCGGAATCGGCATCATTCCGGGAGCGATGGTCGGGGGGCTTTTGCTTGGCGTCATCGAATCGCTCGTCAGCGGGCTCGGCTACTCGCTTTGGCGCGACGGAGTGGCGTTTGTCATTTTAATTCTCATCCTCATTTTCCGGCCGGCCGGATTGTTTGGCAAGAACGTACGAGAAAAAGTGTAAAGGATGGTAGGGAACAATGGCAACTTGGAAGCGGACGCGTGGATTTTGGGTTTCCGTCATACTGGCCTTCTCCTTTTTCGTTGTTGTCGAGTGGCTGATTGCAAGCGGAACGTTAAACATCTTTTATGTGAATACCCTCTTTTTTATGGCGATTAATGTCATTTTGGCCGTCAGCCTGCATTTAATTATCGGGATCACCGGACAATTTTCCATTGGCCATGCCGGTTTTTTCGCCGTTGGCGCCTATGCCTCCGCGATTATGACGATGAAGCTGCAGCTGCCGTTTGCGGCCGGCGTTTTGGCTGCCGGGGTGGCGGCGGCGCTCGCCGGCCTCATCATCGGCGTGCCGAGCTTGCGTTTAAAAGGCGATTATTTGGCGATCGCCACGCTCGGCTTTGGCGAAATTGTCCGCATCGCGCTCTTGAACATCGATTACGTCGGCGGGGCGAGCGGCATGACGGTGACGCATATGACGACATGGCCGTGGGTGTTCGCCTGCCTGTTTGCCACCATTTTGGTGATCGCCAACTTCACGAACTCGACGCACGGACGGGCGTGCATCTCGATCCGCGAAGATGAAATCGCCGCCGATGCCATGGGGATCAACACGACGTATTACAAAGTGGCGGCGTTTGTGATCGGTTCGTTTTTCGCCGGCATCGCCGGAGCGCTGTATGCGCACCACTTTTACATCATTCAGCCATCGAACTTTGGCTTCCTGAAATCGTTCGACATTTTGATTTTCGTCGTCCTCGGTGGGCTCGGCAGCCTATCCGGCGCGGTGGTGGCCGCGGTGTTGCTGACGATCGTTTCGACGTTCTTGCAAAACTATCCGGAAACGCGGATGATCATTTACAGCATCGTCTTGATTTTGGTGATGCTGTACCGTCCAACCGGGTTGATGGGGACGAAAGAACTATCTTCGCTCTTCAAATGGCGGAAGGCAGCGCAGGGAGGAATGAATCATGGCGGCAAAAACACCGTTGCTTAAAGCAGAAAACGTCGGCATCCAGTTTGGCGGGCTGAAGGCGCTCTCCGGTGTGACGATGGAGCTATATCAAGGGGAGCTTGTCGGGCTCATCGGCCCGAACGGCGCGGGGAAAACGACGCTGTTTAACTTGTTGACGGGCGTGTATGTGCCGACTGACGGGCGGATTATGCTTGACGGCGAGACGTTGAACGGACTGCCGCCGTATAAAATTACGCGCAAAGGGATCAGCCGGACGTTTCAAAACATTCGCCTGTTCGGCGAGCTGTCGGTGCTCGACAATGTGAAAGTCGCCTACCATGCGCATGCCCGCCATTCGATCGCGAGCTCCATTCTCCGCCTCCCGTCCCATTTCCGCGGGGAAAAGGAAATGGAAGAAAAGGCGATCGAGTTTTTGAACATTTTTCAGCTTGACGGCGTCATGCACGAGAAAGCGAAAAACTTGCCGTACGGCCAGCAGCGCCGGCTTGAGATCGCCCGGGCGCTGGCGGCGCAGCCAAAAGTGCTTTTGCTTGACGAGCCGGCCGCCGGCATGAACCCGCAAGAAACGAAAGAATTGATGAAGTTGATTGCGTTCATTCGCGAACGGTTTGCGTTGACGATTTTGTTGATTGAGCATGACATGTCGCTTGTGATGGGCATATGCGAGCGCATTTACGTGTTGGATCACGGCCAGCTGATCGCCGAAGGCACGCCGGAACAAGTGCGCAGCAACCCGAAAGTGATCGAGGCTTACCTTGGCGAGGAGGTGTCGTGACCATGTTGAAAGTGGATGGAATCGATGTGTTTTACGGCAACATTCATGCCTTAAAAGGCGTATCGCTTGAGGTGAACAAAGGCGAGATCGTCACGCTGATCGGCGCAAACGGCGCCGGCAAAACGACGCTTCTGAAAACCATTTCCGGGCTGCTTAGGCCGAAAAACGGCGACATCGTGTATGAGGGAGCCTCGATCGCCGGCAAGGCGGCGCAGACGATCGTCAAGCAAGGCATTTCCCACGTGCCGGAAGGGCGGCGCGTGTTCGCCAATATGACGGTCGAGGAAAACTTGGAGCTCGGCGCGTTTTTGCGCAAAGACAAAGAAGGCATTCAACAAGACTTTGCCAAAGTCTTTCAGCTGTTCCCGCGCCTTGAGGAGCGGCGCAAGCAGCTGGCCGGCACGCTTTCGGGCGGCGAGCAGCAAATGCTCGCCATCGGCCGCGCGCTCATGGCGCGCCCGAAGCTGCTCTTGCTTGACGAACCGTCGATGGGGCTCGCGCCGCTTTTGGTCAAAACGATTTTCCGCATCATTCAGGAAATCAACGAGTCGGGGACGACGATTTTGCTTGTCGAACAAAACGCCCATATGGCGCTCTCCATCGCCCATCGCGCCTATGTCCTTGAATCGGGGCGCGTCGTCTTGTCGGGAACGGCGAGCGAGCTGCAGGCGAGCGAGCAGGTGAAGCAGGCGTATTTGGGCGGGCATTGAGAAGCGATAGGCGGAAGAACGTCAGCGGAAAGCCGTTTCGGACGGTTGTGCCGCCGTGGAAAAAAGGCTGATTCCAACTTGGAGATCAGCCTTTTTCCGTCATTGCCGTTTCGGCCGGCGAACGCCGGCTGGGATGGACGGACGGGAAACATCGGCGTCCGGGACGTCTCTGCTCTTGAAAAAACATGCCGCTTATTTGGGCGGCTGGCGTTGGCGGAGAGACCCCCGTCGCGCCAGCCCCCGCGCGGCTAGCGGCGCCGTTGTTGCCGCTCGGCCCGCTCCCATGCTTTTAGGTGCGGGTACGGGTCAAACGCCCATTCGGTATAGCCGTTGTCTTTGTACATGCCGTAGTGAAGATGGGGCGGAAATTTCCCCGCCGTGCCGGGCGGACCGTAGCCAGAGCTGCCGACTGAACCGATGATCGTCCCCGGCTCGACGATTTGCCCCTCGCGAAGATCGGCGGCGAAGCCGTTCAAATGGGCAAAGTAATGGTACGTGTTGTTGATGTCGCGGATGCCGATGCGCCAGCCGCCGTATTTGTTCCACCCTTTCAGCTCGACGATGCCATAGCACGTCGAGCGCACCGGAACGCCGTAGCCGGCGAAAATGTCGGTTCCTTCATGAATGCGCCGCCCGCCCCAGCCGCGCGCATCCCCCCATGTATCGCGGTAGCTGTAATTGGCCTCTAGCGGAAGCGGAAACACGTGGTTGTCCAATTTCAACGTCTGATACTTTTTATAAATTCTCGCCTTTCCTAAAATCAAGTCGACGGTTTTGGCGCGTTGGTAATAGTTCCAAAGCGCGATTTTGATATGGCGGTGATCGATGCCGTACGTCTGCAAATAGCGGGCCATGGCCATGATCACATCGTCATCGTCATCCGCCCGCGCATAGCCGTCGCCGTCTCCGTCCACGCCGAGGCCTCCAAACTGGGAGATGGTGAACGGGTCTGTATCATGCGGGTTTTTGTTCAGCGGCCCGGCCCATATTTCCGGCTTCATATAAATGCCGAGAACGCCGGTCGGTTTGGGCAAGTCGCGGCGCACTTGCCGGACGTTTCGCTCATACTGGTCAATGGCCGCAAAGTAATACCACGGGATCAAGGAAACGGCCTCGGCCTTTTTGTACAGCTCCATTCGCTTTTCATACACCGCTTCTTCCTGTTCCGCCGCCGAAGCCGCGCCGGCGGCGATCCACAGCATCGCTGCCGCCGATATGGCGGCAAGCCATCGATGCACGCGTATTCCCCCTTTCCGCCCGTTTCATATGTTTAGTTTGGGGAGAAACGGGAATTTCATAAATGTTAAAAGGAGGAAAATCGTCTGATGGACGATTTTTTTGTGTTTTCCTGCGCTTTTCATTATAATGAGAAATGAACAATCATCGACAAGTGGAGTGAGAACGATGGCGACGAAAGAAGAACACGTCCGCAAGCCGGACTGGTTGAAAATCAAGTTGAACACGAACGAGAATTATATCGGTTTAAAGAAGCTGATGCGGGAAAACCGTTTACATACCGTTTGCGAGGAAGCGAAGTGCCCAAACATTCACGAATGCTGGGCCGTACGGCGGACGGCGACGTTTATGATTTTAGGCAGCGTCTGCACGCGCGCCTGCCGCTTTTGCGCCGTCAAAACCGGGCTGCCGACCGAGCTCGATTGGCAGGAGCCGGAACGCGTCGCGGAATCGGTGCGCATCATGAACTTGAAACACGTCGTCGTCACCGCCGTCGCCCGCGATGACCTAAAAGACGGCGGGGCGGCGGTATTCGCCGAAACAGTGCGCGCCATCCGCCGGAAAAACCCGTTTACGACGATCGAGGTGCTGCCGTCGGATATGGGCGGGGTGTATGAAAACTTGAAAATTTTGATGGATGCCCGCCCTGACATTTTAAACCATAACATCGAAACGGTGCGCCGCTTGACTCCAAGGGTGCGCGCCCGCGCGACGTACGAACGTTCGCTTGAGTTTTTGCGGCGCGCGAAAGAATTGCAGCCGGACATTCCGACGAAATCGAGCATCATGGTCGGCCTTGGGGAAACGAAAGAGGAAATCATGGAAGCGATGGATGACTTGCGCGCCAACCATGTCGACATTTTGACGATCGGCCAGTATTTGCAGCCGACGAAAAAACATTTGAAGGTCGTAAAATATTACCATCCGGATGAGTTTCAAGAGCTGAAAGAAATCGCGTTGAGCAAAGGGTTCAGCCATTGTGAAGCGGGGCCGCTCGTCCGCTCGTCGTACCATGCCGATGAGCAGGTGAGCGAGGCGGCGAAAGCGCGGCAGTTGAAAGCGTAACATCCAACGAACGGCGCGAAAGCAAGCGTTGTTTCAGCGGCTGAAAGCATCATCCCGGCCGGATGAACGCGAAGAAACGGTCATGCCTTTCATCAAGAAGGCAGACCGTTTCTTTTCCCTAGCGCCCCGCTTTCGTCGCCCGCGGCGTGCCGTCGCGGAAATCGCGGTCTAATTCATCGTTTGTTTCGTTGATCATTTCGCCGTTTTCATTTTCCCCGTCGCTCAGTTTTTTCCCTTGCGGATATTTCAACATCCGCTGAATCGTCGCATCGAGAATTTGGTCGATGTTGCGCGTGTTCGAATCAAGGCGCCCGAAGCGCTCAATGTCCTTCATCAGCTGCGGATTGTCGGCGACATACACATGGTAGTAGCGTGGAACGACGGAAAGCGCTGTTTTTTTCACTTGATCGGCCGTTTGCTGCCGATTGTTCGTGTCCGCGTCATACACGACGAGCACTTCCTCATCCGTGACGAGCGTGGCGACGTCTTTGACGCCCGGTAGCTGGGTGCACAATTTGCTGATTAAATCAGCCGCTTTCTCGCGGTTGAAGGACGGCATGTCGTTATAGCCGTTTGCATCGCCGAGGATCGGGCTTTTTTGATGGCGGACGTAGCCGAAGTTGTTCATCGGCGTGTCATCGCCGTTGGGCACCCCGTTTTCATTGTACAGCTCGTTGCGGTCGGTGACATTGATCGTGTTGCCGCTCCGCTTGTAAATATCGGTGTTGTCGTCCTCGGCCGTCTGTGCGCAGCCGGCTAGGGCGACGGCCGTTCCGAACATAACGGCCAACCATGGTCGTCTCATCGTCAGCACCCCCTTCGCTTTTAGGGTGGCACACGGATGATGGTTTGATGACAGTAATTGATTGGGGGCGATGCATCGTTTATGATGGAAGTGGAAAGGCGAGGTGAGAACAGTGATTTGCATTAACAATCATTGTTACGAACTGGTGGAAAATGTGAAAAACGCCTTTAATGAAGAAGCCTTTCGCGCCCGATATGCGGACATTTTGGCGAAGTACGACTACATTGTCGGGGATTGGGGATACAACCAGCTCCGGTTGCGCGGGTTTTTTGACGACCATAACCAAAAAGCGACGTACGATACGAAAATCAGCACGCTGTCCGAATATTTGTATGAATATTGCAACTTCGGCTGCGCGTATTTTGTGCTGCGCAAGGTGAAACGGTAAGCACGGCAGCCGCCCGCTTGCCGCGAGCGGCTGCCTCGTCATTCGCCTTCGTTGTACGGAAACTGTTCACTCTGATGCGGATCGTCGTGCGGCGGGTGGGCGGCTGGGTCGCGCCTTGGAATGTTTTGGTGGAACGATTTAAACTCGTAGTTGAAGGCGCTGTAATGCCGCTGGCCTTCCTTCCAAGGCGTGCTTTTGTTTTCGACCGGCGCGTCGTCGCGGCGCGGCGAGCCGTACGGCCCTTCTGGGAACTCTTCGGCGGTCAAGAAATTGCGCTGTTTCTCGACGATGGAAAAATCGGCGTATGTTTCCCGTTCCGCCATTCGTCTCACCTTCCTTCGTTCGTGGGCTGTTTCATAAGATGCCCGAAACCGAGGAAGGTTATGAGAGATACTCCTCCAAAAAGGCGCGCAAATCGTTGGCATCTTGTTCATGAAGCTGGTAAGCGTGCTCGATATAGCCTGGCTCCTCCAAATCGTCGCGCCCGAGAATGGCAAAGCGGTTGCTTTGCAAATCGAGCACGAGCCACTTCCCGTAAAAACGATCCGTTTCGATGAGCGCCAAATCAAACCGCTGCCGCTCGCCGACAAAACTGACGAAGCGGACGGCCGCTTCGACGGTGTCGTCGTATAAATAAAACCGTTCGCCCATCATTTGAGCCCCTCCTGTTTTTTCGTCTATGTCCATCATAGCAGACAGGCGGCGAAAACGGGAGACAGAAAATCGCACAAAGGAACGAGGAGGGATGACGGATGTATTTTGTCGATCGCAAAAAACTGGAAGAAACACTCAGCTACATGGAACAAATGCTGGACCGTTACAAGGCCGAGAAGCGATGGGACGAGCCGCTTCGGCAATTGGCGCTCGAACGGATCGCTCATATCGTCATCGAGGCGGTGTTGGACGTCGGCAACGCCATGATCGATGGGTTTATTATGCGCGACCCAGGCAGCTACAACGACATCATCGACATTTTGGCTGACGAACAGGTGATCTCGCCGGCGGATGCTGACCGATTGAAAGCGTTCATTGCCCATCGGAAAATGCTTGTGCACGAATATGCGCGCGTCGATCACGCGAAATTGCTCGCCGATCTGAACGAACATTTGCCGGCGCTGGAGGCGTATCCGAAGGCGGTGCGCGCTTACCTTGAAAACGAGCTCGGCCCGGTGTCGGCGTTTCGCAATTGATGGCGGGAAAGGAGAGCGGATGCATTGAAACGATACAACGGCTACCTCATCGATTTGGACGGGACGATGTACCGCGGCACCGAATGCATCACTGAGGCGCGTACGTTTGTCAACGAGCTGCACCGCCGCGGCATTCCGTATTTGTTTGTCACGAACAATTCGTCGCGCACACCGGCGCAAGTGGCGGAAAAATTGCGTTCGTTCGGCGTGCCGGCGGAGGAGAAGCATGTGTTTACGACAAGCCAGGCGACGGCGAATTACATTTTTGAAAAGAAACCGGATGCTTCCGTGTATGTGATCGGTGAAGAAGGGCTCCAAACCGCCTTGGCGGACAAAGGATTCCGTTTGGCCGGCGAAGATGCGGATGTCGTCGTCATCGGGATTGACCGGCAAATTACATACGAAAAGTTCGCTGTCGCTTGTCTCGCTGTCCGAAATGGAGCGATGTTCATCTCAACCAACGGCGACATCGCTTTGCCGACGGAGCGGGGGCTTTTGCCGGGCAACGGGGCGCTGACGTCGGTCGTCGCCGTATCGACGCAGGTGAAGCCGACATTTATCGGCAAGCCGGAAAAAATCATTATGGAGCAGGCGCTCAAAGTGCTCGGCGTCCCGAAGGAGGACGTGCTGATGATCGGCGACTATTATGAAACCGACATTTTAGCCGGCATGAACGCTGGCATCGATACGCTTTTAGTCCATACGGGCGTTACGACAAAAGAAATGCTCGCCCGCTACGAACGGATGCCGACGTATACGGCCGATTCGCTTTTGGAATGGCTTGACCGCTTGTAAACAACGCCGCTTTGCCTTTTTTGGCAAAGCGGCGTTTCATGTTGCTTGGCGCGGATGGAGGGCGCGCATGGGCGGCGCCGGCGTTACTCCGCATTGGCGGCCCGATGCGCCAGGCGGCTTGACGCCGCCGCGGCGATGGCCCCGACAATGTCGTCCAAAAACGTGTTGCATTTTCCGGTCGATTTATCATTTAAATATTGCAAAATGCCCGGTTTTTGCTTATCGATATATCCGTAGTTCGTAAACCCGATCGATCCGTACACATTGACGATTGACAGCGCCAAAATTTCGTCGACGCCATACAGCCCTTCATCGCGGCGGATGATCGACTGCAGCGGTTCATCGAGCCGACCGTCTTCGGCGAGTTTATCCAATTGGATGCCGGTTAGAATCGCATTTTGCACTTCGCGTTTCGAAATGACGCGGTTGACGTTTTCGATGCACTCCTCCATCGTTAAATCGGGATGATATTTTGATTGCAAGTAATAAACGAGCTCCGCAATTTTTTCCACGGTCACCCCCCGTTCCTCAAGCCAGCGCCGAGCCGTTTGTTCCAGATTGTTCATAATGAATTCGCTCATGAACTTCACCTGTTTCTTTTAGAAAGTCGTTTTCTATATATATGTATCATGTCATAAATCAGTCCGTCATATAAAGAAAAATGCTCATCGGCTTTTTTGGCGCCCGCTGTCATATATAAAAAGTATCCCTCTTTTTCCGCGGCCATGCGCTGGCTGATCAGCATAGGCGCGTGAATGGGGCCGTTTCATGCTGGAGCGGAGGCGGAATCGGCTCATCGATGGGGCGGCGATGAGATGAAGGTGTGGAACGAGCGGAATGACTGGTTTCGGCAAAAAGGAAAAAGGAGGCGCGGCGATGGAAGAATGGGTGCGTGAACAGTATGGCATGCGCGTCGAGAGGTTGGAGCGAAGCGGACGGCATGCGGCCTTTTGGCATCGGCAGGAGCGTTTTTTGCTCGTTCCCGCCGATGGGCAAAGCGAAGCGGAAATGGAAGAGCGCCAGCAAATGAGCCGCTATTTGCGGGCAAAAGGAGTGGACGGCGTCGGAGAACTGGTCAAAACGACGTCCGGAACGTATATCGCTTCCTATAATGGACAGCCGTTGGCGCTCGTTCGCGCTCCGCTTCCGGCGGCTCGCTTTCGTTCGCTCGGAAGGGAATTGGCGGTGATGCATGAATGCGGGAGAACATGTCCATGGCCGATCGTCGCCTGCCGGCGCATCGGCCAATGGCGGGAGCTGTGGGCGAAGCGGATCGATCAAATGGAGGCGTTTTGGTCGAGCAAGCTCGCTTCCGGGCCGTCGTCGCTGTTTGATCGTCTGTTTATCGAATCGTTCCCGTATTATTTAGGCTTGGCGGAAAACGCGGTGCAATACGTGGCGGACACGGAGATTGACGAAGAACCAGGGCGCATCGATTACGCGGCATTTTGCCATGAGCGTCTCCCCGAGGCGAAGTGGGTTGGGGGGGGAGAAGCGAAGCTGCCGACCGACTGGGTGTATGACCATTGCGCCCGCGATTTGGCGGAATGGGTGCGCCATTTGTACGAAAAGAGCGGACTTGGCTGTCAGCGGGCGGTGCGGCAGTTTTTTCAAGAGTATGAACATGCGGCGCCGCTGTCGCCGTTTGCGTGGCGGCTTGTTTACGCCAGGTTGTTGTTTCCGCTTTCCTATTTTGAATGTGTCGAGGCATATTATATCGCTGTGGATGAGAGCGAACGGACAAGGCGGGAGGGGGAGTTGCGGCGCTTGCTCGATCGATCGCACGAGTACGAGCGGTTTTTGGCTTCGTTTGCCAAGATCGCCGGCATCTCGAACCGCATCCGCCTGCCGGCGGTCGAGTGGCTGCCGCCGGCGTAACGCAGGGAAGACAGCCTCCCGCTTTTTTTGGCCCAAACGAAAAAACGACCGCTTCCCTGCCGTTACACCCTAAGGACAACTTCCCGTTTTTTTTCGGCCAAAGTTGTGATAAGATTTAGAAAAAACGATGCAGGAGGCTGCACCATGACGAAGCCGTATGTATTCATTACGCGAAAATTGCCCGAGGACGTGGTCGCGCCGCTTTTGGCCATCGCTGAAGTCGAGATGTGGCCCCATGAAGATATGGCCGTGCCGCGCGATGTGCTCGTGGAAAAGGCGAAACGGGCGACGGCCATCTTGCCGATGGTGTCTGATCCGATCGATGAAGACGTCTTGTCCGCCGGTTCGGTGCTCCGAGTCGTCGCCAATATGGGCGTCGGCTACGATAACATTGATGTAGCGGCGGCGACCCATCGCGGCATTCTCGTTTGCAATACACCCGATGTATTGACCGATACGACGGCCGATTTGACGTTTGCGCTTTTATTGGCCACCGCCCGCCGCCTCGTGGAAGCGGCTGAATTTTTGAAGGAAGGAAAATGGAAAAGCTGGAGCCCGTTTTTGCTTGCGGGCGCCGATGTCCATCATAAAACGATTGGCATCGTCGGCATGGGCAACATCGGGCAGGCCGTGGCGAAACGGGCGAAGGGGTTTGACATGAACGTGCTGTATCACAACCGCTCCCGCCGTCCGGAGGCGGAAGAGAAGCTGGGCGCCGTCTACCGCCCGTTTGCCGACTTGCTGGCGGAGAGCGATTTTGTCGTCTGCTTGACGCCGCTCACCTCCGAGACGCGCCATTTGTTCAACCGCGAGGCGTTCCGGCAAATGAAGAAGTCCGCGATTTTCATTAACGCGGCGCGCGGAGCGGTCGTCGATGAACAGGCGCTGTATGAGGCGCTAGTCGTCGGGGAGATCGCCGCGGCGGGATTGGATGTGTTTGAACACGAGCCGGTCGCGGCCGATCATCCGCTCGTTTCGCTTCCGAACGTCGTCGCCTTGCCGCATATCGGCAGCGCCACGTACGAAACGCGGCGCGCCATGATGACGTTGGCGCGCGACAACATCATCGCCGTGCTCGAAGGACGGCCGCCGTTGACGCCGGTAAACCGGATCTCGTAAAAATTTTCATTGCCAAATGGCCGATCGTCTTTTATAATGTCTACTATAAAAATACAAATGTCTACTGTGCGTAAACAGAAGGGGCGGGAATCATGGAAAAACCAATTTTGGTCGGATTGTTAGGATTAGGAACGGTCGGGAGCGGCGTAGTCAAAATTATTGAAAACCATCAGGAAAAGTTGATGCATCAGGTTGGCTGCCCGGTGAAGGTGAAAAAAATCCTTGTCCGGGATGTACAGAAACCGCGTGATGTCGCCGTTGACCCGTCGCTCCTTACGACGAGTGCGGCTGAGGTGATTGACGATCCGGACATTGATGTCATCATCGAAGTGATGGGCGGCATTGAGGAGACAAAAGAGTGGCTGTTGCGGGCGCTGCGCCAAGGGAAGCATGTCGTGACCGCCAATAAAGACTTAATGGCCGTCTACGGGTCGGAGCTGCTTCGGGCGGCGGCGGAATACCGCTGCGATTTGTTTTATGAAGCGAGCGTCGCCGGCGGCATTCCGATTTTGCGCAGCTTGGTCGACGGCTTGGCGTCGGACCGGATTACGAAGCTCATGGGCATTGTGAACGGGACGACGAACTACATTTTGACGAAAATGTCGCAAAACGGCGCTTCCTATGAGGACGTGCTCGCCGAAGCGCAGGCGCTCGGGTTTGCGGAAGCCGATCCGACGTCAGACGTCGAAGGGCTGGATGCGGCGCGGAAAATGGCGATTTTGGCCCGCCTGGGCTTTTCAATGGACATCGACTTGGACGATGTGCAAGTGAAAGGCATCACCCAAGTGACGGAGGAAGACTTGAACTACGGGAAGCGGCTCGGCTACACGATGAAATTGATCGGCATCGCCCAGCGCGACGGGCAGAAGGTCGAGGTGAGCGTCCAGCCGACGTTTTTGCCGGATTCGCATCCGTTGGCGTCCGTGCACAACGAATACAATGCGGTGTACGTATACGGCGAAGCGGTCGGAGAGACGATGTTTTACGGGCCGGGGGCCGGGAGCTTGCCGACGGCCACGGCGGTTGTCTCCGACTTGGTCGCGGTGATGAAAAATATGCGCCTTGGCGTCAACGGCCGCTATGCCGTCGCGCCGCAATATGAAAAGCAGTTGAAGACTCCGGCGGAAATTTTCTCGAAATACTTTTTGCGCATTCACGTCAAAGACCAGGTCGGCGCGTTTGCCAAAATTACGACGCTGTTTTCCGAGCGCGGGGTGAGCTTTGAGAAAATTTTGCAATTGCCGCTGAAAGAGGATGGCCTAGCGGAAATCGTCATCGTCACGCATGACGCCTCGCAGCAAGACTACGAAGACATTTTGCAGCAGCTCGGCGATTTGGAAATTGTCGAACGGGTGCAAAGCTCGTATCGAGTGGAAGGAGAGAAACGGTAATGGCATGGAAAGGGCTGCTTGACGCCTACGGCGATTTTTTGCCGCTCTCTGCGGCGACGCCGAGGCTGTCGCTTTGCGAAGGGAATACGCCGCTCATCCCGCTGCCGCGCTTGTCGGAGGAGCTCGGCATTGCGCTCTATGTCAAGGTCGAAGGGGCGAATCCGACCGGTTCGTTTAAAGACCGCGGCATGGTGATGGCGGTGGCCAAGGCGAAAGAGGAAGGAAGCCATACGATCATCTGCGCCTCAACCGGCAATACATCGGCTTCAGCGGCCGCCTATGCGGCGCGCGCCGGCATGCGCTGCCTCGTCGTCGTTCCGAACGGCAAGATCGCTCTCGGCAAGTTGGCGCAAGCCGCCATGTATGGCGCGGAAATTTTTGCGATTGACGGCAACTTTGACGAGGCGCTGAAGATGGTGCGCCGGTTGAGCGAAACGGCGCCGATTACGCTCGTCAACTCGGTCAATCCGTACCGGATCGAAGGGCAAAAAACGGCGGCGTTTGAAGTGTGCGACCAGCTTGGGCGCGCCCCGGACGTGCTCGCCATTCCAGTCGGCAACGCCGGCAACATCACCGCCTATTGGAAAGGGTTTAAGGAGTACCATGAAGCGAAAGGAACGGGCCTGCCGCAAATGCGCGGCTTTGAAGCGGAAGGAGCGGCGGCGATCGTCCGCAACCGGGTGATTGAACAGCCGGAGACGGTGGCGACCGCGATCCGCATCGGCAATCCGGCGAGCTGGGACAAAGCGGTCGAGGCGGCGAGCGAGTCGCGCGGGAAAATTGATGAGGTGAGCGACGCAGAAATTTTGGCCGCCTACAAGCGGCTCGCCCGGACGGAAGGCGTTTTTGCCGAACCGGCGTCATGCGCGGCGATCGCCGGGGTGATCAAGCAGCGCGAACGGAACGAAATCGAACGCGGCAGCCTCGTCGTCGCGGTTCTCACTGGCAACGGATTGAAAGACCCGGCCATCGCCTTGGAGACCGCGGCGATCGAACCGATCGTGCTGCCGAACGATGAACAAGTTGTCTTGGAGCATTTGCAAGGGGTTGTCCGGGCATGAAAGAAGACGAGATGTTGAAGATCGTCGTTCCGGGAAGCACGGCGAACCTAGGTCCAGGATTTGACTCGATTGGGCTCGCGGTCAATCGCTATTTGACGCTTGATGTCCGCTTGGCGGATGCGTGGTCGTTTGCGCCAAAGACAGCGGAAGTGAGCGGTATTCCGCGCGGGACGGACAATTTGGTGTACCAAGTGGCGGCGGAGACGGCGGACGTTTACGGCCGCCGGCTGCCAAGCTGTGCGGTCGATGTGTACAGCGACATTCCGTTTACGCGCGGGCTCGGGAGCAGCGCGGCGGCGGTCGTCGCCGGCATTGAGCTCGCCGACGCGCTGCTTGGGCTTCAGTTGCCGCGCGAGCAAAAGATGGAGTTGGCGACTCGATACGAAGGACATCCGGACAATGTCGGCGCCTCGTTGTACGGGGGGCTTGTCATCGGCTGCTGCCGCGAGGCGGGCGTGGATGTCGTCCATATTCCCGAATTGGATGTAGAGCTTGTCGCCATTATTCCCGAGTATGAACTGGAAACGAAAAAAGCGCGCGGGCAGCTGCCGGAACAATGGACGAGAGAGAGGGCGGTCGAGGCGAGCGCCGTCAGCAACGTTCTCGTCGCCGCGTTGCTCACGAAAAACTGGAAGCTTGCCGGCCGGATGATGGCCGCCGATCTGTTCCATCAGCCGTATCGGAGACAGCTCGTTCCGGAACTCGAGCGGGCCGAGGCGCTCGCTCTTGAATACGGAGCGATCGGTGCAGCGCTGAGCGGAGCGGGGCCGACGGTGCTCGTCTTTGCCGAACCGGGCCAAGGAGAGCGGCTCGCGCGCCGGCTGCGCCCGCATTTTCCGACGTGCGACATCGCGCGTCTTTCCGTCGAGCCGCGCGGCAGCTGCGTCTACAAGCTGGCGCTTGAAGCTTGAACCTTCTTGGGCGCCGGCGCGAACAGAAGTCCGTTCAGCGGCCTGGCCGTTTCGCCGCCGCGCTTGGGAGCGGGCGAACGATATGACGGTTTTCCTTGCACAATTGGAAGGAAACGAAAACGGAGAAGCGCCCGATCAGGCGGGTTGTGGCTGCCCATCAAAAGCCTCCCCGTCGGCTCGCCGCCCCGCTGGCGATAAAAAAATCCGAACAGCGGCCGCTGTTCGGATTTTTCATATTAAAACACTTGTTCCACTTCGACGACGCCCGGCACTTCTTCAAACAAGGCGCGCTCAATTCCGGCTTTGAGCGTAATCGTCGAGCTCGGGCAGCTGCCGCACGCGCCGAGGAGGCGAAGTTTCACGACGCCGTCTTCGACATCGACGAGTTCGCAGTCGCCGCCGTCGCGAAGCAGGAACGGACGCAGTTTATCCAACACTTCTTGCACTTGTTCTTTGATTTCTTGATCCGTCATTTCCATCGACTCCTTTCCTTAGTTTTTATTATAATCATAGTGACAAAAAAAATCTAATGATAAATTTTGCTTTTGCAAAGGGTGACAACGATGACATTCAAGCCGGTTGAAATTTGTGTGTACGGGGCCGACGTCATTTGCCCGGCATGCGTGCAGCTGCCGTCGTCGAAAGAAACGTACGAGTGGCTCGAGGCCGCGCTGCGCCGCAAGTATCCGGATCAGCCGTTTGTGATGACGTACGTCGACATTTTTGCGCCGCCGGCCGATGACGAGGAGAAGCGGGAGCTCGCGCAGACGATCGTCGAAGAAGATTGGGTGTATCCGGTCGTGGTGATCGAAGGAAACGTCGTCGCCGAAGGCAACCCGCGGCTCAAAGCGATTTGTGCAGAAATGGAAAAATTCGGGTATCAACCGTCGACGCCGGAAGGGAAAAAGGCGGAATGAACTCCGCCTTTTTCGCCGAATAAGGGCCAGTTGTGCTGTCAGTACCCATGGTGATGCTTGTACATCCACAAAATGCCTGATTTCAACAAACGCGGCACCCGGCCGGTGAGCGGGCGGTCGGCGAGCAAGCCGAAGCCGTGCTTTTTGCCGAGCGAGCCGAGAATGCCTTTTAATTTGATCGGCGGGAATTCGCTCGGTGGTTCTTCGCCGTTCCACCGCTTTTGCAGCACTTGGACGATTTGCTCGGCTTGCGCTTCAGCGAGCTGGGCGCTCGGGGAATGCGGCAGGCTCGCACAGTCGCCGACGACGTAGGCGTTTTCATAGCCGGGGATGTGATGGCGCTTCGTCAGCACCACGCGGCCTTGCTTGTCCTTTTCGACATTCAGTTCGCGGACGACGCGGTTGGGCTGAATGCCGGCCGTCCAGACGATGACGTCGCACTTGACCGGCTCGTCGTGGTTGTACAAGACGCCAGGTTCGACTTTCGTGACGTTGGAGTTGCGGACGATTTCCACCTTGTGTTCAACGAACCATCCTTCCACATAATCGCTCAACCGTTTCGGAAACATCGGCAAAATGCGCTCACCGCGGTCAAACAGCTTGATGTGCAAGTCCGGACGGCTCTCCGCCAGTTCGCTGGCCAGCTCGACGCCGCTCAATCCCGCGCCGACGATGCCGACCGTCGCTTTCGGCGGCAAATTGTTCAGCGCTTCATAGGCGGCGCGCGCCTTATCGATCGACTGGATGCTGTACGTATGCGCCTCGGCGCCCGGCACCCCGTGGTATTTGTCTTCGCAGCCCAATCCGATCACGACATCATCGTAGCGGACGCTGCTCCCATCCTTTAAATGGACGAGCTGCTGGTCGAGATCAATCGAGACGACTTCGCCGAATTGGTACACAAGCTGCGGATGTTCCGGAAACGGGACGCGGATGTGATGGTCGCTGACCGTTCCCGCGGCCAAGGCGTAATATTCCGTTTTTAAACAATGGTACGGAACGCGGTCGATGAGGATAATATGAATGTCGTTTGGCAATTCGTCCGGGAGGAGGCGCTGCAAAATGCGCATATTGCCGTATCCTCCGCCAAGCAATACAAGTTGTCTCATCGTGAAAAATCCCCTTTTGTCGAGTTTCTAAAGCCGACAATGCCATAGAAAAGTATAACGAAATTGTGACAAAAGAACAATCATTTTTCCGCTTCCTCGATCGAACGAGCATGTTCATTGACGCCGCGCCGGAAAACCGCTACGATGGGAAGCAGGAAGGTGAACATGCGCATGATGTTGCCAATCATCGAATTTTGCATCAGCAACTTAGCCAGCGGGTCGTACAAAGCAATGGAAATGTTGGAAAAGGATCCGAACTTGGACATCATTGAATACAGTTGCTTAAGCTATTGCACACGCTGCGCGGAAACGCTGTTTGCGCTCGTCAACGGCGAGTTTGTCAGCGGCGAAACGCCTGAGCAGCTCGTGGAAAATATTTATCGGCATCTCGAGGAAAACCCAATGTTTTAACGAAAAAAGGAGGATGTCCGCGATGCGGCATCCTCTTCAATGTATAATGAAAAAACGGGGGATATTCCCATTGTGCCCAGGAGATGCCGCCATTATACATGCGAAGCGCAAAAAATGTTCAGGAGGGAGTCATGTGCGTTCTTTTTTGTTTACGAAAATGCATGGATTGGGTAATAGCTACATATACGTTGATCTGTTCAGGGAAACATTGCCCGAGGAGGAGCTGCCGGCGATCGCCCGCAGCGTCGCCGATGTCCACACAGGCATCGGCTCCGATGGCTTGATTCTCATTTGTCCATCGGAGAAAGCGCCAGTCAAAATGCGCATTTTTAACAGCGATGGCTCGGAAGGGAAAAACTGCGGCAACGGCTTGCGCTGCGTGGCGAAATACGCGTACGAGCACGGCATCGTCCGCGACCGCACCTTTTTGATTGAAACGCTCTCCGGGCTTGTCGAAGCCCGTGTTGCAGTAGCAGATGGCGAAGTGACAAGCGTGACGGTCGATATGGGCGAGCCGCGCCTTGAGCGGAGCGCCATTCCGATGCTTGGTCCGGAAGCGGAGCGGGTCGTCGCCGAGCCGTTTGCC
Organism: Geobacillus sp. PK12; assembly: GCF_004123125.1. Taxonomy (NCBI): domain Bacteria; kingdom Bacillati; phylum Bacillota; class Bacilli; order Caryophanales; family Anoxybacillaceae; genus Geobacillus; species Geobacillus sp. PK12. The sequence continues at coordinate 24,814 of NZ_SDKL01000048.1, forward strand.
ATCGCTGGGGGCGAATATGAAATTACGGCGGTGTCCATGGGCAACCCGCATGTGATCTTTTACGTTGATGACATCCAAAAAGCGCCGGTGACGACGCTTGGCCCGCTCGTGGAAAAGGACCCGCGCTTTCCGGAAGGGGTGAACGTCGAGTTTGTCGAAGTGGTGAACGAGCGCGAGCTTCATTTCCGCGTCTGGGAGCGCGGCTCCGGCGTGACGCAGGCGTGCGGGACCGGAGCGTGCGCGGCGGTCGTCGCTTCCGTGTTAAACGGCAAAACGGCGCGCGGGGAGGAAACGGTCGTCCATTTGGCCGGCGGCGATTTAACGATCGTATGGGGGCACGACGGGCGCGTGCGCATGACCGGTCCGGCGGAGACCGTGTGCACCGGCGTTTATTACTACCGAGGCGGGCGGAACGGTTGAGCATCGAAAGGCAAAGACGGTATACTATGAAGTAAGATCGGAATCATTCAAGGGATTCGCCCCATCTGAGCCGTCGGGTGAAAGCGGGCGAACCTGTCGAAAAACGGCCAAGCTGTTTGGCCAGTGTCAACCGTTAAAGGAGGGATCATGGATGGCAGAGGCAGTTATTACGCTGACAGAAGCGGCAGCGTTTCAAATCAAAGATATGATGAAAGAGCAGGAAGAAGAGGGCGCGTACTTGCGCGTCGGCGTCCATGGCGGCGGCTGCAGCGGGTTGTCGTACGGCATGGGCTTTGACCATGAGCGGCGTGAGGATGACATCGAATTTGAGCAGCACGGCATCAAAATTTTGGTGGACCGCGACAGCGCGCCGATTTTGCGCGGAACGGTCATCGACTATAAACAGTCGCTGCTTGGCGGCGGGTTTACGATCAACAATCCGAACGCCATTGCGACATGCGGCTGCGGCTCCTCGTTCCGCACAGCGACCAATGCCGGCACGCCGGAGCAATGCTAAGCGGGGTTGACCTCCATCCGCCCGGCAGAGGCAAACGGCCTGCCTTGCCGTGATCGTCGGGCTCTTGAGAAGGCCGGTTTTCGCCGCACGGCCGGTTGAAAACGCGGGCGTGTACCGACTGGCGAAATGTTGGAAGGGTGGTCTTTCCCTCACGAAATTGGGGAAAACGGCCGCGCTCCAACATCGGCCTTTTCGGGAGCGCCAAAGGAGGAGAAACGATGAAAGGACAAATCAATGTCATCTTGGCGCTTGTCTTGGCGCTCATTGTGGCGCTGCTGGCGGTGGCGAATGTCGAGCAGGTGACGATCCATTATTTAGTCGGCGAAACCCGCTTGCCGCTCATTATCGTCATTTTAGGTTCGGCCGTCCTTGGCGGCCTTGTCGTCGGCATGCTCGGATGGGTGCGTTTGTTCAGCCTGCGCCGGCAGGTGAAGCTGCTCGAGAGAGAGCGGGAGGAATGGACGAAAAACAAGGCTGGGAATACTGATGGCGAGTCGGTTTCGCTGGAGCGAGAGGGATGAGGCATGAGTATGGCGCCCCCAACAAAGAGGGGCGCCTTTTGCTTGAAAAACGGGTGTGGACGGGGCGGGCTATATGAATGGCTCCAATCAGTCGGGATGCGGCGTTAAGGCGAAATGCCGAGCGCCCCTTCGCTTCCGCTTGTTTTCCCGACGGAGCGCCATTAAAACAGCGATGTCGAGTGCGCCGGCTGCATCCGCGCCGTCGGGTCGATGTACGTTTTGGCGCTGCTGATGGCGATCGGCGCTTCGCCAAAGCCGCAGGCGATCAGCTTGATTTTCCCGTCGTACGTGCAAATGTCGCCCGCCGCATACACGCCGGGGATGTTCGTTTCCATCCGCGAGTTGACTTTGATCGCATTTTTTTCGATGTCAAGCCCCCAGTTTTTGATGGGGCCAAGCGAAGAAATAAAGCCGTAGTTGACAATGACGGCGTCGACATCGATCGTTTCTTTCGTTCCTTCTTTCACATGCTCGAGGATGACTTGGCGGATGGCGTGTTCATCGCCGACGAGTTCAACGGGCACAAACGGCGTTTTCACTTGCACGCTGGACTTCTTGAGCTGCTCGACGCTATGTTCATGGGCGCGGAATTTGTCGCGGCGATGCACAATCGTGACGCTTTGGGCGATCGGTTCGAGCATGAGCGACCAGTCAACAGCCGAGTCGCCGCCGCCGCAGACGAGCACGCGCTTTCCGGAAAACTGCCCCAAGTCGTTGATGAAGTAATGTAAGTTTTTTCCTTCATAGCGGGAAGCGCTTTCGATTTCGAGCCGACGCGGCTGAAAGGCGCCGTTTCCGGCGGTGATGATGACCGTTTTCGAATAATGGATTTGTTGATTGGTGACGAGTTTAAACGTTCCGTCCTCCTGCTTTTCGAGCGTGTCGACCGACTCGTTCAGGCAGACGGTCGGCGAAAATAGGTCCATCTGCTCTTTCAGCTGGTTGACAAGCTCTTGGGCGCGCACTTTCGGAAATCCGGCGACATCATATATGTATTTTTCCGGATATAACGCGGCCAGCTGCCCTCCAAGCTGCGGAAGGCTTTCGATAATTTTGACTTTCATTTGCCGCAAGCCGCCGTAAAACGCGGCAAACATCCCGGTCGGCCCGCCGCCGATAATGGTGACATCGTAGACGTTGCGATCTTCTTTCACCGACATCCCTCCCTGCGCGAAGTCATGGCATTACAAGTTTATCTTACCATAAATGGGCGTGGTTATAACGATCCTTTTTGTTGGACGAACAGAAAAAAAAACTTGAAAAGGGAAAGAAAAAGGACTAATATGTTTTGTGGAGAGATTGTTAATTTTTTGTGACAGTCCCTCGACATTTTTTTGGCGGTTAACGTGAATTATTTCACAAACTTCGCTCAATAAAAACGGGGGCGGCCGCAAAAGCTATAACAAATGAATGAGAAAAAATGAAAAAGGGTGGAAGTGATTCAGGTGAGAAAACCAAACGTTGTCATTTTAGGCGCTGGCTATGGCGGGTTGATGACGACCGTTCGCCTGCAAAAGCTCATCGGCGTGAACGAAGCGAACATTACGCTCGTAAACAAGCACGATTACCATTATGAGACGACATGGCTTCATGAGGCATCGGCTGGGACGCTGCATCATGACCGCGTTCGCTATCCGATCCGCGATGTCATCGACCGGAACAAAGTGAAATTCATCCAAGATACGGTGACGAAAATCATTCCAAACGAAAAGAAAGTGCTGCTTGAAAACGGCGAGCTGACGTACGATTATCTCGTCATTGCCCTTGGGTTTGAATCAGAAACGTTCGGCATCAAAGGGTTGAAGGAATACGCATTTTCGATCGCCAATGTCGACGCCGCGCGGCAAATCCGCGAACATATCGAATACCAGTTTGCGACGTACAACGCGGAAGAGGAAAAGAAAGAGGAGCGATTGACGATCGTCGTCGGCGGGGCGGGATTTACCGGCATTGAATTTTTAGGCGAGCTCGCCAACCGGATGCCGGAGCTGTGCCGCGAGTATGACATCGACCCGCACAAAGTGCGCATCATTTGCGTGGAGGCGGCGCCCACGGCGCTGCCGGGCTTCGATCCGGAGCTCGTCGAGTACGCGGTCAGCCAGCTTGAGCGCAAAGGAGTCGAGTTTCGAATCGGCACGGCGATTAAGGAATGCACGCCGGATGGCATCATTGTCGCCAAAGGTGATGATGTCGAGGAAATTAAAGCCGGCACAGTCATTTGGGCGGCCGGCGTGCGCGGCAGCCGCGTCATCGAGGAATCTGGATTTGAAGCGGCGCGGGCGCGCATTAAAGTGGACCCGTACTTGCGTGTCCCGGGGCATGAAGACATTTTCGTCGTCGGCGACTGTTCGCTCGTGATTGATGAAGAAACGAACCGCCCGTATCCGCCGACGGCGCAAATCGCCATGCAAGAAGGCCAGCTGTGCGCGAAAAACTTGGCGGTGCTCATCCGTGGACAAGGGGAGCTGGAGCCGTTTAAGCCGGATATTAAAGGGACGGTTTGCTCGCTTGGCCATGATGATGCCATCGGCGTCGTGTTCGGCAAAAAGCTGTGGGGCGCCAAAGCGAGCTTCATGAAAAAAGTGATTGACAACCGCGCCCTGTATTTGATCGGCGGTTCGTCGCTTGTGATGAAAAAAGGCAAATTTAAATTTTTCTAATCGATCCAAAAAGCTCCCGTGATGGCGGGAGCTTTTTGCATGGCAACGAAACAGGGATCCGCCGCTCGATTGTCGAAATACAAACAGTGCATAACGATCGGGAGAAAAGGATGAGGACGATGGACAACAAACGAGGAAACGTTTGGATTGCGGCGGCCGGACTGGTCATAAACGAGAGCGGGGAATGGCTCGTTGTCAAGAAAAAATACAGCGGGCTAAAAGGCAAATGGTCGCTGCCGGCCGGGTTCGTAAAGCCGGGGGAAATGCTTGATGAGGCGGCGGTTCGGGAAGTGAAGGAAGAAACGGGGATCGACGCCGAACCGGTCGCGCTTCTTGGCTTGCGCACCGGCGTCATCGCTGGGGAGATCAGCGACAATATGGCGATTTTTCTGTTGCGCCCGCTCTCGCGCGACATCGTCGTGCAGACGGATGAGCTGTATGCCGCCGCGTTTTTAAGCAAAACGGCGCTTCAGAATGATCCGAACACATCAGGCTTGCTTCGCTATTTGTTGGCGCTCGAGCCGCTTGATTCCCTTTCGCTGCATGATGGACTCAATCCCGGCGATCCGTTCGGCTACACGAAATACCGCCTTTACTTCGAATCATCGAAATTGAAAGAATAGTCAAGAAAATAAAAGCGATCGAAAGATGTATCCGCTTACACGGACGAAAATGGGGGAGAATCGCCGTTTGTTTTTACAGAAAATTTTGATATATTAACAAAAAAGAAACGGAGGGGAACATCGATGACAAAAACATGGACCATAAACGACTGCCCGTACTGCGAGGGGCATGGATACGTTCAGCTGCTTTTGGGCGGATCGGAAACGTGCTACAGTTGCCAAGGAACCGGAAGCGATGGCGAAGAGGATGACGACCATTGACGTTCGTCTGAGGATATGAAACATCGTTTGGAAACAATCAGGCGATCATAAAGAAGAGAACGAACATTGACGGTCATCCGCCCGATCCAGTACACTGAAAACGGGTGTACGGGAGGTGAAGGGCGGATGCAAATGAGTTTGCCAGTCGTATTGATTTCGATGGTATTGTTTTTCGTTTTGTTTTTTGGCATTGGTTTTTTGTTGAACATGATTTTGCGCATGACGTGGATTTTGGCGGTCTGCTTTCCGTTGATTGCGGTTTTCATTATTGATGATGTGCCGTTGACGCGCTATTTCACCGCGCCGTCCGAGGCGTTCGCCGCGCTCGGCCGGAAAATCACTTCGCTGGCGGCGGCGGATCTGTTGATTTTGTCAAGCGGATTTGCCGGCGCTCTTTGCGCCGGATGGGCGATCCGCACGCTGCGGGCGAAAGGGTATCAAATGTTTTAAAGCGTCTCTGCCCTGCAGAGGCGTTTTTTTTTTTGGCTTTTCGTCGGAAGCGGCGCTTGATTTTTTCAGAACATGCCCTTTTGCAGGGAAAATTGAGCAATGACTTCGGCATCCTTGCTCCGGAAACGATATCGCTTGTCCAGTATATGTTGCGGTGAGGACTCTTTTTGGCGGACAGGCTGATGATGGCGTTTGTGCGGAGCGGATGTGTCGGGCAATAGCCGTTGCCGAGGATGCTTGCGCCAAAGCCGTTCATCGACGTGGTGAAGCTGGCGGCTTGTTCGTTTTTTGCCGTCTTCGCAATGAATATTTCGATTTTGGATGGAGATAAATAGAGGTGTGAGAGGAGTTGAGAGCATTGAATGGATTTAGGCAGTTCGTGCGCCGAACCGCGATGACGCTGCTGTTTTTGGCGGCGCTCTTGGCGACATTCGAGTCCGTTTCCGGGGTTGACGCGAAGACGGTTCTCCATCCCTTTCCGAGCGCTTTATCGATGGATCATCAGCCCATTTGGGGAATGAAAGAGCTCGCGAAAAACGGGGGCCGCTCCGTTTTGCGGCTTGAGGATCATTTTGACTGGTCAAAATATCCATCTGTTGAAGTGATCGCCACCGGCTATACAGCCGGCATTGAATCGACCGGGAAAACGCCCGATCACCCTGAGTATGGCATCACCTACTCCGGCGTCCGCGTCAAGCGCGACCTGTATTCGACGATTGCTGCCGATTTATCGATCTTTCCGATCGGCACGATTTTGTTCATCCCTGGATACGGATTCGGCGTCGTCGCCGACAAAGGCGGGGCGATCAAAGGCCATCGTCTTGATTTATATTACGAAACCGTGGAAGATGTCTATAAATATTGGGGAAAAAGGAAAGTGCAAGTTTACATTATCCAAAAAGGGGACGGCACGCTGTCGGAGGAAGAATTGACGCGGTTGAACGAGGATGAAACGATGCAAGTGTTCCGGCAGCAATATTTGGAATCGAAAAGCTGAAAAAGGGCTCCCGCCCGTCAGCGGCCAAGAAGCGGATCGCTGTCGTCAGCGGGAGGAAACAGCGCCGGATGCAAAAGCGGCGCCAATTTTTTTAATCCGACTAAAAGGCGCGGCGACGGCCGGCAATAGAGCGATTCTTCTAAAATGTGGATGTTCCCGGTGCGGACCGCCTCGGCCTGTTGGGCATTCGGGCGCGCCGTGACGGCTTTCGGGCTCATTTTTTTTGTCTGCACGCCGACCCAAACGAGCAAGATGTGCGACGGGTTGCGGGCGAGAACGTCTTCCCATTCCGTTTGAACGCTCGCTTGCGGGATGTCGGAGAAAATGTTGCGCCCGCCGGCGAGTTCGCTTAGTTCGCTCAGCCAGTTTGCCCCGCCCGGCGTGAAAATCGGCCGCGGCCACCATTCCCAATAGAGGCGAGCCGGCTCCGCCACCGTTGCGGCCCGCTCGCGATGCCAATCAAGCACGTCATGATAGCGGCGGACGAGTTCGGCCGCTTTTTTCGTTTCACCAAGCGCCTCGCCAAGCCGAAGAAGGTCGTTGGCAATGTCATCGAGCGAATTCGGCGCCAGCACGAGATGCGGGAGCCCGCGCCGTTTGAGCTCCTCGACGTTGCGCTCCATGCCGGGCACGCTTAGGGATGCGACGACGAGATCCGGTTTGAGCGCCTCGACTTGATCCATATCAATGCGCAGATCCGGCCCGACTTTCGGCAGCTGCTTCACTTCCGGCGGCCAGTCGGACGAATCGTCGACGGCGGCGACATCGTCAAGGCGGCCGAGATAGGCGAGCAGTTCGGTGTTGCTTGGACAAAGGGAAACGATTCTCATCAGCGTCGGTCCTTTCTAAATCATCGTGATGATTACGGATTCGCCTTGCCCCGCGTGATTTCCTGTCCGTTTCAGCTGATTTTTTTGCGTGAACGCAAGGAGAGAAAGTTAGATAGTCGAAAGAATCGCTTTGCTTCGCTATAATGAAGGTGGGAATGAATCAACATGGAAAGGGATGAGACGATGTTTACGGTAAAACCTTTGCCGTCGGCAGAGGAACGGGATGAAGCGCTTGTCGTCGGTTTGTTTGAAGGGGCGAATTCATGGAGCGGCCTTGCCGGCGAATACGATGCTCGTCTTGGCGGACGGCTGTCGGAACTGCAGAAAGAAGGCGATATTTCCGCGAAGCGGGGGCGCATCGCCACCGTTCATCCATTTTTGCCGATGGGGGCGAAGCGGCTGTATTTCGTCGGTCTCGGCAAAAAAGAAGAGTTGACGTTTGAGCGGCTGCGCGAGGTGTTCGGCAAGCTGTTTCGCGCGTTGAAGCAGGCGAAGCGGACGAAAGCGGCGGTCGCGCTGGACACGTTTACGACCGAGGCCGTCGATGGAAACGAAGCGGCGCACGCCTTGGCGGAAGCCTATCACTTGGCGACGTATGAATTCCCTGGGTATAAGCAGAAAAAGTCACAACCGGACTACCAGCTCGAATCGCTCATCGTCTACACGGCGGCCGAAGCGGCGGAAATTGAAGCGAGCTTGTTTGTCGGTTCGGTATACGGGAAGGCGACGAATTCGGCGCGCACGCTTGTCAATACGCCGGGGAATTTGCTGACGGCGTCGGATTTGGCTGATTATGCCGTGAAGCTCGCGAACCGATACGATTTTGACTATGAAGTTTTGGAGAAAGAAGACATGGAGCGGCTCGGCATGGGAGCGCTTTTGGCCGTCAATCAAGGCTCGAAACAGCCGCCCAAACTGATCGTCTTAAAATACCAAGGAAAAGACGAGTGGGAAGACGTGATCGCCCTCGTCGGCAAAGGGGTGACGTTCGATACGGGCGGCTATTGTTTGAAGCCGCGCGACAGCATGGTCGACATGAAAACCGATATGGCCGGCGCGGCGGCGGTGCTCGGGGCGATGGAAGCGATCGGCGAACTGCGGCCGGAACAAAACGTGCTCGCCGTCATTCCGGCGACCGACAATATGATCAGCGGCGAGGCGTTCAAGCCGGACGATGTCATTACGTCGCTGTCCGGAAAAACGATTGAAGTGAAAAACACGGATGCGGAAGGACGGCTCATTTTGGCCGATGCGGTGACCTATGCGAAACAGCACGGCGCCAGCTATATCATCGATGTCGCTACGTTGACGGGCGGAGTGATCGTCGCCTTGGGCACGGACAAAACGGGCGCGATGACGAACAATGAGGAGCTGTTTGAGCAATTGCTTGAAGCGTCGATGGAAACCGGAGAGTTCATTTGGCGGCTGCCGATTACGGAACACGACCGCGAGCGGGTGCGAAGCAGCAAAATCGCCGACTTGAACAATTCTCCGGGGCGGGAAGGGCACGCCATTATGGGCGGGGCGTTCATCGGCGAATTTGTGGAAGATACGCCGTGGGTGCATTTGGATATCGCCGGAACAGCCGCCACAAAGAAAGACGGCGACCTCGGTCCGGCTGGGGCGACAGGCGTGATGGTGCGCACGCTCACCGCGTTTGTTGAACGGTTTGAATAAGCAAGACGCAAGCGGCGCTGCGATCGCCTAATTCAAGCAGGACGGGCTGAGCCGGCGGCCGCGCGATGTCGAATGGGAAAGCCGAAGCAAATGTGCATAGCTTCGGCTTTTGTTTGGCATGCTACATAATACATGGGCAGGAAAAGCGAACAAAATGTAAAGGTAATGTAAATTTTGTGTAAAATTTTTGATTGTCTTATTGTAAATGCTGTGTAAATTACTACAATAAGTATCGGTGATTTTCGATTTCTGAGATGGAGGGTGGCCTCAATGATCTTTTCCCCAAAAAAGGACGTTTTCTTCGACATGTTGTTTAAGATTTCGGAAAATGTCAAGGAAGCAGCCCAATACTTTGTTGAGTATAAAATCCGAGGCGTGAGCGACTTGAAAGAATTCGCCCGCGTCATGAAAGAGTATGAACGGAAAGGCGATTCGTTCATCCATGAGCTTGTCGTCCAATTGAACAAAACGTTCATTACGCCGATTGAACGGGAGGACATCCATCAGCTGGCGATGAAAATGGATGATGTGCTTGACGGGCTTGAACAATGCTCCGCCCGGTTTGAAATGTTCTCATTCACGGACATTGACGAACATATGGTGAAGTTCTTCGACTATATTTACCAAAGCACGATCGAAATCGTTCATGCGCTCGAACTGCTGTCGCACAAAAAGTTGCTTGACATGCGCCAGCACGCCATTAAAATCAAGGATTACGAAACGAAATGCGACGAAATTTTGCGCGCTTCGATCAAAAACTTGTTTGTGACGCAAAAAGACCCGATTAAGCTCATCCAATACAAAGAGCTTTACGAAATGTTGGAAGAGATTGCTGACAGCTGTGAAGATGTCGCGAATACGCTCGAGACGATCATTATGCGCAACGCGTAAAAGGGGACGTTGTTTTTATGGATATGATTTTAGTCTTGACGATATTCATTGTGGTTTTCGCGTTGGCGTTTGACTTTATTAACGGCTTTCACGATACCGCGAACGCCATTGCGACGTCGGTGTCGACGAGAGCGCTCACGCCGCGCCAAGCCATTATTTTGGCTGCGACGATGAACTTTATCGGCGCGCTCACCTTTACCGGCGTCGCGAAAACGATTACGAAAGACATTGTCGATCCATTCACCCTTGAGAACGGTTCTCTCGTCATTTTGGCAGCGCTGGTTGCTGCCATTGCCTGGAACTTAATTACGTGGTATTATGGCATTCCGAGCAGCTCGTCGCATGCACTCATCGGTTCGGTCGCTGGGGCAGCCATTTCCGCCGCTGGCTGGGATGTAATCCACTACCAAGGTTTTCTTAAAATTTTGGAATCATTGATTATTTCTCCATTTTTGGCGATGGGTGTTGGGTTTGTCATTATGAGTTTGTTTCGTTTCTTATTTAAAGACGCCAATTTAACAAGAACAACCAAAGGGTTTCGTCTATTTCAAGTTGTAACGGCTGCATTGCAGGCGTATACGCATGGAACGAATGACGCCCAAAAAACGATGGGCATCATTACGATGGCGCTGATCGCTGCCGAAATGCACCACTCAGATGTCGTGCCGGAATGGGTGCGCATTTCTGCCGCCTTAGCCATGGGATTGGGGACGGCTGTCGGCGGATGGAAGATCATCAAAACGGTCGGTGGAAAAATTATGAAAATCCGCCCTGTCAATGGGGCGGCAGCGGACTTATCCTCGGCGCTCGTCATTTTTTCCGCCACGTTGTTGCATTTGCCAGTCAGTACGACGCACGTCATTTCCTCGGCCATCATGGGGGTCGGCGCCGCCCAACGGGTGAAAGGCGTCAAATGGGGCGTCGCCCGCCGCATTGTGCTGACATGGATCATCACCTTGCCAGTGTCAGCGTTGATTGCGGGGTTTGTGTACCAGGTTCTCCGTTTATTTTTCTAACGAATGAAAGAGGGTGTCCCAACAGATCGGGACACCCTTTCTTATTGTTTTTCCTATGTTGTGTTTTGTTTAAGGAAAATTTCCCTTTTGGGTCAGACTCTTTTCGTGTTTAGGCCGCCGAACGGTCCGCGGCGGAGGAGCGTCCGATCGCCCGGCAAATCCTTGGGGCGATCAAGCCGGCGACGATCGACAACAAAATGTCTTTCGGCAGCGGGGCAAGCATCCAGCCCCACACCATGCCGTACGAAAGCCCTTCCGGCGCTTCCGCCCATAGTTTGTACGCCATGTACATCCAGTTCGTGCCGATGACATAGTTGATGACCATGCCGACCAAGGCGGCGGTGACGAAACGGGCCTTGGACGCCGGCTGCGGGCCGCGGTTGATGACCCATCCGGTCGCATAAGCGGCAACGATAAAGGAAAGAATGAAGCCAAATGTCGGTTGGAAAATCATCGACAGTCCGCCGTTGAATTTAGCAAACACCGGCACGCCGGCGAGGCCGACGAGCATATACACAATCATGGCCACCGCACCGAGCCGCCGCCCTAACACCGCGCCGGCAAGGACGCAGAAAAACGTTTGCAGCGTAATGGGAACACCGCCGACGACCAAAAACGGTGCCCACGACGTAATGTTCGCCCCGATCGCCATCAAGGCGACGAACATGGCGGCGAGCGTCATGTCAATCGGTCGAAGGGAACTCCGTCGTTCCATATGTAAACCCCCTTTTTTTGTCCGTTAACAAAATCGTACCGAACAACCGCTAGGCTGTCAATTCTCTTTTTTCGGCGGATGATAAAGCGGCTTGGGGGGGATGATAAGAAAAACGACTCCTCGAGCGCTTCATGCGGACAACGCGGCGAGGAGCGTGAAAGGAGGTCTTGTCAATGGAGCGGTTCGTGCCGGATGAAGAGTTGAAGCGGGCGAGCAAAATCGGGGCGAACGAAGACATCATCCACACAAGCAAACACGACGACGGCTACGATTTGCGCACCCCGGCGGAAATCGGGGCTCGGCAGCCGACGGATGAAAACGGCAATGCGTAAAAGAAGGGGCGCGGATGGATGGGAAAGAAAAACGTCTTGGACCGCTCCGCGCCTCGAAAAAGCCGGGGGATCGAGCGAAAAAAGATGGCCGCCTCCCAATCGTGTTCCCTTAGAGTGGTCTTGTCGTTCTGATAAAATGCTGCGGGCTCGAATGCTGTACTCGCTTTTCAGTGTTTTTTCGGCATGAAAGGAATAGCAGGAAACGAATGGATTGATTTTTATGAATAAATGCCTATTTTTGATATGGTAATAAAGTTCCTTTTTTTTTTTTTTTTTATTTACAGTAAAATTTTAATTGTAAATATATAGTTGTTTTACCATAACATGTTCTTGTTAAACGATTGAGAATGAGGGGGTGGTGAAAAAAGGTGGTAAACTAAATTATTTTAGAATCAAAAAGTACTGGATTTGGTTTCTTTTTTATTAAATCACGAGCCTTCTAGAAAGACGTTGATATGATACAAAAGAAAGTCAAAAACGGGTTCTTCTTCATGGAATTGATTAAGGAGAATCTTTATGACCAAGAGAATAAAGTTTATACTGTTCACCTTGTTCTTTTCTCCGTCATTATTTCTGATTAACTATTATCAAAGCATAAACATGAAAAAGGACGAATATCCGGATTATATCTTTTGGACTCTCTATTTGTTGGTCGTCGTTTGCTTGACGGTCATCTGCCGATCGGTTCGACAAATCCTCTTTAGTGTTGTTTGCATGTCTGCCGTTTCTGTTGGCCTTGGATATTGGCTGATTGAGAAAAATGAAAGCATTCGATATTTTTACAACCTTGGGATTCCCACAACGTTTATTGGCCTTTCGCTGCTTGTTCACGTCATTCCGCTATTCGTCTGTTTGTTCCGTTCTCTATATACATGCACTTTAAAGTAATGACTTCTGTATGAACACCTTTTTTCATGGCTATATGGATGCATTATAGTCAAGAAACATTAGTTAATCATTGGGGGAATGATTGATGAGGAAAATACTTTATTTGATCATTGCTATGAGTTTATTTTTTATACCATTTAATGTTTCAATAGCAGGCGCTGAAACACAATCAGATCAGGAGGGAAAAGAGGAAGCCTTAACAACAGTGGAAGATATATATAGAACTTCGTATAAAGGAGTTGAAATTATTATTAATTCCTCTAACAGTATGATTACACCTGAAAAAATGATCATTGCGAAGAAAGTGATTGATTCAGAATTATTGAATACATCACATGCTTTTATTTTAAACAGCAACCAAGTGAAGCCTCAAGTGATCCCTAACCCAGGAGATGGAACGGTTATCGGAACTAGATATTATTCTTTTGATAACGATACCGCTAAATTTGTAAGCAGTGTATTAAAAACAGAATTAACTGCTATCGCTACATTAGCTGGATATACGTTTGGCCCTGGAGCGGCAACAACCATTGCTTCGATTTGTACATTGGCAGGGGAATATATTAATCTAAAACCATACTGGACAACAGTGAAAATCATACGATATTACAGTGATTATTATGATCAGTATATATATGACGCGTATCACTTTGTCTATAGCGACAGCAAGCGCACCAATCTGAAAAAAGTATTTATTTCCGACGATATGATCAAAACGACGGGCAATGTATTGGATACATTCTGATAGAAGGAGAATCTATTGTCCATGAATCGAAAAAAAAGATTTGTCTTAGCTCTCGCCGTGCTGATGGTCATATTCTTTTTCGTCTACATGTTTGAAGAACAAGTGCTGCGCTTTTTAGACTATAAGGTGGTCAAGATGACGATGTTGATTTCGTTGATCACGATCATTGTCGGGGATCTCATTTATCGACCTAGGTGAGCGGATGCGCAAAGTGAATGGAAGGGGACGCCGGGCGTTGGGTGCCCGGCAAGTTTGTTTAGGCGCCAGACGGCGATGAGACGATCGCTGTCTTTTTTTTTTGGTTCACGAAGGTCGGCGGCGAGAACCGTTTTGGTGTGAAAGGAGCTTCTGGCCCAGCAAGGCTCAAACGACAACACCGCTTCCAGCGCCGTGCATCGTCTGGAAACGGCGCTATCGCATCAGGTGCGGCCGACGTGAACGGATGTTGGCAGCCGCCAAAGCGGCGAATGCGAAGAGAGAAGGCTGCTTGACGGCCGTTTTTTCCTTTTCGCCCGCCGCCCCGATGGCGAAGGCTATCCGTGAAAAGGCGAAAACACGTTCCAGCGCAAGCCGATGGCAAGCTGGCAGCACGGGAACGAACCGGGCGGCGGCGACAACGTCAGGCGGATGCCGTCGGGGTTAAAATACACCTCGGTTTGCGAGCGGATGCCAAGCGAGCGGATGAGGCGTTTCACTTCTTCCGTTTTTCCTTCTTGGGCGGCCGACATGACCGAGGCCGCGAACGAACGGGACTCGGCCAGTTTTTTCAAAACGGTGGCAGCATCGTTCATCAGCGTCTGCGCCGTAGTGGCGGACTGGGAAAAGAGCGCCGGGTCGATCGGAGGGTACGGGCCGGCCGGCATCCGCGGGAACGGGGTGAACATGGCTGCTTGCGCCTCCTTTCCGAAAATGGAATCCGATATTACGATATGTGCAAACAGCCAAAAAGGAGCGAAGCCAAGCGGCGATTTCGCTCCTTCTTTATGCATTGCGCAGGTGGGACGCTACAAATAGCGCAGCCATAAATAGGCATGCGACAAAAGCAAGGCGATGAGCGTGAGCGGCGCGCCGATTTTCAAAAAATCAACGTACGTAAAGCCATGTCCTTCGCGCGAAGCGATGCCGGCGACAATGACGTTCGCCGAGGCGCCGATGAGCGTCCCGTTCCCGCCGAGGCAGGCGCCGAGCGACAAGGCCCACCACAGCACGTCAATTTGCGGAGCGTCAGGAGACAGCCCCATGCCGACCGCCATATCTTGAATGAGCGGGATCATCGTGGCGACAAACGGAATGTTGTCGATCGTCGCCGAAGCGATGCCGGACAACCAAAGGATGAAATAGGCGGCTGTGGAAATATCGCCTCCGGTGATCTCAAGCGTTTTTTCCGCCAATGATTTGATCAGGCCGATGTCAACAAGCCCGCCGACCAAGACGAACAGTCCAGCGAAAAAGAAAATCGTGCCCCATTCGATCGAATGGAAGACATCCTCGATTTCGTGCTCCGGCACGGCGATGAGCATGAGCGCGACCGCCCCGGTCATGGCGATGACGGCCGCATCGACATGAATGACGGAATGAAGAATAAAGCCAAGGATGGTCAGCCCGAGCACGGCGACCGATTTGCGCATCAGTTTGGCGTCTTGAATGTAGTCGGCATCGCGAAGCTCCATCAGCTTTTGAATCAACGTTGGATCGGCTTTCAGCTGCTTGCGGTACACAAACGCGAGCATCGCGACCGTGACGATGGCGATCACCGCGACGATCGGTGTTAGGTTGAACAAAAAGGCGTTGAAATCTAAATGCTTGTTCGCCGAGCCGATCATAATGTTTGGCGGGTCGCCGATCAATGTTGCCGTGCCGCCGATGTTCGACAACAGCACTTCGGAGATTAAGTACGGCACCGGGTTCACTTGAAGTATGCGCGTAATGGAGAACGTCACCGGCACGACAAGCAGCACGGTCGTAACGTTGTCCAAAAACGCCGACAGCAGTCCGGTCAACAGTGAAAGCATGATTAAAATGCGGACCGGGCTGCCTTTTGCGAGCTTGGCTGCTTTAATGGCCATGTATTGAAAAAAGCCGGACTTGCTTGTAATGCCGACTAAAATCATCATGCCGATCAGCAGTGTGATCGTTCCCCATTCAATATGGTGAGTAAACGCTTTCTCTGCATCGACGATGCCGAAGATGACCATAAGAGCGGCGCCCAGCAAGGCGATGACCGCGCGGTGAATTTTTTCCGAGATGATCATCGCGTATGTAATCAAGAAAACCGCAATGGCAAAATAATATTGAACGTTTGACACATGTGCGGCAGCATGATCCATTTGTACTCCTCCTTTTCCAGTTATGTCGTCATGTCGTGAAAACCGCTCCCACACGCTGGGCATGTCCAGTCGCGGCGCTCGCTCGAGGCTTCACGGACGTAAAACGTAAAGGAACAATGCGGACAAGGAATTTCGCGTACCCGATCGATCAGCATCCGCCGTTTCGGTTCAGCCGGGGCGTCGGTGTCAATGACCTCGACATGTCTGTCATCGCGCGATTCGTCTTCGGCGAGGATGGCTCCTTCCGCTTCCTCCTTCGTACGCCACCTGCCGCCGAGCAAGTGCTGCTCGAGCTGGCTGTGTGAGGAATGTTCAAGCATGTCTTCAGCCAGTTTCATGTACTGGCGGTCCGTCAGCCCGCTGAACGGAAGGTTCTTCTTCTGTTTTTTCCAATACGCCCGCAGTTGGTCTTCGGTGAAGATCCATGTGACAATCTGATGAATCACGACATTTTTCATCCCATCCACCCTCCTTTTTCTTGATCATATCATAGAAGGCTGGTGGTTTAACAGGAAATGCGGCTCAATCATCGCATTTTTTTCAATGGATCAACCTTATAAATGCTGCTCTTCTCTTCACTCAAGAACCATCGGTTTAGGGGAAATGATTGTTTTTCGCCGATCTTAAAAACGATTGGCTTGAATGAGAAGCGTCCATCCGCCCTTCTTCTTTTTCACCAAGGCTGTCGTTGATTCCTCCGTCATCCGCCTCTTTTTCGCCATTTTCTGAAAAAAGAAATAAACAATCGCTTCTGCGTGATATAATAATAGTAAGACGGACGGCAGCAACGTGCCGGAAAGGGGGGAAGCGACGATGGACAGCCCGCAATATTTGTTTCTCGATTTTGAATTTACGATGCCGGAGACGAAAACAAACCCGAACGGGTTTTGTCCGGAAATTATTGAAGTCGGCCTTGTCGCGGTTGTGGACGATCAGATCATCGGCCAATTTTCTTCCTATGTGAAGCCGCTCCGCTTTCCGCAACTCACGGAACGGTGCAAGTCGTTTCTCAACATCACCCAAGAACAAATCGACCGCGGAATGAGTTTTTATGAGTTGGTTTCCTTGCTTCGGCAATATGACCGCGACCGCCCGACGACGGTGATGACGTGGGGGAGCATGGATATGAAAGTGCTCCGGGAAAACTGCCAATCCGCGCAAGTGGAATTCCCATTCACTGGAGAGCATCGTGATTTAGCCATGGAGTATAAGCGGTTTTTCGGCAACAAAAACCAAACCGCGCTGCGCAAGGCGGTGCAAGAGTACGGCAATGAGGCGGTTGGAAAAGCCCATTGCGCGCTCGATGATGCGTTCACCGCGTATACGATTTTCCGGCTGGTGGAAAACGACAAAAAATATTTGGCGAAGACAAAGCCACCGACGATTGGAGAACGGATTGATTTGACCCAGCTGCGAAAAAAATTCGCTTTATAGCCTGCTGCGTTGGCGGCGGCTTTTTTATGTTATAATAGAAAGTGGACGATTTTTTAGGCAGAAAGGTTGTTTCCTTATGTGGCCATCGGTGCTGAATTTATTTTTGTACTTTCCGGAAGACAAACGTGAATACATTCCCGCAGCCATTTCGTTTGCTGTCTTTTTCTTGATGGCGGTGTTCACGATGCGGCTCATCATCGTTATCTCCCGGCGGCAAGAGAGGGAAGCGAAGCAACTCGAAGAACAGCTGCTTGGAAAACGAGAGGAACGGAAGGAGCCGCCCGGAGTATAAACGAGCCCCCCTCCGGCAATACTGGCGGATAACAAGTGATGCTGGAGGGTGGTTCGTGTTGCGAAAAACGTACGGTGTGGTGTTCGCTGCGGCGCTCGTGTTGTCCGGCTGCGGCCAAGAGAATGGAACGAGCCGGACGGTGGAGATGATCAATGCGGACGGCGATTCGATCGGTACGATCGAGTTGACTGAACAGGCGGAAGGGGTGCGGCTGAAGCTTGACCTAGAAGGTCTCCCGCCGGGGGAGCACGCCATTCACATCCATGAAAACGGAAGCTGCAAACCCCCCGATTTCCAATCGGCCGGCGGTCATTACAATCCGGATGGGAAAAAGCACGGCCTTTTACACCCGGAGGGGGCGCATGCCGGCGATTTGCCGAACATTATTGTGAAGGATGACGGCACGGTCAACGTCGAGCTGACGGCGCCCAATGTGACGCTGAAAGAAGGAGAGAAAGGCTCGCTGCTTACAAAAGACGGAACATCGATTGTCATTCACGCCAAGAAAGACGACGGCATGACCCAGCCGGCGGGAGACGCCGGCGGACGGATCGCCTGCGGGGAAATCAAGTCGTCGTGAAACAGGGGCTCGCGCGCGGGCCCCTGTTTCACGTGGCCAGGGCAGCGCTTCGCATGGGAAATGCGAGAAACTGGCGGTCGCACGGCTTCTGCTGCACATGGTTGGCAGAACAGAGAACGGAAAGGAACGATCGTTTGGCTTCATTTGCTCTTTTGGTTTACATGGATGGAGGAACCCCGCAACGGATTCGGCGCTGCTTCTTTTCCCTTTCGCCATCCGCTTGGCCGCTCTTCTTTGGCGCAAAGCTAGCCTAGCGCCGCCGCCAGCCGCCGCAGCCCTTCCTCCAGCGTCGGGCGCGGGCAGGCGATATTCAAACGGATGAAGCCGACGCCTTCGGGACCGAATTTGCTGCCGAATTCGACGGCGAGTTTTCCTTTTTCAAGGAGCCGACGCTTCAGCTCCGCCTCGGAAAGGCCAAGGCCGCGGCAGTCGATCCAAACGAGATACGTCGCTTGCGGCCGGATCACGCGGAGCGGCGGCAAGTGTTCCGCTAAATAGGCAGCGGTCATGTCGATGTTTTGCCGCAAGTAATCAAGCAAGGCGTCAAGCCACGGTCCGCCATGGCGGTAGGCCGCTTCCGCTCCGACGATGGCGAACGCATTCAGCGTAAAAAAGCCGTGCCGCTGCTGGACGCGGCGGAACGCCCGGCGCCGCGATTCGTCGGGAATGATGACTTCCGCCGCCTGCAAGCCGGCGAGGTTGAACGTTTTCGTCGGCGCGCGGAACGTGGCGCTTTGCGCGGCCAGCTCTGGGTGGAGCGAGGCAAACGGCGTGTGTTTGGCTGGCGGGAGCGTCAAATCGGCGTGGATTTCATCAGACAGGACGAAGACGCCGTGCTTGAGGCAAAGTTCTCCCAGCCGTTCGAGTTCTTCTTTTGTCCATGATTTGCCTCCCGGGTTGTGTGGATGGCAAAGGATGAGAAGTTTGGCATCGGGCAGCTTTCGCTCCAAGTCGTCCCAGTCGATCGCATAGTTGTCTTCCTCAAGGCGCAGCGGACTGAACAGAAGCGCGCGGTCATGACGGCGGACGAGATCAAACAGCGGCCGGTAGACCGGGGAAAAAACGATGATGCGATCCCCTGGTTCGGAAAACGCTTCGATGGCGGCGGCGACCGCCGGCACAACGCCGTGGGCAAACACGAGCCAAGACGGATCGATCGTCCAGTCATGACGGCGTTCAAGCCATTGGCACACCGCTTCTTTGAGTGAATCGGGAATGACGGTGTAGCCGAACACGCCGTGCTCCACCCGTTGCCGCAGCGCCTCTTGCACTTCTTTCGGCGCGGGAAAATCCATATCGGCGACCCACATTGGCCATACGTCTTCGCGGCCGAACACGCGATGAACGTCATCCCATTTCACCGACAGCGTGCCCCGGCGGTCGATGACGCGGTCGAACGGAAACATGATCGCGCCTTCTCCTTTCTCAGCACGCGAACGATGCGGTCCTTTCCCTTCATCGAATGGAAACATTGTTGCATCTTCTCCCTTCTTTTTTTCGAATCGATGGCTTATAATGGGTTATATCATAGCATCAAGAAAGAAGGTGGATGGCGGCGGCATGGACGGACAACAGTTGAATCGGCTTCTTCTTGAATGGATCGGCGCCTGGGACCCGTTTGGCC
The DNA here is from genome assembly GCF_004123125.1 of Geobacillus sp. PK12. Lineage (NCBI taxonomy): Bacteria > Bacillati > Bacillota > Bacilli > Caryophanales > Anoxybacillaceae > Geobacillus > Geobacillus sp. PK12. The sequence continues at coordinate 44,614 of NZ_SDKL01000048.1, forward strand.
TTGGAAAAGACGCCTACGACGTCGAGGCGGCCAGCGTGCTCCAGGCGGTGTATGAGACGGAAGACGCCCGCACGTTGGCCGCCCGCATTCAGTCCATATATGAATTCGCCTTTGACGAGCCGATTCCTTTTCCCCACTGCCTAAAACTCGCCCGCCGGCTGCTTGAGCTGAAGCAAGCGGCGTCCTGTCCGCTCCCGTGATGACGACAGGCGGCCGGTTTGGCGAAACCGACCGATGAAATGGAGGGATGCTGCGTGAAATTGAGCGAAAAAGAGCTGGAAATTATCGAAGTATTAGAAAAAGATGCACGAACGCCGATCGATGTGCTGGCGAAGATGATCGATTTGCCGGTCGAAGAAACGGAAGCGCTCGTCAAAAAGTTAGAAGAGGCGAAAGTGATCGTCCAATATACGGCGCTCATTGACTGGCGGAAGGCGGACGGCCGCGAGGGAGTGACGGCGATGATCGACGTCAAGGTGACCCCGAAGCGCGGCGTCGGCTTTGACGAAGTGGCGGAGCGCATTTACCGATTCCCGGAAGTGAAATCGGTGTACTTAATGTCCGGCGCCTACGACTTATCGGTCGTGATCGAAGGGCGTTCGATGGCGGAAATCGCCCAATTTGTATCGGAAAAACTGTCGACGCTCGATTCTGTCATTTCAACGACGACCCATTTCATTTTGAAAAAATACAAACACGATGGCATCGTCTTTGACCAAGGAGATCAAGATCGCCGCATCGTGGTGTCGCCATGAAGCCGCAAACGAGAAAAACGTACGTGTCCAAGACGGTTGCGGGCTTGAAGCCATCCGGCATCCGCCGCTTTTTCGACCTTGCTTCCACCATGGATGGCGTCATTTCGCTCGGCGTCGGCGAGCCGGATTTTGTCACGTCCTGGAGCATTCGCGAAGCGAGCATTTTGTCGCTCGAGCAAGGCTATACGTCGTACACCCCAAATGCCGGGCTCTTGGAGCTCCGCCAAGAAATCGCCGCTTATTTGCGCCGCAAGTTTCATGTCGACTACTGTCCGGAGACAGAAATTTTAGTGACGGTCGGGGCGAGCCAAGCCATCGACTTGGCGCTTAGGGCGATCATCAACCCGGGCGATGAAGTGATCATCGTCGAACCGAGTTTTGTCGCCTACGAGCCGCTTGTCGTGCTCGCGGGCGGGAAGCCGGTGGCCGTTTGCACGTCTGGCGAAGACAAGTTTCAGCTCAATCCGGCGCACCTTGAACGGGCGATCACCGAGCGGACGAAGGCGGTCATCATCTGCTCGCCGAACAACCCGACCGGAACGGTGCAGAGCCGCACGGAGCTTGAAGCGATCGCCCGTCTGGCTGAGGCGCACGACTTGCTCGTCATTGCCGATGAAATTTACGCCGAGCTGACGTATGAAGGAGAGTACACGAGCATGGCCGCTGTTAGCGGCATGCGCGAGCGGACGATTTTGATTTCCGGCTTTTCCAAAGGGTTTGCGATGACCGGATGGCGGCTCGGGTTTGCGGCAGCGCCTGACGAGATTTTGCAGGCGATGTTGAAAATCCATCAGTATGCCATGATGTGCGCGCCGACAATGGCGCAATATGGGGCGCTTGAGGCGCTTCGCAGCGGAGAGCGCGATGTCGCCGAGATGCGCAACAGCTACCGGCGGCGGCGCAACTATTTCGTCGCCTCGCTCAATGAAATCGGGCTGCCGTGCCATTTGCCGGGCGGTGCGTTTTACGCTTTCCCGTCCATCAAGCCGACCGGTTTGACGTCGGAGCAGTTTGCTGAGCGGCTGCTCATCGAAGAAAAAGTGGCGGTTGTCCCCGGCAACGTTTTCGGCCAAAGCGGGGAAGGCTATATCCGCTGTTCATACGCATCATCGCTCGAACAGCTGCAAGAAGCCATTAAGCGAATGAAACGGTTTTTGGCGCGCCTGTAACTGGGGATGTTCCGCCGTCGGCGGGACATCTTTTTTTGGGGTTTGCTGTCGGTCTATGTTATAATACAGAAACATAGACGAAATTCATCAATAGGAGTGTTTCGCTTGTCAACGATCAAACGAGGAGCGATCGTGAAAGGGAAGGTGACGGGCATTCAGCCGTATGGCGCGTTCGTCCAGCTTGAGGACGGCATGCAAGGGCTGATCCATATTTCTGAAATTTCCCATCAATTTGTGAAAGATGTGCGCGATTACGTCCATGTCGGGGATGAAGTGACGGTCAAGGTGTTGGACGTCGATCGAAAGGCGAGGAGGGCGAGCCTGTCCCTAAAGGCGCTCGAACCTGCCGGGGAAAAGGAAAAACGCCATATGCGCATGAAAATGCCGCTCAAGTCGGGGTTTCGCCCGTTGAAGGAAAAACTGCGCGAATGGATTGAGCAGTCCAAGAAAGAAGATGGACCGAAACCATAAGAACCCTGCCGCCAAGCGGCGAGAGTCCATGACGCTTTTGGGCCGGGAGAGGCGCAAAAAGAAGACACCCACCGCCAAGCGGTGCGTGTCCCTTTGTGTTTCATTATGTGCGCGATGTCTTTGGCTCGGTGCGCCCAAGCTCTTCGGCCGGTTTGAACAGCAGCGCCAAGTTGATCAAGCCGGCGATGCCGACCAAGCTGTAGATGATGCGCGACCAAACGGAGTCTTGGCCGCCGAAAATGGCGGCGACTAAGTCAAATTGGAAAAAGCCGATTAGTCCCCAGTTAATGGCGCCGATAATGGTCAACAATAGCGCAATGCGCTGCAATGCTCCCATCTTGTTTGCCTCCTTTGGAAAATTTCTTTTCAACTTATAGGATGAATCGCAGTCGTGAAAAATATGCATCGTTTGCCGCCAAAGCAGTTGGCTTTACAATCGGTGGCAGGCGCTGCCATAATAGATTCAGGAAAAGGAGGGCATCCATATGCAAGAGTTTATTTTCCGCAACCCGACGAAACTGATTTTCGGAAAAGGGCAGCTCGAACGGCTCAAAGAAGAAGTGCCGCGCTACGGCAAGAAAGTGCTGCTCGTGTATGGCGGCGGCAGCATCAAACGAAACGGACTGTATGATGAAGTGATGAAGATATTGGGGAACATTGGCGCCGAGGTCATCGAACTGCCAGGCGTCGAACCGAACCCGCGCGTCTCGACCGTAAGAAAAGGGGTGGACATTTGCAAGCGGGAAGGCGTCGAGTTTTTGCTGGCGGTTGGCGGCGGCAGCGTCATCGACTGCACGAAAGCGATCGCCGCCGGGGCGAAATTCGATGGCGATCCGTGGGAGTTTATCACGAAAAAAGCGCCCGTCACCGGCGCCCTGCCGTTCGGCACCGTCTTGACGCTGGCGGCCACTGGGTCGGAGATGAATTCCGGCTCGGTGATCACAAACTGGGAGACGAAAGAAAAATACGGCTGGGGCAGCCCGTTTACGTTCCCGCAATTTTCGATTTTGGATCCGACGTATACGATGACCGTTCCGAAAGACCATACGGTTTACGGCATTGTCGATATGATGTCGCATGTGTTTGAGCAATATTTCCATCATACGCCGAACACGCCATTGCAAGACCGGATGTGCGAAGCGGTGTTGAAAACCGTGATCGAAACGGCGCCCAAACTGATCAACGATTTGGAAAACTACGAGCTGCGCGAGACGATCATGTACTCGGGCACGATCGCCTTAAACGGCTTCTTGCAAATGGGCGTCCGCGGCGACTGGGCGACGCACAATATTGAGCATGCCGTTTCCGCCGTGTATGACATCCCGCACGCCGGAGGATTGGCGATTTTGTTCCCGAACTGGATGAAGCATGTGCTCGATGAAAACGTCAGCCGTTTCGCCCAGCTCGCGGTGCGTGTGTTCGATGTCGATCCGGCGGGCAAATCCGAGCGCGATGTGGCGCTTGAAGGCATCGAGCGGCTGCGTGAGTTCTGGTCGAGCCTCGGGGCGCCGTCGCGGCTTGCGGACTATGGCATCGGCGAGGAAAACTTGGAGCTGATGGCCGATAAAGCGATGGCGTTTGGCGAGTTCGGCCGTTTCAAAACATTGAACCGCGATGATGTGCTCGCCATTTTGCGCGCTTCCCTTTAATGAGGCGATGCGGCGGCTTCGCGAATCGATCGATGATGGCGCCGGCTCGGCGACGGAATCTGCCTGAGCTGGCGCTTTTCCTATTTTCTTGGTTTGCCTGGGCGCGCTCCCGATCCCGCAGGACGGCGGAAAGGGAGGAGGGCGCGAAAAACAGCCGCCTCGCCCGAATCCATGGTTCTCGAATGAGGAAAAAGCACAACGTTGATTACGTTTCTTGAGGCGAGTAGCCTGAGCCCCCTAGAAGGCGGGTGAAAAACGAGTTTTGTTCGCAAATCGGCGGCGTTTCATCAGAAAAGAGAGCCGATTTCACAAGGTTTCTCTAATTGAAAAATGGCTGGGATAAGCTGTCTTTTTCGTTGCATCACCATCCCTCCAGACGTTACGCAAGGAAATCGGCACGGCGAACATGGCGAAAAATGAATCCGTTTCCAAAAAAGGTGGGCTGCTTGATTTCCCTTGTTTATTCCGCTAAAGTGAAAGAAGGCAATGATTCTTGAAGGGGAGGCGGAAATCGATGACCCACATTCGCTTTGACTATTCGAAAGCGCTCGCCTTTTTTGGCGAACATGAGCTTACATACTTGCGCGATGCCGTGAAAGTCGCGCATCATTCGCTTCATGAAAAAACCGGTGTTGGAAGCGACTTTTTAGGCTGGCTTGACTGGCCGGTCGACTATGACAAAGAAGAATTCGCGCGCATCAAGGAGGCGGCGAAAAAAATCCAATCGGACTCTGATGTTCTTGTCGTCATCGGCATCGGCGGCTCGTACCTTGGCGCGCGGGCGGCGATCGAGATGCTGCACCATTCGTTTTACAACGCCCTGCCAAAAGAAAAGCGGAAAACGCCGCAAATCATTTTTGTCGGCAACAACATCAGCTCGACGTATATGAAAGACGTCATCGATTTCTTGGAAGGGAAAGACTTCTCGATCAACGTCATTTCCAAATCGGGGACGACGACCGAGCCGGCGATCGCCTTCCGCATTTTCCGCAAGCTGCTTGAGGAGAAATACGGCAAAGAGGAAGCGCGCCGCCGCATTTACGCGACGACCGACAGCAAGCGCGGCGCGCTTCGGACGCTCGCCAATGAGGAAGGGTACGAGACGTTTGTCATTCCGGATGACATCGGCGGCCGCTACTCGGTGCTGACGGCGGTCGGGTTGCTGCCGATTGCCGCAAGCGGCGCGGACATTAACGCCATGATGGAAGGAGCGGCCAAAGCGCGTGACGATTTCAGCTCCTCGGAGCTTGAGGAAAACGCCGCTTACCAATACGCCGCCATCCGCAACATTTTGTACAACAAAGGGAAAACGATCGAGCTGCTCGTCAACTACGAACCAGCGCTGCACTATTTCGCCGAATGGTGGAAGCAGCTGTTCGGCGAAAGCGAAGGGAAGGATCAAAAAGGCATTTACCCGGCTTCCGCTGATTTCTCGACCGATTTGCATTCGCTCGGCCAATACATTCAAGAAGGGCGCCGCGATTTGTTTGAAACAGTGTTGAAGCTGGAAGAACCGCGTCATGAGCTGATCATTGAAGCCGAAGAAAACGACCTCGACGGGCTGAACTATTTGGCGGGAAAAACGGTTGATTTCGTCAACACAAAAGCGTTCGAAGGGACGCTGCTCGCCCATACGGACGGCGGCGTGCCGAACTTGGTCATCACGTTGCCGAAGCTTGATGAATATACGTTCGGCTACCTTGTCTACTTCTTTGAAAAAGCATGCGCCATGAGCGGCTACTTGCTCGGGGTGAATCCATTTGACCAACCGGGAGTGGAAGCATACAAAAAGAATATGTTCGCCCTCCTCGGCAAACCAGGCTATGAGCAGTTGAAGGAAGAACTGGAGAAACGGTTGAAATAACAACGTGTTCCATCGCCAAGCCGCTGTTTTCTCGGGGGAGATGACTCGCGGCTCGACCCGAGTCGCGCCCGAAACGGCGGACGGAACGACGGAAAAAGCGCCTCTTCCCTTTTGTGGGGGAAGAGGTGTTTTGTTATACATACCGGATCGTCCGGCCTCACAATGCCCGGACGAGGGTTTATTGCTCCCTGCCGTTTTTCGCCAAGCGTCTGAAGCTGCCGCGGACAAATAATCCCCGCCGAACGGGAAACGATAAAAGAAAGGAGGGATTGTGCATGATTGAAATGCCATCGCGTTTGGAAGGAAAACAATTTCAACTGTACCATTTGGAAGAGCAATTAAAACCAATGGGATATACAATCGGCGGCGGGTGGGACTACGATCACGGCTATTTCGACTACAAAATCGCCGATGACGCGGGCTATCAGTTTTTGCGCGTGCCGTTTCGGGCGGTCGACGGGCAGCTTGATTCGCACGGAACGACGGTGGAGCTTGGGCGGCCGTTTTTGCTTGCGCATAAATACCAACGGGGCATCGATGATTTCGCCGATGTCGGCAACATCAGCGCCTCATTCAATCAGTTTGCCGAGCCGCAAGACCCGGATGCGACCGTACCCGAGCGATACATTTCCGTCGGAAAGGCGCTTGTCCAAGAGCTGGAGCGCCGCCTGCTCGATTAAGGGGCAAGCACAAACAGGCGGTCGCTTTGTTGAATCGGGCGGTCCGGTGCAACGGAAATCGCTCCGTGATCTCCATGGATGACGCCAAGCAGCGTCACGTTTTGCTTGAGCAGCTGCTGTTGAACGGCGGCGAATGGCTGGCCGATTTGCTGTTCGTCTGGCTCGAGAAGGCAGAGCGTCTGTCCGTCCAGGCGGTAAAGCGCCGTCTCCCACACGCTGGCGGCGCCCGGCGAGCGAAGGCTGGCGGCCATGGCGAAACTCGCCAGCAAGTTTGTCTGAATCACCTCATCCGCCCCGGCGCGGAAGGCGTTCTGGACGTTTCGGCCCGTTAGGATTTCCACGATGGCGTACACCGACGGGTTGAGGCTTTTGGCGGCAAGCAGCGTGACAATCGTATCTTTATCGGCTTCCGCTTCCGCTTTATGCGGATCGGCGGTGATGAGCAAAAAACGCGCTTCTTGAATATTGGCCTTCTCCAGCACCGCATCGTCGCTTGCCGTTCCTTTAATGAAATGAACCGGCGCGTTCAGAAGCGGGTGGGACGGAACAGTGGCGTCGATGAGAACGAAGCGCATGGAGGCGTCGTGCCGCGCGAGGCGGAGCAGCACCTCGCGCGCCCGCTCGTTCCAGCCGACGATCACCGCATGGCCGCGCTCTGTATACCGGAGCTGTCCGCTTGTAAAGGCGGTTTCCCGGGCGGCGGCCGCGGCGGAGACGGAAGCGAAATAAGCGGTGAGGATGCCGGTGCCAAGGATGATAAGCCCAATGGCCGCGAGTTTTCCGGCGACCGTTTTCGGGACGATGTCGCCGTAGCCGATTGTCGCCGACGTCACGATCGCCCACCACACGCCGTCGAACACCGTGCGGAACGTCTCTGGTTCAATGAAGCGCATCAGCGCGCCAAACAGCACGATCAACGCGCTTGCCGAGACAAACAGACGAAGCACGGGCGGCCAGCGCCAATACGATAACAGCACGTTCCTTGTTCTCATCGTCCACCCCTCTTTTGCTTTTGTCTTTTTTAGTGTGAGCCGTTTTTGCATAAACATTCCTGTTTTTTCCCATACTAGGAAACGGAACATCACAGAAAGGGGACAGTGGTCATGGATATGAACCGTGTCAAACAAATCGTTTCTTCCCCTGCCGATATCCCGGTATATTACAACGGCGTGTCGGTATGGATTGACGGGTATGATGAAGAAAAACAGACGGCGACCGTCCATTTGCGCGATGGCCGGCTTCATGAGCGCCGGGATGTGCCGGTTTCGGAATTGACGGAAGAGCGGGAGTGAAAAGGGGAGGCCGGCTGACAGTGCGGGAGCCTTCTTGCGTTTCCCGAGCGCGCTTGGTTCGAGTAAAGGAGTTTTCCGGCATGAAGCGTCCGGGCGGCCCGCAAGAAAACGGTTGTTGTTCGCCGTCTGTTTCGTGAACAAGACGGCTTTTCAGACGACAATCAGAGGGAGTCGGTGCAAGGACGTAGACATCGGATGAAACGTTGATGGAGCGAAAGACGGGGAAATCCGCCGCTTGCCGAACGACATGTCGGGCAAGCGGCTTCGTTTTGTCAGACAGCGGATTGGCGGCGCGTCCGGGCAACGCGCACCGTCAACAGCAAGGCGCAGGCGAAAAAGAGAATATCATCGATTCCGTAGACGAGATGATACCCTCCAGCGGCAAACAGCGCGCTGCCGATCATTGGTCCGAACGCCATGCCCATATAGCGGAAAAAGTTGTACACGCCGATCGCTGTCGAGCGGTTCGCTTGAAAAACGTTCGTCAGTACGGTCGTCTGCACTGGGAGCGAAAGGCCTAAAAACAAGCCGAACAAGGCGATGGCCAAAACAAGCAGCGAAAGCGATCGTTGGGCCGCGATCAAGAAAAAGAAAATGGACAGCACGGTCAAGTACGATGCCGCCAAGAGGATGCGCCGCTCCGGGAAGCGTCCTTGAAGGCGCCCGCCGAGGAAGCTGCCGATGACGATCATGGACGACATCGCCAAGTACACCGTCCCTTTTTCCTGCGCCGACAGACCGTACCGATCCGTCAAGATGCTGGGCAAAAAGACGAGAAAATTATACAGCGAGTAATATTGAACAAATCCAAGCAGAACGATCGACGACCCGGCACGGCGGCGGAGCACTGAAGCGAAGTCGGAGAGGCGAAACGGGGACGAAACGGCCGTTTCTGGTTTCGTTTCCTTCAGCAGCAGGAAATTGCCGGCACCAACTAAGCCGCCGACGGCCACGAGCGCCAAAAAGACGGTGCGAAATGGAAAATGCTCTGCCAAAAAGCCGCCGACGATCGGCCCGACGACAGGGCCAAGTGAGACCATCATTTGAAACGTCCCCATCGCCCGCCCGCGCTCTTTGCCGGTGAACAAGTCGCCGATGACCGTGGCGGCGACGACCGACCCGGCCGCGATGCCAACGGCTTGCAAGGCGCGGAAGAACAAAAGTGCGGAAATGGATGTCGAGAAAAAACAGCCGAGCGAAGCGGCGATGTAGATGACGATGCCGCCAAGCAGCACCGTCCTCCGTCCTTTCCGGTCGGTGAGCGGACCATAGACGATTTGCATCATCGCCAGGAAGAACGTGAAAATGGAAATCGTCAAGTTGATCAAAAACGAAGAAGTCGCAAACGCCTCCCGCACTTCTGGTAAAATAGGAGTGTAAATCGTTTGCGTAAACGGGCCGAGAAACGCGGCGAGCGACACAAGATAGACGACAAGCTGGCGTTTCATCTCTTTCCCCTTTCTTTGTTTGTACATATGTATCATTATACTCTCGCTTTTTTCACTGATGGAAATAAAATGACTGTTTGCAAAAGGGGAGATGGAAAGATGGAATCATGTTTGATCCGCGATGCGGCCGCGGCGGATTTGCCGCACATCGTCCGCATTTATAATGAAACGATCCCAAGCCGGATGGTGACGGCGGACTTGGAGCCGGTGTCGGTCGAAAGCCGGCGGGCGTGGTTTGAGGCCCATGACCCGCACAATCGTCCGCTTTGGGTCGTCGAGGACGACGGCGCGGTTTGCGCCTGGCTCAGCTTTCAGTCGTTTTACGGCCGCCCGGCGTACCGCCATACGGCGGAGGTAAGCATTTATATCGCCGAAACGCACCGCGGCCGGGGGCTTGGGACGAAGCTGCTCGAGCGGGCGGTCGAACGGGCGCCCGAACTTGGGATCAAGACGCTGCTCGGCTTTATTTTTGCGCATAATGAACCAAGTTTGCGGCTTTTCTCCCGCTTCGGATTTGAACGATGGGGATATTTTCCGCGCGTGGCGGAATTGGACGGCGTGGAACGCGATTTGGTCATTGTCGGCAAACGGCTTGTATAGAATGGGGGGAGGCGGGGAAGTCATAAGTAATGAGGATGAACGGAAAGAGGGAAGGATATGAACGTCATGCCGATTCGGCTGTTTACGATCCAAGATGGGGAAGGATTTGTCGCTGACGCGTTTCAATGCCCGGTGACCGGCAATTTGATTTACAAATCGTCTGGCACGCCGTCCGTTGTCGCATATGCAGACTTGACCGACGAACAAATCATGCGCCTTGAGAAATACGGATTTCGGCGGCTCGGCGAGTCGCCGGCGCGGATGGAAAGCGGCCCGGACGGCATTGAAGAGCTGCTGCCGAGGCAATGAGGGAGAAAGAAAACGAGGTGAAAACGTTGAAGAAAAGGCCTGCCCGCTGGGGACAGGCTTTTTCTTTTCCCCAGAAGGCCGGCGAAACCCAACGGATTCGCTCGATCCGTTCGTGAGAAAGCTCAAGGGATGAAACTGCGGCGCTGCAAGGTTTTTTCAATTTGAAAAACATTGTTGCAAAGCCTGATATTCGTTCCATCACCGGCCGTTGATCATGTCAACCGGCGGATGAGCCAATAGAGCGCGGCGGCCGCCGCTAGGCCAAGCAGCGTATAAAGAACCGGACGGCCGGATCGTTCGAGCGGCGTTTTGTTCTCCAAAGCTGGCGGGTGATCGGTCTTGGCCGTCTTTTCCTTCGTCTGCGGCCGCGTTTCCGTCCCTGCCCCCTCCCTCTCTCCAGCGGCACGCTTGCCGTACATGCCCGCTCCGGTTCGTTTCGCCTCCTCGTACGCCTTGCGGACGCGCGCTTCGTATTTGTAATCGCCATAGTCATAAAAGTCTTCGACAAGTCCGGCTTTGGAGAGGTCTTCTTGCAGCAGGCGCTTGTTGCCGACCCACACCCAGGCGAGCAGCCGCTGGTATTTGTCAAACAGCGCGTCTCCGTCGGTCTCAAGCAAAATGTTCCCTTGATGCAAGCGGGAACATGTAAACCGGCTTGCTTCTTTCCCATACGGTTCGACTTGGATCGTGCTCTCCGGCGTATCAATGAACAAAAACCTCGTCGTGTATACATGGCCGTTGACGCGGAATTTCGCCGTATCGCCGTCGATGCACTCGACCAATTCAGCCGGGTAGGTGCGGCCAAGGCGCAACGTAGAACGATCTTCTTTCTTCCCCAGCGTATGGCCGTCCAGGTCGATTCGCTCTGGGGTGAGATGCCGCTTGCATCGTTCATTGCCGTTGTATGTTTGAATAAGCTGGACAAGCTCTTGTTTCGTTTTCGCCTGCTTCGCCAGCGCAGTCGGCTCATGGAGCAAATACACGCAGTCGCTGCCGCGGAAGTGCCCGCCCAACTCATCAAGCTCGCCAGGGTGGGCAAAAGCGGAAATCGGGAACATCAACAGGAAACAAAACAAGAATATGACCATTCGTTTCAAAAACGATCCCTCCACTCGAAAAACATTTCTTCCTCTTGAACAAGAACCGGATGTCCGCAATGGATGGGTTTCAGCACACGATCGCACATGTTATGCCGGTTTTTGCCGTTTTTCAGCGAAAAATTAAGCCAATATGGCCGTTATCGCGCTGTTAGGCGATTTGCGTTCGTTCACGATAAAGTTTATCAAAAAAGTGGAACGATGAGGAAACATCTCGTCTGAGGGGGAGAGGATGACATGTCCAACTTGCTTTTCGATGATCAACCGTTGGTCATTTTGCCGCAACTCGCTTTGGCGATCGGGTTGAACGAAAGCATCGTTGTTCAGCAGCTGCATTATTGGCTCAAGAAAAGCGAAAACGTCCATGACGGCTATAAGTGGGTGTACAACACGTATGCAGACTGGCAGCGACAATTCCCGTTCTGGTCGGAAAGCACGATTCGCCGGATCATTCTTAAACTGGAAAAAATGGGGATCATCGTCGCGGCGAATTTCAACCGCTCCAAGATCGATAAAACGAAATGGTATCGGATCGACTATGACAAACTGGCTGAAATAACGAAAGAAATATCAGAAATGTCGGACGGACAACATGGGCAGGCGGCAGATGATGGCGTGATGACCGCGCACAATGGTGTTTCGATCGTTCAAGGTGCGGTTTCGTTCACTCAAAACGGGGTTTCGTTCGTTCACGATGAGGGTTTGACGACGCACGATGGGGATTCGATTGTGCAAGATGGCATCTCGGCCGTTCAAGGCGGCGCTTCTGTGGTTCAAGGGGGGATGTTGACGGCTCAAGATGGCATTTTGACGGTTCAAAATAGGGTTTTGCCCACTGAAGATGGGGGGTCGATGAGGCAAAGCAGCGTTTCGACGATTCAACAAGATCAGATTTCGGCCGTTTACGATGGCGTTTCGATCGGCCAAAATGAGCAGACGATGGGCGAAACAGTCCGTCCATTTGCGCAAAATGAACCATCCAGCTGGTCAAACTGGGCGGTCGAGGTGCTCAATTTGACAAGACCAATACCAGAGACGACAACAGAGATGACATCAGAGATCAAAAGAGAAGACGAAGAAGACGCGCGCGTGCGCACATACAAGGAGATCGTTCGCTTCTGTGAGGAAAACGGGTTTGGCGTGATCGGCGATTATTTGCGGGAAAAGATCAATGCATGGGTGGACGATGCGTCCGAGGAATTGGTGTTGGAAGCATTGAAAATCGCGGTGGAAAACGGCGCCAAACGGTGGGTGTACGTGGAAACGATTTTGCGCGACTGGACGGAAAAAGGGTATCGCACCGTGGACGAAGTGCGCGCCGCGCGGTTGGCGTTTCGAAAAGAGCGGATGAAGCAACGATCCGCCCCGCCTTCATCCGATGGCGGCAGAACGATGCGGAAACCGATCCGCACCGAGATCGTGCCGGATTGGCTGAAGATGGATTACAGCCAGCCGGAAGACGACGACTTTGACATCGAGCAGGCGCGCCGTGAGTTGGAGGAACGTCTGAAAAAATACAAAACCAACCCGGACGGATGAAGCCGAAGGGCGTAAGAGTCCGAGGAGTCTCATCTCATGACGGGACGTGAACCGAGCGATTTCTTGTGTGCCCCACGATTTGAGGTTCAGTCAGGTCGTTCACTGGTGCTGGCGCCCCTTCACGTTTAGATGGTGGGAGGCTTCTTTTGGGAATTTGTTCACAGGGGGATGGCTCATCGCCATCTCCCGAAACGAAAATAAAAAACCCTTGCACGGCAAGGGTTGGGCAAATGGAGCATACCGGGCTCGAACCGGTGACCTTCGCGCTGCCAGCACGACGCTCTCCCAACTGAGCTAATGCCCCAAAAAAGGATATGGATGATCTGTCCATGTCCCATTATATATATGGATGCGGACAATTGCAATCCTTTTTTGATCACCCGCTTTCAATATCAACGTGCACGACATCGTCAATGGAGCGGATGACGTAGTAAAGTTCGGCGGTCGAGCGCTTTTGGTCAATGACGGCTCTTAGTTTCAGCAAATGTTCATTCTCTTCAACGTCTTTAATGCGCATCGTTTTAATGTTGATGTCCTGTTGTTTTAAATGGTCGATGACCTTTGTAATGTTTTTGGCGTCCGCCACGGTGATTTGCAACAGCACCTCTTTTTCGCGCAGCTGCTTTGGTCCAAAAAAATTGATCAAAAACGGAATGAGTTCCACACTGACAATGAGAAGCGCGACGCCGAACGCCGATTCCCAATAGAAGCCTGCGCCGACCGCTACTCCAATCCCTGCCGCCCCCCAAATGATCGCGGCGGTCGTCAGCCCGGTGATGCTGTCGTTGCCGCGGCGCAAAATGACGCCTGCTCCTAAAAAACCGACCCCGGACACAATTTGCGCCGCCAGTCGAAGCGGGTCCATCGTAATATGGTCTTTGAGCGGAAAGACGTACGCCGATTCGATCGAAACGATTGTAAGCAAGCAGCTGGAAATGGAAATCACAAGACACGTTTTCAAACCGACCGGTTTTCGCTTCAATTCCCGTTCCAGCCCAATGATCAGCCCGAGAATGGCGGAAATCCCTAGTTTGAGGAACGGATCAAACATCATCGTTTCTCACCTCGTTCATGGTATAATGTAAGAAAACGTTCGTGAACCATTTTTGTCCGCCCTTCCGCATGAAAGTGGTAGATCAGGGCGCACACTCCTTTTCGTAGAAAGTGAGTTGGCAGAAACATGAAGCCGCCAAGCACAGCAAAGGCTTATGCCGCTCTATTCATCGGCGCGCTTGCCGTGTCAACATCGGCCATTTTCGTCAAATGGTCGCAGGCGCCGTCCGCGGTGATCGCCTTTTATCGGCTCTTTTTGGCCGTCGCCATCATGACGCCGTTGTTCCTCCGGCATCGAAGCGAACTCCGAGGCGTCTCCCGGCGCGATTGGCTGTTTTCGCTTTGTTCTGGGGTTTTGCTTGCCTTTCATTTTATCCTTTGGTTTGAATCGCTCGACTATACATCCGTCGCCAGTTCGGTCGTGCTTGTGACGCTGCAGCCGCTGTTTGCCTTCGCAGGCGGCGCGTTGTTTTTCCGCGAACGGTTGACCGTCGGCGCGGTCGGGAGCGCGGTGTTGGCCATGATCGGCAGCATCCTCATCAGCTGGGGAGACTTCCGCGTCAGCGGGGAAGCGCTGTACGGCGATGGATTGGCGCTGCTTGCGTGCGCGTTTGTCACGGCGTATTGGCTGTTCGGCCAAGAGGTGCGACAACGGTTGTCATTGATGACGTATACCTATATCGTCTATAGCATCAGCGCGGCGGTGTTGTGGCTGTACGCGATGCTGTTTCGCCTTTCGCTGACGGCGTATCAGCTGACGGATTGGCTTTGTTTTCTCGTCCTCGCCGTCATTCCAACGCTGCTCGGCCATTCGGTGATGAACTGGGCGGTCAAATGGGTCAGCGCCTCGACGGTGTCGATGGCGATTTTATTTGAACCGATCGGCGCTTCCGCCTTGGCCTACTGGCTGTTTGGCGAACCGATCCGTCCGTTTCAATGGATCGGCGGTATTTTTATTTTAACAGGAATCGCCCTGTATTTGTGGGAGAAAAACGAAAAAGGTCCGCTAACGGTGCAAGAACGCAGCGGACCCTAGCGTTCCAAAGATAAAGGAAGAGCGGCGGATCGGCAGGCGGAATTCATCGAAGCCGCGGGCGAATTGGGACAAATAAGCGAAATCGACTTGCGTGATATCGGGAAGCAGGTAAGCGGATTTCGTGGCTCCCCGCTTTCGTTTTCGATTGAGCGCGGCGATGATGCCCTCCTTTGTTTGAATGCCGATGCCATGCCCGTAAAAGAAGCCGTCGCCTAAGTAAATGGCATTTTCCCCTTGCCATTGCGGCGTCAACGGATCGAATTCCGGGTTTTTAAAATAGAGGCAATCTCCGGGGAGAAAGTGTTCATCTTTTTTTGTTTGAATGCCAAGATCCCGGTCGGTATGCCAGTCATACAGCAGCAAATCCGCAAACAGCCGGTTGAATGCCGCTGGATCGATTACGTCAAGCACGGCCTTGTAAAACACGATGACGATCGCGGTCGCGCATTCAAACGCGTATCGCTCGCTATGGACAAAAATGTCCTGAATCGCTTCGGAAGCCGTGACATCTGGGCGAAGACGGAAGCCGCCGCGCTCGTCCCGCGTCCAAAAATCGCTGTTGCAGCGCGAAAAACGGAAAATGGCAAACCGCGCCCGGCTTTTCGCCAACTCGCCCGCCGCCCGAACAATGCGGTCGCGCAAGGCGATTTCAAATCGAAGCTGGTGTTTATTTGCATACGTATACAACTTAGGCGAGGAAACAAGGGCATCTAAGATTCGTTGTTCGCTGGCCGGAAGCGAAAACGAACTAGAAACGTCAAAGTTGATTGGTGATAACACGCGAATCAAAGTGAAGAAGCCTCCTTGATGAAAGGATCGCAACAACGATATAGATGCAAAACGGAAAAGTTCTCCACGTCCTTGACGAAAAAAGTCGCTTGCCTATTTCGACCGCCCGAGGCAAACAGCCGTCTTCTTCGCCGCACCTTGGCGTGGCGGAAGACGGAACGACTACCTGCTTCACAGACCCAGGCGTGGGGCTGGAAGCGGCGTTGTTCGGTCGCCTGACAGTCCATCCAGTCGCTCTGCAAAAGCCGTCGATGTGAAGGCGTCCAATCGCATCTATATAGCGATGTCATAGAAGAAATGTATGCACTCGCGCCGGTGTTCATTCCCCTTTTTTAGGAAAAGAACGCTTTCCTGTGGGATGGAGAAGAGGGAACGGGGATGGATCAGCGCGTCCTAAAATTTTTTTAAAAAAGGTATTGCTTTTTTCGAGTTAAGGTGGTATATTAGAAAACGTCGCTGATCAAAGAGGTTGTTTGACAGCGATGCGAAGCAAAAAAGCAGTTGACATCCAAAAAGATGTTATGCTAACATAAAAGAGCTGTTTGAGAGAGACAAAACAGTCGAAAGCTTGTTCCTTGAAAACTGAACGAAACGAAGCGCGAAAGAAAAGCTGAGGCCGTTTAGCGCCTTTGGTGCTGCGGTTGAAGCAAAAAGCCAATCAACTTTCTTTGGAGAGTTTGATCCTGGCTCAGGACGAACGCTGGCGGCGTGCCTAATACATGCAAGTCGAGCGGACCGGATCGGAGCTTGCTCTGATTTGGTCAGCGGCGGACGGGTGAGTAACA
>NZ_SDKL01000049.1:0-2337 GCF_004123125.1 Geobacillus sp. PK12
GTTGTCTATCAAAGGGGAATTTACACAATAATTTGGACTTGACCTCACTTGTCAGGTGCAAAACAGTAAAACGCAGGTTGAGTCACAGATAAAATCGCACAATTTTCACAATGAATTCACAGTATAATTCAAATCAATAAAAGAGCTTGAAAAACGTTACAAGAAAACGTTCCAATCTCTTTTATATTTAATGTAGGTTATTCAACAAAGCACCCGTTAGCCAACCATGAAGCGAGCTTCATCACAGATGATGGAAGTTAATTCTTTCTTCCATGGGAGTCAACCATGCCGCATCTATGTGGCACCAGCAATGATGAAAATACTGATTTTTTGTATAATTTAGTAAAAAAACATTGCAATCATTCTACCGTGTGATTATAATAAATAAAAAAATTCCATATATCTTTGTGATGATGAAGAATAGTAGGCATGGCGGACACTTCAGAGAGCTGATGGTTGGTGCAAATCAGTGTGGAAACCATGTTGAATGGGCTTCGGAGCAACCAGACCGAAATTTAGAGTAGGTTTTGGCGGAGAGTCTCACCGTTAAAAGAGACAAGGTATCGAAACGTAATTTATGTTTCCGTACCCTAAAAGTGCGTTTGTTGTTTTACAAACGAACAAAGGTGGCACCGCGGCTTTCCGTCCTTTGGCAAGTGGATGGAAAGCCTTTTTATTTAGTTGTCTAAAAGGAGTGATTAGTCATGGAAGACGGCTGGTGGACGTTTTTTTCAATTCAAAGCATTAAAACTACAACAAAATGGAGGGATTTCGATGAATAGGGGAATATTAGTATCAGGAATAAGACCTACAGGAGAATTACATTTGGGTAACTACTATGGTGCAATGAAGAATATCCTTGAATTACAGGAAAAGTACAATTCATACTTTTTTATCAGTGATATTCATTCACTAACTACTCACCCTAAACCAGATGATTTAACGAGAAATGTTTTGGAAATTGCTAAAGATTATTTGGCAGCAGGGCTCGATCCAAATAAATCTACATTTTATGTCCAATCCTCGATTGCAGAGGAAATATGTGAATTGCATACTTATTTAAGCATGGTAATGCCATTAGGGAATTTATTACGTTGTCCGACATTTAAGGAAAAAGCAAAAAAACAACCTGATAATGTCAATTATGGATTAGTAGGTTATCCAGTTTTGATGGCAGCAGACATTCTTATACACAAAGGAAAATTTGTGCCCGTCGGCGAAGATCAATTGGTTCATTTGGAAATAGCAAGGACCATTGTACGTAGATTTAACCAACTCTATGGAGATATTTTTCCTGAACCAAGACCGATTGTGGAAAATGCTGTTCGTATTCCTTCTCTTTCAGGGAAAGGGAAAATGAGTAAATCCGATAACGCCGACAGTTATATTAGTATGAAAGATGACAATAAAACCATTCAACGAAAAGTAAAGAAGGCATATTCTGACCCTACTCGTATCTATAAACATCAAGCAGGTAACCCTTCAAAAGAAGGGTGCAACGTTTATCATTTGCACACTTACTTTACTGAAAAGGAAACGTTAGAAAAGATTCAGCTCCAATGCAGTAATGCGACGATAGGGTGCGTACAATGTAAATCCATTCTATCCGATTCGATCAATTCCATCGTTGGACCGTTCAGAGAAAAAAGAAAAAAATTGTCAGATAGTGATGTATATGATGTTTTAGAACACGGGAAAATGAAAGCGAAAGAGTCATCACAAAAAGTGATCAGTGAAGTTAGAAAGGCAATTGGATTAAGGATGTTTTAAGTGATTTAATAAGGTGTATCGAATAGTGATACACCTTTTTCTTCATCAATTTATTAACGGTTTATTATGACTAACTGCTTCGTTAGCCAACCATGAAACGAACTTCACCACAGATGATGGAAGTTCATTCGTTCTTCCCAGGGAGACAACCATGCCGCATCTATGCGGCATCATCAGAATAATGAAAAATTCATTTTCAGGATAGACCTCCATGTCGTGCTTACGGCACTAGCAAATGATGAAAATACTAATTTTCGGGATAGTTAAAAAAGAAATGGGTGTAAGCAAAACACCCGCAAAATGTGCGGGTGTTTCTGCTTAAATAACCATATCAATAATTCCATTAATCCATTCAGAATTTTCTTCGATTCCGAGCTTATTGTAAATTATCATTTTATTTCAGCATAAAACGCCCATTTTTTTGCACATTCTTTCAGAAAGCCCTCTCCCCTTTTCTGAAGGAATGTGCTAAATTTTTTGTGAATTGTTTCGGACGAAGATTTCCATTCGTTTCAAGGAGAGGGGGGGAGGAAGTGTGATCCAGTTTCACGACTTTGGCATTGACAT
>NZ_SDKL01000005.1:0-163565 GCF_004123125.1 Geobacillus sp. PK12
TTATGGAAGGCGTATGTCTAATTTTGGATAATCAACACTCGTGATATTTTTATTCAAAAAAACAGCCGTTTACGCATTCAAATTGAAAAAGCCGCTCAGATCAACGGAACAGCGGAACGGGAACAAAGTGCAGACCGACGGGCATCGAAAAAGACGCCCCCCATTAGGAAAGGCGTCTTCTCTCGGCGGTGTATGTACCGTCGGCATTACTGGTGCTCGGTTTCAAACTGGATGTTCCGCTCCGGCGCAAACGTTGAAATGGCGTGTTTGTAGATGAGCTGTTGTTTTCCTTGCACTTCCAAAAGCACGGTAAAATTGTCAAATCCTTTAATATACCCGCGCAGCTGGAAGCCGTTCAATAAGAAGACGGTCACTTGAATGCCCTCTTTGCGCAGCTGGTTTAAAAACTGGTCTTGAATGTTGATCGTCGTTTTCATGGAACGTCCTCCTCTTTTCTCTCTAAAGATATGGTTATATATTCGCTTCGAGTCGAAGCTTTCCTGCTATGTAGCGAAAAATTTCCTCCACTCTAGCGGCGAACATCTTGGCGTCCGTCATGTCAAACCATTCGACCGGCATTTGGTTGCGAAACCAAGTGAGCTGCCGTTTCGCATAGCGGCGCGAATTTTGTTTCAGCTGCTCGATCGCTTCATCAAGGGAAACGCGGCCGTCAAAATAATCGTACAGCTCTTTGTAGCCAATCGCCTGCACCGCCTGGCAATCGCGAAAGCCGCGGTCGTAAAGCGCTCTCGCCTCGTCCACCAACCCTTCGGCAATCATTTGATCGACCCGCTCGTTGATCCGCCGGTAAAGCACGCTCCGCTCCGCCGTCAGCCCAATGATGGCCGCTTCATACAACAGCTGTTTTTGTTGGCCTCGCTGCCATTCGCTGAACGGTTTTCCGGTCGAGTGATACACCTCCAAGGCGCGGATGACGCGGCGGATGTTGTGCGGATGAATGCGGGCCGCACTTATTGGATCAACCGCCTCAAGCCGCCGGTGAAGCGCTTCGGCTCCTTGCTCGGCCGCCAGCTGTTTGAGCGCCCGGCGGTACGCTTCGTCGGAAGGGGCGGCGGAAAATTGGTAATCGTAAAGGGCTGCCTGAATGTACAGCCCGGTGCCGCCGACGATGATCGGCAGCCGGCCGCGCGCCGAAATCTCGGTGATGAGCGCACGGCAAAGCCGCTGAAATTCGACGACGGAAAACGGTTCGCACGGCTCTTTGATGTCCAGCAAATGATGCGGGATTCCTTCCATCTCATCGGGCTTCACTTTCGCCGTGCCAATGTCCATCCCTTTATAAATTTGCATCGAATCGCCGCTGATGACCTCTCCGCCCAGCTTTTTCGCCAACGCGATGCCGAGCTTCGTTTTGCCGACCGCCGTCGGCCCGACGATGACGGCGACTTTTTCAGCCATAGCGCGTCACTGCTTTCTGTTGTGGGACTTGTGTCAACCATCATTATACATAAAAACAGCTGTGCATGGAACCATTTCTTTCATACGTTTTCGCCATCCACAAATCGTTTTATACATGGCAACGCGAAAAATCGCCTTTCTTCCCTTTCGCCATAACCATATGGAAAAAAATGAACGCCATAAAAGGCGCTCATCATAATGAAAACTTGTTGACAATCGCCTGCAAATCGTCCGCCATTTTCGAGAGCGACGCGGCCGAAGCCGAAATTTCCTCCATCGACGCCAACTGTTCTTCGGTCGCCGCCGATACTTCCTGGGCGCCGGCGGACGTCGATTCGGCCACATCAGCGACAAGCCGGACAGAGCGGGCGATTTGCTCGGAAGAAGCGGCCATCTCGCTGACCGCCGACGATACGTCGCGAATTTGCACAGCGACTTCATCGACGGCAGCGCGAATGCGGGCAAATGTTTCCCCGGAAGCGCGAATGACCCCCGTTCCGCTCGCCACCTCATGGACGACCGACTCCATCGATTGGACGGCACGAGCCGTTTCGTCTTGAATAGCGGCGATCAGCTCGGCGATTTGCTGCGCCGATTCCGCCGACTGCTCGGCGAGTTTGCGCACCTCATCGGCGACGACGGCAAAGCCGCGCCCGTGCTCCCCGGCGCGCGCCGCCTCAATCGCGGCATTTAACGCAAGCAAATTCGTCTGCGCCGCAATATTGCGGATCGCTTCGATGATGGAGCCGATTTGCTCGGAACGGTGGCCAAGCCCTTTAATGAGGTCAGCCAGCCGCTCGACCGTATCGTTCACTTTGTTCATTTGCGCGACGCCCGCCTCGATCGTTTGCCCGCCCTCAGCCGCTTGTCTCGACGCCTCACTAGCGATGGCGGACACGCTTTGCGCCCGTCCGGAAATTTGCTCGATTCTCTCAGACATCGAATCGACGGCGGCGGACGTTTCTTCCACGCTTTGCATTTGCTTGTCCATGCCGGAAGCAACGCCCTGAATCGTCATGGCGATTTGCTCGGTCGCCTTGCTCGTCTGTTCGGCGCTCGCTGCCAGCTCCTCCGACGAAGCGGCGACTTGCTCGGCGTTTTGCGCCACTTCCTTTAGCACTTCGCGCAAATTTTGGGCCATTTGTTCAAACGAAGCGGCCAGCTCGCCGATTTCGTCCCGGTTGCGGACGCCGGTTTTCGTCTTGGTCAAATCGCCGGCAGCGATCCGACCAGCCGCATCCGACAGCACCAATAGCGGGCGGGAAAGCGAGCGGCTGATCCAATAGTTGGCAATCGCGCCGACCGCCACGGTCAATATGCCCACAACGATAATGAACTTCTGCACATCTGAAGCTTCATCATCCGCTTTTTTGCTTGCTTTGTTCATCTCCGACTGCTGGCTGGAAATAAGCCGGGAAACGACGTCATCGAACTGATTTGTAATGTCTCGACCCGTCGTCACAATGAGTGCATTGTATTCCGCCGTTTTGTTTTGATCTTTTAAATCAAACGTTTTTTGCCCCAGTTCGTAAAACTGCTGCTCCAATAAATCAAGCTGAGCCAGCCATTGTTTTGTTTGGGCTTGCGTCAACTCCGCCGCAAGTTTTTCGCTTATTTTCTTGTACTCCTCATGCGCTTTTTCAAAGTTTTTCCTTGACGTCTCATCGCCAGTCAACAAATAGCCGCGCATGCTGCCGACTTGGCGGCGGATGAGCACCTCCAGCTCCTTGACGTTGACGAGCTTCGGCACCCGTTTGTCAATGACATCGGTATATGTACCGTTCAGTTTGGAAATTTCGTAATAAGAAAAGCCGACTAGCCATACAATCAATACGTAGACAAGGCCAAACCCAGCCAGCAGTTTTTTGCGCACGGTCATTTTCATGTTCATTGGCAAATCCTCCGTCTGTGAATCAGTATGTTGTTCCATCTACATTATCGGATGATCACAGACAATGTTTAGGGTTTTTTTGGCTCTTTCGCCATCTTTGATGAAAAGGCCTGCTTCATTGAGAAAATCAACTGGATTTTCTCAATGAGCCTCCTCTTTCACCGTCAACTCGCAAAGAGCAAACAGGCCGCACCCATGCCGCTTCCCCGCCTTACGCCGTTCCTTCCGGCTGCCACGTGTTTCGGCCGGCTTCCGCTTCATCGCGGATAAAAAATGAGGTAATGAGCGCGATGATGCTGCCAATTAAACCAAATAAAAACAGGTGGCGAATGCCGGTCATAAAGGCCGACGCCTGCGCCAAAAACGCTCCCATCACCGTGACGCCGATCGCCGTGCCGATATTGCGGCAAAACATAAAAAAGGCAGTTGCAATCCCCTTTTCATGGGCATCAGCAAGCTGCTGCGAGCCGATAACGCCCACGGTTGACGTCAAGCCGAACGACAGCCCTTGCAAAAACATGATGAAAAAGACGTACCAAAACCCATGGCTTTCATTCAGCAAGGCGAGGAAAAGGCCGGAAGCGACAAGTAGCACGTTGCCGATGATGAGAAGCGGACGATAGCCATAGCGCAAAATCCACTTCCCCGCCGGCACGGCGGCGATCATCCAGCCGACCGAGGAGCCGAGCAAGGCGACGCCGCTGGCAAACACGGACAAGTGGGCGACATTTTGCAAAAAGAGCGGGATGTAGCTTGACGTCCCAAACAAGGCGACACAGCTGACAAAGCCATTAATGTTCATCCATTTGAGCGTCCGATGATGAACAAGCGACAGCGGCACAAGCGGAGATGGCTGCCGTTTTTCGAAATAATAAAAGACGACAAGCAACAACGCTCCGGCCGCACCGTACCACCATCGCCCCTGTTCAACGACCGTGACGAGCAAAAGCAAGCTGATCGCCGCCGCAAACAGCGCCGCGCCCATATAATCAACCGCCGCCCGCTTCGGTTCATACACTTCTTTATACGGAAGCAGCGTCAAAAGCGAGAGCAAGCAAATCGGAATGTTGACATAAAAAACCCAGCGCCATGTCGCATACTCGACAAACAGCGAACCTAAAAGCGGCGCCAACACGGCAGAAAGTCCCCACATGGCCGTAAAAAACGCTTGGATTTTTCCGCGCTTTTCCACGGGGAACAAATCGCCGGCGATAATCGCCGGAAACGGCATCATAAATCCGGCCCCCACCCCTTGCAAGGCGCGGAACAAAACGAGCTGCACCATGTTTTGCGACAACCCGCAAAGAAGCGAACCGATTAAAAATAAAATAATGCCAAAGCTGAATACTTTTTTGCGGCCGAATAAGTCCGACAGACGACCGGCAATCGGCGACAGGACAGTCGTCGCAATCATGTACGATGCAAACGTCCACGCATACAGGGAAAATTCCCCAAGCTCTTCGGCGATGATCGGCATTGTCGTGTTCATGATGGTCGTATCCATGGACGCGACGAGCATCGCCAGCACGATGCTGACCATGACCGACAGGCGGCTGCTCATACAAATAACCTCCTTTTTTGGTAAACTACAAGTATTTTATTTTACACGATAAAAAATCATGGCACAAAATGATATGCGTCAAAAATTTGGATCGTTTGTATTCATTGTCGAATTTTGTTACCCTAAAAGTGCAAAGCCCCAAAACCGCTAACACGATCCTCATGAGATTATTGTACAAATAAGGAGGAATGAGATGAAAAAAACAACAAGCGTCTTTTCTATTTCCATTGTGATCGCCATTGTGTTTATTATTTGGGGAGTCGTTCCGGAGTCTTTGCTGCCACGCTACAATTTAAAGGCGGTCAGCAACGCGGTGCACTCGTTTCTGATCGATAAATTCGGCTGGTTTTATTTGCTTAGCGCTTCGTTGTTTTTAGCGTTTTGTTTGTTTCTCATTTTTTCCCGCTATGGGAATATCCGTCTCGGCCGTGACGGAGAAGAACCGGAATACAGCTATATGACATGGTTTGCTATGCTGTTTAGCGCCGGAATGGGAATCGGGTTAGTGTTTTGGGGAGTGGCTGAACCGGTGTCCCACTATTACACGCCGCCAACAGGGGAAGGGGCAACGGCGGAAGCGGCCCGTTTGGCGATGCACTACTCGTTTTTCCATTGGGGGCTGCATCCATGGGCGATCTACGGCATCCTTGCCTTGGCGCTCGCTTACTTCCAGTTTCGCAAGCAGGAAGCCGGCATCATTAGCCGCACGCTGCGCCCGTTGCTAGGAGCGCGGACAGAAGGCGGTCTCGGTGTAGCCATTGATACGCTAGCCGTATACGCAACCATTTTTGGCGTCGCCACCTCGCTAGGGCTGGGAGCCATTCAAATCAGTGGGGGATTGCATCAGTTGTTCCCAAATATTTCAAACTCTATTTCAACACAACTGCTCATCATTGTGGTTGTCACGGCTCTGTTTATGCTCTCGGCGCAAACCGGCCTAAACAAAGGCATAAAATGGCTGAGCAACATCAATATTGCGCTCGCATTGTTGCTTATGTTGTTCATGCTGTTTGCCGGTCCAACGAATTTTATTATGGATGTGTTCACGTCGACGATCGGGACGTACTTACAAAATCTTCCCTCGATGAGTTTCCGGCTCAACCCGTTCGAGCAAAATGATTGGCCGAAAGTGTGGACCATTTTTTATTGGGCGTGGTGGATCGCATGGGCGCCGTTTGTGGGGACGTTTATTGCTCGCATTTCCCGTGGGCGCACGATCCGTGAATTTATGATCGGTGTCTTGGTGGTTCCAACGATTTTCAGCGCCCTTTGGTTTTCCGTGTTTGGCGGCTCAGCTCTTTATTTGGAGCAGTTCCAACATGCCGGCATTGGCGAGGTAATGAATGAAAAAGGAGTAGAAACAGCTCTGTTTTTTACATTCGAACATTTCCCATTCGCTCCATTGCTCTCGGGAATTGCCATTTTGCTCATTTGCACATTTTTCGTCACATCGGCAGACTCAGCAACGTTTGTGCTCGGCATGCAAACCACTAACGGCAGTTTAAACCCGCCAAATTCGGTCAAGTTCGTCTGGGGCATCATTCAATCGGCAGCTGCGACGATCTTGCTGTGGACTGGCGGTCTGCAAGCGTTGCAAACCGCTTCGATCATCGCTGCATTCCCGTTTGCGATCATCATGATTTTGATCGTTCTGTCCCTTATCCGTTCATTTCAGGAGGAAGTGACGCGAAAAGCGAAAAAACCCATCCAATAATGACCAAAGGTGTCCCTCAAGCAACGGGACACCTTTTCTTATTATAGGATGTACGAAATGATTGACAGGCCTTATGATTCCCTTGGTTGTGACGATCAGCAGCTGAAGCAACATCTTTGCACGGGATGCATAAAAAAAGGCTGCCCGCCAAAGCCACAAATGTGCTTTATGCGAGCAGCCTTCCGCCGCATTCGGTTATGTTTAAGCCGACGTCCATACGCATCCCGTTAGTTAAGCACCCGGACCGCTTTTACAAACCGCGTTTTCCAATATGAGGACGTGAGCGACGAATACGTGACACCGAGCGAAACGGTGGCGTTGATCATTTGCCCGTTGCCAGCATAAATGCCGACGTGGTTGATTGTGCCGTTCGAATCGGTATCAAAAAAGACGAGATCGCCTTTTTGCAACTGGCCAAACGACACCGTTCTTCCCGCTTGCGCCTGAGCGATGGATGTGCGCGGCAGCGAAATGCCGGCTTCGCCAAAAACGCGCATCGTAAACGATGAGCAGTCAAACACATCGGTGCGCGACGGGCTTGCTCCATACAAATAGCGCGCCCCTAAATATTTTTCCGCAATATCGATGATTCGGTCGGCAAGCGATGCGGAGGACTCAGCGGCAGCCGAGTTGGCGGCCGACACCTGCTGCTTGGCCTCCCGGACATCAGCCGTTCCGCCCGCCACTTTAATGGCTTGGCCAATGCGAATAATGTTCGGGTTTGTAATTTGTGGATTCAGTGCCAATAGACGGTCGACCGTCGTTTGAAACTTGTTCGCAATCCCAAGCAGCGTATCCCCCGCCTGCACGATATACCGGCCGCTTGTCGGCACGGCTGCCGGCTGCACATTGTATGTATTGGAACGTTCCTGTCCCCCTGCTACTTGCAACTTCTGCCCGACGCGGATGAAATCGGGATCCGCAATGCTTGGGTTCAACTTGAGCAACGTGTCAACCGTTGTTCCAAACTTGCGGGCAATTCCGCTCAACGTATCACCGGGCTGAACGGTGTATGTATTTGCAACTGCTTGTTCACTTTCGCCTTGCTCATTGACTTGCAGCACCTGTCCTGGAAAAATAAGATCGGACGTCAAGTTGTTTTGCTGCTTCAATGCGCTGACGGTTGTGTCATACTGCCTCGCAATCTCCCAAAGCGTATCGCCTTTTTGCACCGTATAGCTCGCCGCCGATGCCGCGTGGCCGGCCAACAACGAGCCGATCAACGTGCTTGTTAATACAACCGTTTTTTTCATGCTGCATCCCCCTATGACGTCGATGTATCCATCTTTATGTATCCATGTTTATACAAAATTCGCTATCACTCTACAAAATTCACCACAGTATTCCTGCACATGTGCCATTATAGTAAAATCAAAGCAATCCGTCTGTAACAGAAAGAATAAAAGTAGATTACAAAACGATTACAAAAAGCGCCCCCTTTGTCGCGCAAAGGGGGCGCAGGCTACATCACCCGTTTAAATAGTTTTTCAATTTCATATGTCGAAAAATGAACGATGATCGGCCGGCCGTGCGGACAAGTAAATGGGTCCGTCGTCTGCCGCAGCGCCTCAAGCAAAGCGAACAGTTCATCCTGGCGCAAATGTTGGTTTGCTTTAATGGCGCGCTTGCAGCTCATTAAGATCGCCGCTTGTTCGCGCAATTGCTTGATGTCGACCGTTTTGACCGCCAACACTTGTTCGATCATTTCCTCGATGATTTCCTTTTCTCTCCCTTTCGGAAACCACGTCGGATGGGAGCGAACGAGAAACGCCCGCGGCCCAAACGGCTCAAGAAACACGCCGCAGCGCGCCAACTCATTGCGGCAGGCGGCGATCCGCTCGTACTCGTCGGCTGGATATTCAAACATCAACGGAACGAGCAGCTCCTGCACTTCCTTCGTGGCTTCGCCAAGTTTTTCCCGGAAATATTCATAGTTGATCCGCTCTTGAGCCGCATGCTGATCGATCATATACAGCCCATGTTCGTTCTCCGCCAAAATGTACGTCCCATGCAATTGTCCGATCGGATAAAGCGGCGGCAGGCGATCGGCCGCCGCTTTATCCTCCGCTTGCCCATCTGTCGGCAAGCGGAGGGCGCGCCGCTCTTCTCCCACCTCTTCCTCCTGCTTTCGCTCGAAAGCGGGCCCATGTTCGTCCGGTATTCCCCATTCATCCGTCTGCACAGCCGCGGATGGCCGCTCAGCCGGTGCGTCACCGGTTAGCGGCGCAAAAGGGGCGGTCGCATCTTCCCCGCCGCCGATGTCGCTCGATAAGACAGACGGCTCGCGGACGCGATGAGTGAACGTCCAAGCCGCCTGCTCCGCCTTTGGTTTTGCCATCTTGCTGTCGGCCGATACGGACGGAATGAGCGTCCGCTCGCGAAATGCCTGGCGGATGGCGTCTGTGACGAGCTCATTCAGCTCTGCTTCCTTGCTAAAGCGGACTTCGAGCTTTGCCGGATGGACGTTGACGTCGACAAGCACCGGATCCATTTCAATGGATAAAAACACAATCGGATAGCGGCCAATCGGCAAGAGCGTATGGTAGCCGGCTTCAATCGCTTTCATGAGCGGCACGCTGCGCACATAGCGGCCATTGACAACAAGCGAGATGTAGTTGCGCGAGGCGCGCGTCACGTCCGGCGGCGAAATGTAGCCGCGAACGGTAAAATCGAGCGATTCCGCTTCGATGGGGATCATTTGTCTCGCCGTCTCGGCGCCGTAAATAGCGGCGAGCACGTGCCGAACGTCGCCGCTGCCGTTTGTCGCCAGCAGCGTCTTGCCGTGATGGCGAAGCCGGAATGACACGTCCGGATGGGCGAGCGCTAGCCGGTTGACGACGTCGGCCGCATGGCCGAGCTCGGTGTGGATCGTTTTCATATACTTGAGCCGCGCCGGGGTGTTGAAAAATAAGTTGGACACCGTAATCTCCGTTCCTTTGCGTCCGGCCGCCCGCTCGCGGGAGACGAGCGCGCCTCCTTTTAACACGAGCTTCGTCCCCGGTCCGCGGCCTGTGCCGGTCGTCAGCTCGACTTCCGACACGGACGCGATGCTTGGCAGCGCCTCGCCGCGAAATCCGAGCGTGCGAATGCGAAACAAGTCATGTTCGTCGCGGATTTTGCTTGTCGCATGCCGCTCAAACGCAAGAAGGCAATCGTCTTCTTCCATGCCGTCGCCGTTGTCGATGATGCGGATTTTCGCCAGCCCCGCTTCTTCAAGGTCGATGTCAATCGCCGTGCTGTGGGCGTCGATGGCGTTTTCGACCAGCTCTTTCACCACGGAAGCGGGCCGCTCAACGACTTCGCCGGCGGCAATTTTGTTTGCCAGCTGATCATCGAGCTTGCGGATGCGTCCCATGCCCCCACCTCCACGTTACTTGACAAGCTTTTGCAGCTCGTACAGTTTGTTTAACGCCTCAAGCGGCGTCATCTCGAGCAAATTGATCTCTTTCAGCGCCGCGAGCGCCTTTTTCTCTTTGCTTGAAAGAGGCGGCTCCACAGGCGCCGGGGCAAGGTCAGGAAACATGCTCAGCTGCTCAAACGCCGCTTCCGTCAAAACACCCTCCCGCGCCGCGCCGGCTGACGGACGGGAGGCCTTCTCGCGCTCAACCTTACTGCCGACGTCTAACGCTTCGTTCCCCTGAACAGCCAAACCCGCTTCCGCCAAAGCGCCATCGTCCATCCTGCCTGCGGCGGCTTCCTGTTTTCCCGCCTCTTTCTCCAGTTCCGCTAAAATGGCCCGCGCGCGTTCAATGAGCGAAGCCGGCAGCCCGGCCAGCTCGGCGACGTGAATGCCGTAGCTTTTATCAGCCGGCCCGTCGGCGATTTGATGCAAAAAGACGACTTTGCCATTCTCCTCAACGGCGCGGGCATGGACGTTGCACAGCCGCCCAAGCGACTGTTCCAAGGCTGTCAATTCGTGATAGTGCGTACTAAACAGCGTTTTCGCACCGATATGGTCATGAATATACTCAATGATCGCCTGGGCGAGCGCCATGCCGTCGTACGTCGATGTGCCGCGCCCGATTTCATCAAACAAAATGAGGCTGTTTTGCGTCGCATGAGCGATGGCGTGGCGCGCCTCCAACATTTCGACCATAAACGTGCTTTGTCCTGCCGACAGGTCGTCAGCAGCGCCGATGCGGGTGAACACTTGGTCAAAAATGGGCAGCACCGCCCGCTCGGCGGGAACGAAACAGCCGATTTGCGCCATGACGGCGGTGAGCGCCACTTGCCGCATGTACGTGCTTTTTCCAGCCATGTTCGGTCCAGTGATGAGCAGCATTTCCCGCTCGCGGTTCATGTAGCAGTCATTCGGCACGTACATTTGCGCGCCGAGCACTTTTTCGACAACCGGGTGGCGGCCGCCTTGAATCACCAAGACGCGCTCCGTGGAAAACTGCGGACGCACGTAGCGATACTCGTCGCTGATCGTTGCGAATGATTGAAGCACATCAAGCTCGGCAATGGCTTTCGCCAACGTCTGCAGGCGCGGGATGTATTGCTTCACCTGCTCGCGAATGGCGACAAACAGTTCATATTCGAGTTCGATGCTTTTTTCTTCCGCCTCCAAAATGAGCGCCTCTTTTTCCTTCAACTCCGGGGTGATAAAGCGCTCGGCGTTGGCGAGCGTCTGCTTCCGTTCGTAACGTCCTTCCGGAACAAGGGGGAGATTGGGCTTTGTCACTTCAATATAGTAGCCAAACACTCGGTTGTAGCCGACTTTGAGCGATTTGATGCCGGTCGCTTCCCGCTCCTTCGCCTCAAGTTCAGCGATCCACGCTTTGCCGTTGCGGCTCGCATCGCGGTAGCGGTCGAGCTGCTTGTCATACCCGTCTTTGATGAGGTTCCCTTCTTTGACGGAAAGCGGCGGCTGTTCTTGAATCGAGCGCTCGAGCAAATCGACGAGCTCTTCGCACGGGTCAAGGCGCTCGCACAGCTTGTCCGCTTCAGCGAGCGGCAGCGCGCCGACCGTCTGGCGGAGCGCCGGCACTTGAAGAAGCGACTTTTTCAGCTGCACGAGATCGCGGGCATTGGCGTTGCCGTAGGAGACACGGCCGACAAGGCGCTCAATGTCGTAAACACCGCGCAGCCTGTCGCGCAGCTCCTGCCGTTCAAAATAGCTCGTTTTCAACGTTTCCACAAAATCGAGGCGCCGTTCGATTTCGCGCCGATCAATGAGCGGCCGGTCCAGCCATTGTTTTAAGAGCCGCCCGCCCATCGCTGTCACCGTTTCATCCAAAAGCCATAACAACGAGCCTTTCCTTCCTTTTGACCGCACCGTTTCGACCAATTCCAAATGCAGCTTGGAATGTCGGTCCATTTTCATATAGTGGTCAACTTGATACAACTCAGCCGGCTGCAAATGATCGAGCCGCCGCTTTTGCGTGCGGACGAGGTAATGAAGCAAGCGGGCTGCGGCCTGCCGCAACTTTTCTTGCGCCACATGGCCGATGACGCCGTTCCATTCGTCGCATAGAGATGTGTCGTCCTCATAAGAGACCGCCGCCCCGTACCGCTCTTTCAGCTCGCGCACCCACTCTTCGCCGCTGTCTGTGGCAACGATGATCTCCCGCGCTCCAACGGCGTGCAATTCGTTTGCTGCTTCCTCCCACGAAGAAAGAAGCGTGAGCCGAATCTCGCCGGTCGACAAATCGGCGTAAGCCAATCCGTATGTACCATCAGCAAACGGCGTGAGCGCCGCCAAGTAGTGGTTTTCCTTCTCGGTGAGCCCTTTGCCTTCCATGAGCGTCCCTGGGGTGATGAGCTGCACCACTTCGCGGCGAACGACGCCTTTGGCCGTTTTCGGGTCTTCGACTTGTTCGCAAATGGCGACTTTATATCCCTTTTCGATTAACTGTTCAATATATCCTTGCGCCGAATGGTACGGCACCCCGCACATCGGCACCCGTTCATCGCCGCCGCCATCGCGGCTTGTGAGCGTAATTTCCAGCTCTTGCGCCGCCTTGATGGCGTCGTCAAAAAACAGTTCGTAAAAATCGCCAAGCCGGAAAAATAAAAACGCGTCCGGATATTGCGCTTTAATGTGCAAATATTGCTGGATCATCGGTGTGTACGATGGCATCGCTTCTCCCCAACCTTTTCGGCCCGAAGGCTCGTTGATTGCGCTACTATTATAACAAGCGGCAAAAGAAAAAACTAGGAAAGAAATTTCCTAGTTTTATTCTTCTTCGCCAAGCAGCAAATCTGGGCTTAAATCTTCTAATTCTTCATCAAGGTCATCCTCGTCGCAAAAATCGTCGTCCTTGCCGCAGCCTTCCGGATTGATGGCAACGCACACCTTCGTTTCGCCGATCACTTCGGCGACAAACTCCCGCTCAACATCGACGACGATTTTATTGCCGTTTGGCGAAATCGTGCATTCGAGGCAGTTCGGCTGCTGGATGACGCGGACGATGACATCGGTGTCATCGCTGATTAAATGATCTTTGTCGCGATATTTTAATTTGACGACGTCCGTATACGACACCGTTTCGGTGACGACTTCGGTTTTTGTATTGTGGTTGTACGAATACCAGACGTTGATGTCATAATGGCCGTGAATTTCGACCGTTTTATCGCATTTTTTCGCTTCATAACGGTGGTTGATGATCCAGCAGCCAAGAATGCTTGACGGGCGGTTCGGCGCCGTCACCGTATGGGTCGATTGTGTAAACTTGCGGCCTTTGCCGACAACAGCTTTCGTAATAATTTCTCTGTATTCAGACATCGAACGGAACCCTCCTCAAATGAATCTTCATTTCATCCTATGCGCCATCTCCGCTAATGTGCACAGCAAATGAATTATTATTCCGTATAGTTCATTGTATGCGCCTGCTCCGTTCGATGTGCCTTCTTTTTTGCCGCCAGATAGCCGCCCGCGGTTCGGGGAAAGGGAGAGCGCGCCCATAAGAAAAAAAGCGCCCCAAAGGACGCTTTTGAGCCGCATGCCATTAATGGCAGCCGCCGTGTTTGTTGTAGCGAAGCGCGGCGCCGGTTTCGCCGCGCAGCACGTCGCCGCCCGTCGAAGCGAGAATTTCATCGGTCACCGTATTCGAAATCGTCGAGGCGACGAGCTGAAGCAGGTCGTTCACATCGGATTGGGACTGCTGGAATTCGCTGACGATCGGGATTTGCGACAACTCTTCGTAAATGGCGTCAATTTTGGCCTCAACCTGTTTCAGCGCTTCATGTTTTCCGTAATGCTGAAGGTTGACCGCTTGCTTTTGCAGCGATTTCAGCTCGTTGATCAACGTGCGCACTTTTTCGTTTTGGTGGATTTTTTCTTCCGCTCGTTTGAAAAAGTCGACTTCTTCCGTTTCGGCGATCATTTTCGCCAGCTGCTTCGCCTGGGCCAAGATATCATCCCGCGTATATTTTGCCATGTTCGTTCACCTCGATCGCTTCATTGACTAGCTCGCCCGTCAGCGTCCACGTCTTTGCCTGCGTAATGCGCACGTTGACCAATTGGCCAATGAGCGATTTGGGGCCGACGAAGTGGACGAGCTTGTTTTTGCGCGTATAACCCGCCAATACATCCGGATTCGTTTTGCTTTCGCCTTCCACAAGCACTTCGACGACTTGCCCTTCGTATTGCTTCATTTTCTTGGCCGCGATTTCTTGAACAAGGTCGTTGAGACGCTTGAGCCGCTCTTTTTTCACTTCCATCGGCACGTTGTCCTTCATGTTCGCCGCCGGCGTGCCTTCGCGCGGTGAATAGATGAACGTGTAGGCCGAGTCAAATTCGACTTCACGGTAAAGCGACAGCGTTTCTTCAAACTGCTCGTCCGTCTCGTTCGGGAAGCCGACGATAATATCCGTCGTCAACGCGACATCCGGAATGGCGGCTTTGATTTTGCGAACGAGCTCCAAGTACTCCTCGCGCGTATATTTGCGGCCCATCATTTTTAAAATTTCCGTGCTGCCCGATTGCACCGGCAAATGGATATGCTCAACCAAGTTGCCGCGTTTGGCGAGCACTTCGATGAGCCGGTCGTCAAAGTCGCGCGGATGGCTCGTTGTGAAGCGGATGCGCGCAATGTCAATTTTGCGCAGCTCATCCATTAAATCGCCAAGGCCGTACTGGATGTCGGTGAAATCTTTTCCGTAAGCGTTGACGTTTTGCCCAAGGAGCGTAATTTCTTTATAGCCTTGGGCGGCGAGCTGGCGCACTTCTTGGATGATGTCTTCCGGACGGCGGCTTCGCTCTTTGCCGCGCGTGTACGGAACGATGCAGTACGTGCAAAACTTGTCACAGCCGTACATAATGTTGACCCATGCTTTAATCTTCCCTTTGCGCACTTTCGGCAAGTTTTCAACAACGTCGCCCTCTTTCGACCATACTTCGACGACCATTTCTTTCGACATGTACGCCTCATGCAAAATGTACGGCAGGCGATGGATGTTGTGCGTGCCGAAAATAAGGTCGACGTATTGGTATTGCTTTAAAATTTTCTTGACAACCGATTCTTCTTGCGACATACAGCCGCACACGCCGAGCAATAAGTCCGGGTTCGTCGTTTTGAGCGGCTTTAAGTAGCCGAGCTCGCCAAACACTTTGTTTTCCGCGTTTTCACGGATCGCGCACGTGTTGAGCAAAATGACGTTTGCCTCTTCCGGACGGTCGGTCGGCTCATAGCCGAGCGCCATGAAAATGCCGGCCATCACTTCCGTATCGTGCTCGTTCATTTGACAGCCATACGTGCGGATGTAAAACTTCCGTCCGCGCCCCATGCCGCGAAACTCTTCAGGAATCGCAAAGTCTTTGACGTACTTGACTTCCTCTTTGCCGCGTTTCTTCGCCTCTTTTAAATTCGGCGGGAGAAACACGCTCGTGAAATATTTCTCATAGTCTTTCGTCGTTTTTTCTTTCAGCCGGTCCAAGGCGGATTTTCTGTCCGCTGGATGGCTTTCGGTTTTGATTTGTCCCGTTTGCTCCAAACGTTGTTTTTCGTTCATAGCAATCTCCTTTCTTCACAAAATCATTCGATCATCCGGGACGAGCGGCCGCCGTTTCCTGTGCAGCCGGCCTCGCCTCGACAAATTTCTTCCAACCACACACTACCATAGTATATCGCGAGCGGCAAGGAAACACAATGGGGTTTGTTCCGGAGGACCGGAACATGTCATGATAACAAAAAACACCCAATGAGGCAAGCCTCCATCGGGTGCAAATGGTTTCCATTTTTACATAAACTCTGCTACGAGTTCGGCGAACTTTTCTTTGCTCATTTTCAGCTCCGCCTCGGCAAGCGGCGCCTCGCTGTAGCCTGGCACAAGCTCTTGGTACGACTTTTGTTCTTTGTTTTGATAAATGATCCCGGTGACGAGACCATCGTATTTCATGACCGTCTGCATCGCCATCTCCCGGTCGGACGGGTCGTATCCTTCGATGTCGCTCACCTTGATGAGCCGCTCTTTGAACCACTCGTACGTATTCACTTTGTTGTACGTCACGCACGGGCTGAAGACGTTGATGAGCGCAAAGCCTTTATGCTTGACGCCTTCCTCAATCAAGCTTGTCAATTCTTTTAAATCGCTTGAGAAACCTTGCGCGACAAACGTCGCTCCGGCGCTTAACGCGATCTCGAGCGGCGACAAAGCCGGCTCGATCGACCCGTGCGGCGTGCTTTTTGTTTGGAAGCCGGCAGCACTGCGCGGCGATGTTTGTCCTTTCGTCAACCCGTAAATTTGGTTGTCCATGACGATGTATGTGATGTCGATGTTGCGGCGAATGGCATGAACCGTGTGCCCCATGCCGATCGCGAATCCGTCGCCATCCCCGCCGGCGGCGATGACCGTCAAATCGCGGTTCGCCATTTTCACTCCTTGCGCCAGCGGCAAAACGCGGCCGTGCGTGCCGTGAAAGCCGTAAGAGTGAATGTAGCCGGAAATGCGGCCCGAGCAGCCGATCCCGGAAATGACCGCGAGTTCGTGCGGCTCCAACCCGAGATTGGCGGCCGCGCGCTGGATGGCGGCCTGCACGGAAAAGTCGCCGCACCCCGGACACCAGTTCGGTTTCACATCATTGCGGAAATCTTTAAAGGTGGCCATTGCGCTAACAACTCCTTGCATTTAGTATAGACGTCGCCCGGCAAGAACGGATTGCCGTCGAATTTTAAGACGCTGGCGATTTTATCAGCGTGCCCGACGTTCATTTTCAACAAATTCGCCAGCTGCCCGGTAGCGTTTTGCTCGACGACGACGACTCGTTTCGCTTTCTCGACAAGCGGCCGCACGTCGTCAACCGGGAACGGATGAAGCAGACGGATGTGCGCATGGTTGACTTTGACGCCATCTTGCTCGAGCCGCTCCATCGCTTCTTCAATGGCTCCGCGCGTCGATAAAAAGCCAACAAGGAGCAAATCCGGTTCTTCGTGGCGGAGTTGTTTGTGCACCGGCGTCGGGAAGTGGATGTGCTCAAGTTTGCGCATCCGTTTTTCCATTTGCGCCCGGCGGTTTGCCGCCGTCTCTGACGGGCGGCCTGTTTCGGCGTGTTCGACCCCGGTGACATGGTGGATGCCGTATTTTGTTCCCGGCAGCACCCGCGGCGAAACACCGTCCGGCGTGATTTCATACCGTTTGAAGTTGTCTTTGTCCGGAAGCGGCGGCAGTTCACCATTCATCAGCTTGCCGCGGCGGATCTCGATCCGATCGTAATCAAGCGGCTCAACCGTCTGCTTGCCGAGCGACAGCTGCAAATCCGACAGGAAAATGACCGGGCATTGGTATTCCTCAGCTAAGTTGAACGCTTCCGCCATATCGTAAAACGCTTCTTCGACCGTGCTTGGCGCCATGACAATTTTGGGAATTTCCCCGTGCGTGCCATAGATCATCGCGAGCAAATCCGACTGCTCTTGCTTTGTCGGCAAGCCGGTGCTTGGACCGCCCCGCTGCGTATCGACGACAACAAGCGGTGTTTCCGTCATCCCGGCCAGCCCAATCGCTTCGGCCATAAGCGACAACCCGGGTCCGGCCGAAGCGGTGAACGCCCGCACGCCCGCATAGTTGGCGCCGATCGCCATCGTACAGGCGGCGATTTCATCTTCTGTCTGGATGACCGCGCCCCCAAAATCCGGCAGCTTTTTAATCAAATACTCCATAATCTCCGAAGCTGGGGTGATCGGATAGGCGGCCATAAAGCGCGCCCCGCCGGCAATGGCGCCCAAGGCGATGGCATCGTTGCCAATCATGAACATTCGCCGTTTGCCGTCGGCTTTGGCTAGTTTCATCGTTTTCGTCGAACCATCGAGCTGCTCTTTCATATATTGCGCTCCAGCGCGAATCGCTTCCATGTTTTTCTCAACGACTTGCGCCCCTTTGCGCCCAAATGTATCAACGACAACACTTTCGAACACGGCGGCGTCCAAATCGAGCACCGCACTTGTCGCGCCGATGGCAACCATGTTTTTCATCAGCGGATTGCCAAGCTGTGTGGCGATATCGGTGAACGGAACGGCGTAAAGCGCCACTCCTTTTCCTTCCGGAATCACCGGATTGAATTTGGCGTCCGCCATGACGATGCCGCCGTCACGCAGCTCGTGGAAGTTGAAGTCGATCGTCTCTTGGTCGAACGCCACCAAGATGTCCAAATCATCAGCGACCGCCCGCACCGGTTTTGTGCTGACGCGAATTTTGTTGTTCGTATGACCCCCTTTGATGCGTGAAGAAAAATGGCGGTATCCATATAAGTAATATCCGAGGCGGTTCAGCGCTGTGGAGAAAATTTCCCCTGTACTTTCAATTCCTTCCCCTTGCTGGCCGCCCACCTTCCATGACAGCTGTTCGATCATGCATTACACCCCTTTATATTCACTCCAGCCTTTCGCTACTATTGTACCACTTTTCTGACAAGGAAACTACCATTTTGGACGCCTTTTTCAGCCGGCGCCGCCGATGCCCTGTCTTCTATTCTAGGATACGCAGAGCCGATACTCCGTGATATTCGTCACTCCGGCAAATGGGCGTAGAAGTTGCCGAATAAAAAGCGGGATACTTGCTCGGTGGAGTAATGCTTGTACAACTCGTTGACAAGCCGCGCATATTCCCTTACCGTTCCAAGGCCGGCGACCGTCTCCGTGATGCCATCGAAGTCGGAACCAAACCCGACGTTGTTTTCCCCCCCGAGCGCGCATATATGGTCGAGATGGCGAAGCACATCAGCGATCATCGCCTCGTTTTTCTTCGCCGTCAAAAAATACGGAACGAAATTAATGCCGATCATGCCGTCTTTTTCGATCAACGCTTTGATCTGCTCGTCGGTTAAGTTGCGTGGATGCGGGCATAGACGATGCACGTTGGAATGGGAAGCGATGGGGAACCGAGCCATCTCGATGACATCCCAAAACGCTTTCTCCGATAAGTGGGACACATCGACCCATCGTTTTGCTTCATTAAGAAGCGCAACGACTTGCCGGCCAAACGCCGTCAGCCCGGCGCCGCGCTTCTCCCACGCTCCGTCAGCGACAGCGTTCGGGAAGTTCCATGTCAACCCTACGGAAGCGACGCCGAGGCGAAGGAGCGTCTTTAGCTTGACAAGGTTGGCGCCGATGGCGTCGCACCCTTCCAGCGTCAACATGGCGCCGACTTCCTCTTTTTTAAGGGCGGCGATATCCCGTCTCGTCCGCACGAACTTCACAGACGGAAACGCCTCGATCACATGGGTAAAGAAGATATCCACCATCTCCAGCGCAACAGTGAACCGGGCTTCCTCCGGCACCGTTTCCGGTATGTAGATGGCAAAGCATTGCACTTTCACCCCTGCTTCCGCCATCCCGGAAAGAGTGACGTGAAGCGAAGCTCCGTCGTAAAACGACAGAGACCGATCTTGCCATAACTTCATCAACACATCGCAATGGGCATCGAAGATCATTCCGTTCCCCCCTTGAAAAAGCAAAAATAACCTGCCTGCCTTCGCAGCCGAAGGCGCCAACAGGTTATAGCCGCCATTGTCTGATCATCCAGTTAACGAGGTTCGACAATCAATTTGATCGCTGTCCGCTCTTCTCCGTCGATGATAATATCCGTAAACGCCGGAATGCAAATCAAGTCCATGCCGCTCGGTGCCACAAACCCTCGTGCGATCGCTACTGCTTTAACGGCTTGGTTCAATGCACCTGCGCCGATCGCTTGAATTTCCGCTGCGCCGCGCTCGCGCAGCACCCCGGCAAGTGCACCAGCTACAGAGTTCGGATTCGATTTTGCTGAAACTTTTAATATTTCCATTCCTAGCTCCTCCCTCGTTTCCTTGGAAAATGATTTCGGTAAAAGGTCTTCATTGTAACTATATTCACTGTTTCGACAACTATTCCTGCATGGGAGGAGGACATTTTAAAAAATTTTTAAAAGATGGACTATTCAAAATAAGGGTGGTCATCGTTAATGATCAACCGTTCAATGCGAAACGCCCGTCCGCTTTTTTCGTCTACATCAACAAAGACGGCATTCAATTGGCTTCGTCCTTCCTTGACGTCGAAACGAACTGGCAGGCCGGTTAAAAATTTGCGCAGCACCGCCTCTCGATCGACGCCTAAAATGCCGTCGTATGGACCGGTCATGCCAACGTCGGTAATGTACGCCGTCCCTCTTGGCAAAATGCGGTTATCGGCCGTCTGGACGTGTGTATGCGTGCCGATGACCGCGGATACGCGGCCGTCTAAGTACCAGCCCATCGCCTGTTTTTCACTCGTCGCCTCGGCATGGAAATCGACGATGATGACCGGCGTGCGCGCGGAGGCGGCGGCGATCAGCTCGTCCGCCTTTTGAAATGGGCAGTCAATCGCCGGCAAAAACGCTCGCCCTTGCAAATTGATGACCGCCGCTTCGCCATGCTCGGTCGGCACAAAGACGATGCCTTTTCCCGGCGTGCCGGGCGGGTAATTCGCCGGGCGGATCAGCGCCTTCGCCTGATCGATAAACTCAAAAATATCGCGTTTGTCCCATGCGTGATTGCCCAACGTGATCACATGAGCCCCCCAAGCGAGAAGCGCCCGGTAAATCGGTTCGGTGATTCCTTTCCCGCCGGCGGCGTTTTCGCCGTTGATCACAACAACGTCCGGCCGATGTTTTTCCTTCAGCCTTGGCAAATAGTGCTCCACCATTTTTTGCCCCGGCAAACCGACGACGTCGCCGATAAATAAAATTCTCATCCTTGATCCCTTTCTAAACGAAACATATCGCCTTGCATCTATCTCCGCATCGCTATACCCTCCTATTTTACGCACAAAAAAAGAAAGTGGCAATAGCCACTTTATTTCGCGTATTCGACCGCCCGCGTTTCGCGGATGACCGTCACTTTAATATGGCCCGGGTAATCGAGCTCTTCTTCGATTCGTTTGCGGATGTCACGCGCCAGCCGGTGCGCTTCCAAATCGTCGATCATATCTGGTTTGACCATAATGCGCACTTCACGTCCAGCTTGAATGGCGTACGATTTTTCCACGCCTTCGTACGATTCGGCGATTTCTTCAAGCTTCTCTAGACGACGGATATAGTTTTCCAGCGTTTCGCTGCGCGCTCCCGGCCGCGCCGCCGACAGCGCATCGGCCGCCGCGACGAGCACAGCGATGACCGACGTCGGTTCCGTATCGCCATGGTGGGAAGCGATGCTGTTGATGACGACCGGATGTTCTTTATACTTCGTCGCCAGCTCAACGCCGATTTCCACATGGCTTCCTTCCACTTCGTGGTCGATCGCTTTGCCAATGTCATGAAGCAAGCCGGCCCGGCGCGCCAGCATTTCGTCCTCCCCAAGCTCGGCCGCCATCAGTCCGGCTAAAAACGCCACTTCCACCGAATGTTTCAGCACGTTTTGTCCGTAGCTCGTTCGGAACTTGAGCCGCCCTAAAATTTTGATCAAATCCGGATGCAAGCCGTGAACACCGACTTCAAACGTCGTCTGTTCGCCGACTTCGCGGATATGCTCATCCACTTCGCGGCGCGCCTTTTCGACCATTTCCTCAATGCGCGCTGGATGGATGCGGCCATCTTGCACAAGCTTATCGAGCGCGATGCGCGCCGTCTCGCGGCGAATCGGGTCAAATCCGGACAAAATGACCGCTTCCGGCGTATCGTCGATGATCAAATCGATGCCGGTCAACGTCTCGAGCGTGCGGATGTTCCGCCCTTCGCGCCCGATGATCCGCCCTTTCATTTCGTCGTTTGGCAAATTGACGACGGAAACCGTCGTTTCGGCGACATGGTCGGCGGCGCAACGTTGGATGGCAAGCGACAAAATCGCCTTTGCCCGTTTGTCTGCCTCCTCTTTCGCCCGCGTTTCCGCCTCTTTGATCATCATCGCAATCTCATGCGACAGCTCTTTCTCAACGCGCTCTAAAATGAGCTGGCGGGCATCGTCGCGCGTCAGGCCGGAAATGCGTTCAAGTTCGGCTTGTTGTTGTTTGACGAGCGCTTCCACTTTGCTTTCCATTTGTTCAATATGCTGTTGTCTTTCGTTCAACGCTTCTTCCTTTGCCTCAAGCAACGCCTCGCGTTTGTTGAGCGCTTCATCTTTGCGGTCGAGATTTTCCTCCTTTTGCATCAGGCGGTTTTCTTGTTTTTGGAGCTCGCTTCTCCGGTCGCGGATATCACGCTCCGCCTCCGTACGCAGTTTATGAATCTCGTCTTTCGCTTCGAGAAGCGCTTCTTTTTTCAAGGCGTCCGCCTCGCGTTTCGCCTCCTCAATCAGCTGTTCGGCAGCGGCTTTCGCCCCGCCGATTTTCGCTTCGGCAATCGATTTGCGAACAAAAAAGCCAACAACGGCACCAATGACTAAGGCAAGCAAAGCGGAGATGATGATCGAACCCATCGTTTCACCTCCTCTTGCTGTTCGGTTTCCTTTCGTTCTCTCTTCTCACCGCCATGACCGGCGCAGATGGACATTCCCGTTTTCAATCCATTAGCTCAGTCGCTTGGCATCACAATCGACCCGCGCAGCCTTCCGCACGAAGGCGGTCCGCCGCAGCGGGCGGGCGTATGGCCCTGCCGCGCGTATGGACAAATATACATGTTCATTGTAAAGGCGGCAATAGGAATTGTCAAGATATTACACCGACGCGCCTAGAGGATGACAACGGAACAAGACCGTTCCGCCCGCCGTCCTTTTTAGGCTTATCGCTCTCCTTGGCAGGCCGGACGGATGGAAAAAGGCGCCCCAGCCACTTGCCAGGACGCCTTGTGCCGTTATTCTTCAAGCAATCCGAACCCGTCTTGCTGCGGTTCGCTCGTTCCCTCTTCAACGTCGATGCCGTAATGCTGGCGGATGGCGCGGGCGATCTCATCGGCGATGTGCGGGTTTTCCTTCAAAAATTGCTTCGCGTTTTCCCGCCCTTGGCCAAGCCGCTCGTCTTTGTACGAATACCACGAACCGCTTTTTTGCACGATGTCCAATTCGGACGCCATGTCGAGAATTTCCCCTTCGCGGGAAATGCCTTCGCCGTACATAATGTCGACGTCAGCCGTTTTAAATGGCGGCGCAACTTTGTTTTTGACGACTTTAATTTTTGTCTTGTTGCCGACCATATCATTGCCTTGCTTAATTTGCTCGGCGCGGCGCACCTCTAGGCGGACGGAAGCGTAAAACTTGAGCGCCCGCCCGCCCGGCGTCGTTTCCGGATTGCCAAACATGACGC
This sequence comes from Geobacillus sp. PK12, assembly GCF_004123125.1. NCBI lineage: Bacteria > Bacillati > Bacillota > Bacilli > Caryophanales > Anoxybacillaceae > Geobacillus > Geobacillus sp. PK12. The sequence continues at coordinate 23,211 of NZ_SDKL01000005.1, forward strand.
CGACTTTTTCGCGAATTTGGTTGATGAAGATGGCGATCGTTTTCGATTTGTTAATGGCGCCAGACAGCTTGCGAAGCGCCTGGGACATAAGCCGCGCTTGCAAGCCGACATGGGCGTCGCCCATCTCCCCTTCAATTTCCGCTTTCGGCACAAGCGCCGCCACCGAGTCGATGACGATAATATCGACCGCGCCGCTTCGCACGAGCGCTTCCGCGATTTCGAGCGATAGTGATAGGTAAGCCTTTGATGCAATCTCCGGCTTTTCCCCCACCCCACACCGTGCGTGCGAGTTTCCCCGCACACGGCGTTCCACCGGGACAGCTTCGATAGCCCCGTTTGGGCTATCTCTCCACCATATCACCTCGCGATGACATGGCAGCAGCACCTACAATTTTTCCAGCGAACAGAACTTTTATATTTTCAGCTTGTTCCTATACTCCGTTAGTTTGTCAATCATTTTTCGTTCTGTAAACGGCGGTTCTTGGTTGCTATGGACAAGCCTATGGCATTGGTTGCATAAGCTAACTAGATTAACGGTCTTATTGATCTCACTTAAAGGTTTACTCGGGTCAATATGATGGCAGTGGAAGTTACCGGGACTTAAGTATACAGCACATATTTTGCATTTTCCTTTATCTCTGTGAAATACATTCACCCTATTTAAGAAATATTCAAGATTATATTTCCCATCATTATGCTCAGATAAAATGTAGATGAATATCGAATCGTGATCAAACAGACTCATTTTATCTGGCAATCGTATTTTTCTATGCTTTTCTTCATACATTTTTCTGCCGTCTGCAGTGTATGGGGTCATTTCTTGTTTGAATACTGTTGCATACTGTATAGGCGTTATTTTTGCATGAGTAATCCCTACTCTTATGCCATCCTCTGTGACGACAGAAAAATGTTTCATTTGATAGCCTTTATGTCTGTCAATCCGATTGTGAAACTCTGACACAGGCCTTTTATATTGCGCCGCTTTTTCTTTCCCATACATTTTAACCCAGGTGCGGTAGGCTGTCTCTTCAATGACGCGATCTACTTTGCCCATAATGTACTTGGAAATGCCTATTTTTAGATGATTGGCTAATCCTATAATTTTGGCGTTAATGTTTTCAATATCAAGGGCTTTCTCTAATTCCGATTTTCTCGTTCTTAACAATCGAATATCGCGCTTAATTTCTTTGACCTTGGCATTGACTTTTTCCATATCGGGAATCATTCTAGCGGCGAATCCTTTTTTATGAAAGCGCCGCTTTCCTGCCTCAATACAAAAGCCAAGAAACTTAACCCGTTGTTCGCGGATATCTGCAATGAACGTTTTCTCATCCGATAGAGTTAAGTGCAACTCACAGGCTAAATACTGCTTACATTGCTCCCTTATTTTTTCCGCATATTCTTTCGTATCCGTAAGAATAACCCAATCATCAGCATAACGAATGTAAAAGACGGGATGATGTCCCTTGTTCCTTAACGCCGCTAATGCGTTTTTCTTTTCCCGATAGTTTGCGTTATTAGGGTGATACTCATATTCTTGGCCAACCATCCAGTCAAAGCTGTTGAGATATACATTAGCCAACAACGGGCTAATAATTCCTCCCTGAGGAATCCCCCTAGCGGTTGGATAGAATTTACCTTGTATCACTTGCCCCGCCTTCAGCATTTTCTTAACGATGCATAGTACCCGTTTATCCCTAACGCCCATATTCCACATGATGTTCAGAAGCTTCTTATGATTGATGTGATCAAAATAACTTTCAATGTCACCTTTTACAACCCAATACAGCTTGCTTCCGTTGATGATTTTCAGCATCCAGGCTAAGGCATGTTCGGTGGAGCGATACGGTCTGAACCCATAACTGTGCGGATAGAATTGGGCTTCGAAAATCGGCTCGAGCACTATCCGGAGCATCTCTTGGATGATTCTATCCGTCACCGCGGATATTCCTAAGGACCTCGTTTCCCCTTCCTCATTCGGACTATTGCCTTTTCTTTTTGAGCTTTTGGCATTTCCTTTGGGCTTGTTGCACCTTCTCACTGGTATAGGCTTATAGTCATTGAGTTTGGCTTTTATCATCCCGAAAACCTTTTCCGTTGGCATAAGCAAATAATCATCTACTATTTTCTGATCAATCCCCGCCGTTTTGCTACCTTTATTGCTTTTAATATTGCGAATAGCTTCTAAAATGACAACATCATTTTGAAGCAACTCAAGCATCCCGTAAAAATGTTTTCCCTTTTTAGCTTCTTGATAAAGAAGATCCAAGCAGTTTCTCAAGTCCTGTTCGCTTTTTACGACAAGTTTGTTTACCTTCATGCTCCTTTCTCCCTTTTTATAATACTGGGTGGAAGTGCCATGAATTAGCCTGCTTGCCGTAACATGTAGATACTTTGCCGCCCCGGCTGGTTCCCTTCACTCCAGAGCGTTTTTTCCTCCCCCATCGTTGCCTTTGGGGTTCAAACGGCGCTCCTTCATCATTACTATGGAACCGCTGACTCCCCCTAAGATATCATCGACCAGCCCTGTCTCCTCCTTAGGGGGCCTCTCACGTTCCCTACAGCCTATCCCTTCTTTTGAACGCCCTTAGGTGCCTACTCTACTCGGCAGGACCTCTGATTGGAACGTCCGCTACCCATCAGAGCAGTAACCGAACTAAGCCAGCCGGTTAAAGGAAACACCGCAAACAAGACACGGTGGTTCGTCCTGTATGGTCCCTTTTCAGGGAGCACCGGTAACCGAGCTTCACGCATAGGTTCCTTTCGTCACCATAGGCGTCTTTTAAGGAGCCCCGCACCACTTTCGCCATAGCCACATTTTGCGGCCTTAGGCTACTTGGGTTACGACTTCACCTGGCTTCATACATCCCGGTGAGGGTGCACCGGAATGCATGCAGGAGTCTCAGGCTCGTGGATATAGGACTATCACCACGGGAAGGAATTTCACCTTCCAACTCGGCTGTAGAGTTGTCCCGATGTTCCCATCGGACTCCGCTTTCGTGCCTACGCACTTATACGGAAACGTGACGCACCTTGCTCGCCCGTGTCAGGCTGGGAAAGCAGCAATTCATCGATATTGACCCCTAATTTTTGTGCATAGATGGGGTCGAGCGATAGCGATAGGTAATAGTCACCCTCGGCATTACCCGGAGGGGCTATTTTCCCCCGCTTCACACCGTGCGTGCGAGTTTCCCCGCACACGGCGTTCCATCGAGTACCCCGGTTACTAATCCGCTCTAGACTTTACTAGTGTACGCACTTTCTGTATTCCTCGAGTTTACTTATTGTGTAATGGCGTACATCTTGTCTTGTAGGTCGCGGAATTCCTGCTCCGACCTAGGAATGATTAGTTCTTGAAACGTTTGGTTGATAGTATCAAATCCTTTCTAGCGGATTTGTACCATACACGTTTTTAGTCAGTTTTGCTCACCGAAACCCTTACGGATTTCCTCACGGCTTCCTAATCATTGTCTGGGTTAGTAACCTAGGGTACTCGACTATGCCCCTTCGCTCCGCAGGAGTTACCCTGCTTCATCACTACTACGGGCTGCTGCCCCACCCCTTCAGCAGTCATTTCCTCCTGCTTAGCGGCATCGGGATGCGCATCCCTTGGCATCCGCTGGGGTGGTTCACCTGTACCGCATCACCTATCCTTGCATGCTCCCTTAGGCTCCACCTCTGACCCGTCAGCCGCCTTTCTGCCCATGGTTGGAGGGCTCAAGGCAAAGATCCTCTGCGGGATCAATCCAGACTCGGCAAACACGAATACCTCATCCAGGGCTGAACCTCACTTAGGAGGTGAGCGCCTTCTTTTTTCGGCGCCCCACGCCTTACGAGCCGTACTTCCGGTGGTTCGTTCCAACGCTATGCGTTCTCTAGCCATAGGAGCTTTATGGACCCCCGGCTACTTCGCTAACCGCTTCTCAGGTCTGCTTTTCGCCGTCCTCTCCGAGCTTCGTACAGCCATGTTGCGCACCATGACCGCACGTCGGGGTATTAGGGCGGGAATGCCAACCTTCATTCCCGTCTCGGATTTTCACCGAGCTCTCGGTGATGCAGTTAGGACCTACTCATGCTCAGTCCCGCTGACTTTTCGCACGGCGTTTCCGCCATACTTCAGTCAGCAACAGGTCGCACCGTGCTCTGCGTCGATGAAAGCTGCTTGCCCGCCCCGCTTTTGCACTTCCGCGATCGCGTGAAGGGCAACGGTCGTTTTCCCGGACGATTCCGGGCCGTAAATTTCCACAATCCGCCCGCGCGGATAGCCGCCGACGCCTAACGCGATGTCGAGCGCCAGCGAACCGCTCGGCACGACCGACACTTTGCGGTCGACTTGCTCGCCGAGCTTCATGATGGCCCCCTTGCCAAACTGTCGTTCAATTTGTTTTAATGCCTGCTCCAATGCAGCTTGACGATCTTGGTTCACTAACCTACTCCTCCTTATTCTAGGACTACTTATACTATACCGCGTTTTGCGGCCATTGCCAAGCAAAAAACGAACGTCCATTCGTTTTTTCGGTGGAGAAACTAGCAACAATCGCCATACTCATGCGGTGGAAAAAACGATGTGCGGTGGAGAATGGAGAAGGAAGGGGGCGGCCGATCAGCAGTCGGCCGCGAGCATCTCAAGCAGAAAAAAACAGCCGTATTTGGCGGTGCGGATGCGAATGGCATCACGCGTGCCGGACAGCGTCAGACGGTGGACAGTTGCATCGCGCCCGCGGACGGCGATGCCGATATACACGGTGCCGGGCGGGTGGCCCTCAAGCGGATCGGGTCCGGCGACGCCGGTGAAGCTGATGCCGATATCCGCATCGCACATCGCGCGGACGTTTTCAGCAAGCAAACGGGCGCACGGCTCGCTCACCGCCCCTTCTGCCTCAAGCAGCGTGCGCGGTATGCCAAGCACCTGTTCTTTGACGCCGTTTGTGTAGCAGACGACACCGCCCTGCACGACTTGAGACGCGCCGGGGATGGCGGTGAGCTGTTCGAGGAAAAGGCCGCCGGTCAAACTTTCGGCCGACGCGATCGTCCATCCTCTTTCTTTTAACCGCTCGAGCGTCTTTGTAAACAACGTTTCATCGTTATATCCGTAGCAGTGGCGGCCGATGCGCGCCAAAATGGCCGCTTCCACTTCGTCAAGAAGCCGCTTCGCCTCCGCCTCATCCTGATGCTTCGCTGTCAGACGAAGCGTCACTTCACCGTCGCCGGCCAGCGGCGCGATCGTCGGATTCGACTGGGCGTCGATCAAATCCGCAATCGCCGTCTCGAGCGCTGATTCACCGATGCCAAAAAAGCGGAGCACGCGCGACTCGATGCGCTCGGAAAGCGAAAACGTACGGCGCAAAAAGGCGTTTCCGTATTTTTTGAACATCGGCCGCATTTCTTTCGGCGGCCCGGGCAGCAACATGTACGTAATGCCGTCTGCCACAAGCGCCATCCCTGGCGCCATGCCGTGCTCGTTTTTCAGCACCGTCGATCCTTCCAAGACGAGCGCCTGCTTTTTATTGTTTTCTGTCATCGGCCGGTTTGTGCGGGCAAAATACGCCTCAATCGCTCGGAGCGCTTCCTCGTCGATCACGAGTCGGCGGCCAAGCAAACGGGCGATCGTCTCCTTCGTTAAATCGTCTTTCGTCGGGCCGAGACCGCCGGTGAAAATGATGAGGTTCGCTCTCGTTTGCGCCGTTTTCACCGCCTGTTCGAGGCGGCCGGCGTTGTCGCCGACGACGGTATGGAAATAGACGTTAATGCCAAGCATCGCCAGCTGCTGCGACAAAAACTGGGCGTTCGTATTGGCGATTTGCCCAAGCAACAGCTCGGAGCCAACGGCAATGATCTCCGCGTTCAACAGACTTTCTCCCCCTTTGCGGCCGGCTATTTCGAATGGGAAAACGCATGTCTGTTTTTCGCAAAATAATCCCAGCCAGACCAAATCGTGAAAATGACCGCCACCCACAGCGCCAATTCAGCGAACGGAAACGAAATGAGCGAGAAAGGGAAGTTATGTAACAATAAAGCGGAAATGGCGACAATTTGCGTCCATGTCTTGATTTTGCCAAGCATGTTGGCAGCGACGACTTCCCCCTCGCCGGCAAGCACGAGCCGCAAGCCGGTGACGGCAAACTCGCGGCTGATGATGACAATCACCATCCACGCCGGAACGGCCCCGAGCTCGACAAGCACGATCAGCGCCGCCGACACAAGCAATTTATCGGCAAGCGGATCTAAAAATTTTCCTAAATTCGTCACCAACCCGTATTTGCGGGCATAGTAGCCATCGATCCAGTCCGTCGCTGAGGCGATGATGAAAATGAGCGCGCCGGCAAGATGGGCCACCGGAAGCTCTGTCCCGCCGATTTGGATGCTTCCCCACCCGAACGGAACGAGCATCACGATCAAGAAAAACGGGATGAGCATAATGCGTGCTACCGTAATTTTATTCGGCAAGTTCACCACAAATACCTCCGCTCATTCAACATCGTTCAGTCCGTGCGAAAAGCAGGCGCCTTCCTGCGGAAAAGCGCCCTGTTCCATCATTTCTTCAACACGAAATGCAGCTTTTGGTATACTTCCTCTTTCGGGGCAAACGGATAGGCAAACGGCTGGCCGTTTACCTTCATGTCGACGTCCAGCGTACGCCCGATTTTCACCCATACTTCGCTTTCGGCCGACAGATCGAACGTTTTCGTCTGCCCGCTTGTCAAGTTTCCGCGGTAAAACGTATGGCCTTTCGTATTGTATACTTCGACCCATGACGTTCCTTTGGATGAAAGCTCGATGGAAAACGCGCCGGAGCTTTCGACTTCAATCGTCGCCGTGTTGCCGCGCTTTTCCGTCACATTCATCGCCGCAGCCGGCTGTTCTTCTTCGCCAGTCGGCGCTGGCTGTTCATTTTGCTGTCCGTTTTCATTCGTTGCCTTCTCGTCCGTTTCCTTCGCCGGCTGCTTTTGTTTCGCTTGCTCAAGCGGCGAATGTTTCGGCTTTTCGACCTCCGCTGTTTTTGGGCTTGTCTTTGTCGGCGGCTCATTTGCGGCGCCGTGCTGGAGCAGCACCCAAACGAGGACTGCCGCCCCGATGACGACCGCCGCGACAACCACTTTCGGCAGCCAATCGAGCCATTTCGCCCCCTCGGCAGACAGTTGCTGGTGCGTCTTCACGCGCGACAGCGTCTGCGGAATGTCATCTTGATAAGACTGGGGAATGTCCTGTTTATACTGTTCAAACAGCTCATCCGGATCAAGCCCGACCGCTTCAGCATATTGCCGGATGAAGGCACGCACATAAAAATTTCCAGGCATGATGGCATAGTTGCCTTCTTCGATGCCGATCAAATACCGCTTTTGAATTTTCGTCATCTCCTGCAGCTCGTCCAAACTCATCTTTTTTTCTTCCCGTGCTTCCCGCAAACGTTTTCCTAGTTCCGTCAACGGCCAACACCTTCCACTTTTTTTAAATTAAAACCCAAATTCGGAAAACCCGTCATCGCCCAACAATGACGGGCGGTCAATCGCTTCGTAGGAAATATCTTCGTCCGGTTCATGGCGCAGCTCAATCATATAATCAAAATCATCGAGCGTGTATTCCGTATGGCGAACAAACATGTCCGGATGCTCGACGACTTTCGTCGCCTCAAGGCGCATGAGCTCACGGATGAGCTGCCAGTGCTGCTCGTTCCCGCGGCGCGTTGAGACGATGCCGTCGATAATGAAAATGTTGTCCTCGCTATACTCATCTTCCATCAACTGCGTGCGAACCGTCTGTTTAATCAGCGTCGATGAAACAAACAGCCATCGTTTGTTGGCGCACACGCTGGCGGCGACGATCGATTCTGTCTTGCCGACGCGCGGCATCCCGCGGATGCCGATGAGCTTATGCCCTTTTTCTTTAAAAAGTTCCGCCATAAAATCGACAAGCAGTCCAAGTTCATCACGGACGAAGCGGAACGTTTTTTTGTCATCGGCATCGCGCTGGATATAACGGCCGTGGCGGACGGCGAGGCGGTCGAGCAGCTTCGGCTGGCGCAGCTTCGTCACCGTAATGTTGTCCATCGTCCGCAAGATCGTCGCCAACCGTTCAATTTGCTCGTTATTGTCGCACAAAAGCAACATGCCGCGGCGCGAATCCCGGACACCGTTGATCGTCACGATGTTAATGGACAACATACCGAGCAGCGAAGCAACGTCGCCGAGCAACCCCGGGCGGTTGACATGAATTTCATATTCCAAATACCATTCCTGCTTGCCCATCCCGTCTCCTCCCTTGCCGGTGTCCGCACGAACGCCTTATGCTAAGTTCATACTACTATAATTATAAATGGAAAAGCAACCGAAAAGGAGGAAGAAAAAAGAGAGGGAGGCCCCTCTCTTTTACCGGGTGATTATTTTTGTTGGACCAGCTTGACCATCATGTTGGCAAGGGCGTGCTGCTCTTTTTCATCCGCAACGCTCCAAAGATCAGCGAGCACCCGTTCTTCCGGGTTTTTCGGGTCGACGTGTTTCGCCAAATAATCCCCGATTTGGTAAGCGACATCTGTGATCACTTGCTGGGTCAATCCTTGCTGTTGCGCTTGTTCTAAACGTTCCGCCAAAAAGTCTTTCCATTGTTCAAAGTTATCCAGTACCGACATGTCAATCCCTCCTTGTTGAATGTTTCAAGGATAGTTTGCCTGCCGAACCGGAAAATATACGTTCAACAATACCAGCCGCCGTTGACGGAAATGACTTGGCCGGTGATATACGAAGCGCCATCAGACAGCAAAAACGCCACCGTTTCCGCCACCTCATCCGGGGTGCCGAGCCGGCCGGCTGGAATTTCGTCAGTGAGCGCTTCCAGCTCCTCAGGACGAAACACCCGCAGCATATCGGTATCAATCGCCCCCGGTGCAACAGCGTTGACGCGAATGCCGCTTGGGGCAAGCTCCTTGGCCAGCGCCTTGGCAAACGCGTTCTGCCCTCCCTTTGTCATCGAGTACACCGCCTCGCACGAAGCGCCGCACAATCCCCAAATCGAGGAAATGAACACAATATGACCGCGCTTTCTCGCCACCATTGATGGGATCAGCCTTTTGATGAGCAACGCCGGGCTTGTCATGTGAAGCCGCACCATCCGCTCGATTAATTCATCGTTCATGTCGGTCAACAATCCGTAATAGCTTGCACCGCTGTTGTAAACGATGGCATCAACCGGGCGATCGATTTGCGAAACGAGCTTTTCCACCCCATCCGGTGCCGACAAATCGGCCTCAATCGGCACAATATGCACATCGTTAAGCTCTTCTTTCAGCGCTTCAACAGGCGCCCGTCGCCGATAGTAATGGAGAAAAAGTCCGTACCCCTCCCGAGCGAGCACACGGGCGATGCTTTGTCCGATGCCTCCAGAGGCTCCCGTAATCAAGGCGTAGCGCATGAAACCATCCTCTCCTTTTTGCCGCAAAAAAGCATCCTTCTCAGGAAGGATGCCTTATTGCCCTTTTGGAACGACTTCGCAAACCGCGATTTGCGAATCGCGGAAGCAAGAAGAGGCAACCGCCGCGATATCGTCCATGGCAAGGGATGAAAGCGCCGGCAAAATGTCAAACAAGTTGGATCCGTAAAACGCGTAGCGCGTAAACTGGTTGGCGATGTATTCCGGCGAGTTGAGCGCGCGCAAAAAGGCGCCGATTTTTTTCTTTTTCACCCGTTCAAACTCTTCCTTTTTGACTGCTTCCGACGAAAACGACAGCAGCACCGTTTGAATTTCCGAAGCGAGCCGTTCAGCGTCCCTTGTATCGCCGCCGATCAACGCGAAGCCGAACCCGCGCTCTTCTGTATAATCGTACATAAATGTATCATCGATCAATCCTTCGCGGTACAGCCGTTCATAATGCGGCGAGCTTTTTCCAAACAAATAGTCCAATGCGACGTGGAAGGCAAGCTCATGCCGAAGTTTTTGTTCGCCGGCTTCAGGAACGGACGGCGCTTTGATGCCGACAAAGCACTTGTTCGTCTGCACATGCATCGGAATCACTTTTTTCTTTTCCGCTACTGCGCTCGGTTCTTCATACGCAAACCGCTTCACTTCCGGAGCTTGCGGGAACGACTTTTTCGCCTGGTTGTCGCGGATTTGCTGCATGATTTTTTGTTCATCGACCGGGCCGACGACAAACAAAAGCATGTTGCTCGGGTGGTAAAACGTTTCGTAGCACTCATACAGCAACTCTTTCGTAATTTGGGCGATCGATTCAACTGTGCCGGCGATGTCGATTTTGACCGGATGGTTGTGATACATGCTTTCGATGGCGCCGAAATAGACGCGCCAGTCTGGGTTGTCGTCGTACATCCGGATTTCCTGGCCGATGATCCCTTTTTCTTTTTCCACTGTCTTGTCGGAAAAGTACGGGCTTTGCACAAAATCGATCAACGTTTCCAAGTTTTTCTCGACGTTGTCGGTGCTTGAGAACAAATAGGCGGTGCGGGTGAACGTCGTAAAGGCGTTCGCCGAGGCGCCTTGTTTGCTGAACTGCTGAAACACGTCGCCGTCTTCTTTTTCAAACAGCTTATGCTCCAAAAAATGGGCGATGCCGTCCGGAACGCGCTTCATCTCCGTTTTACCGAGCGGGACGAACTGGTTGTCGACCGAACCGTAGTTCGTGGTGAATGTCGCATACGTTTTGTTGAATCCTTTTTTCGGCAAAATGTACACGTCAAGGCCGTTGTCCATTTTTTCATAAAACAGCTCTTCGTGCAGCGTCTCATACACCCGTTTTTCCATCTTCCGTCGCCTCCATTCCGGTCAAAAAGTACACCGTATCAAGCTTCACCTTGTCAGCGACGCGCACCACATCCTCGCGCGTCACTTGATCGGTGCCGGCCATCCATTCATCGATCGGGCGCTTTCGCGTTGAGACGACGTTATGGTACAACACCTCCACAAGCCCGCGCGGCGTATCGAGCGTCTCAAGCAGCTGGTTGCGGATGACCGCTTTCGTCTGCGCCATTTCTTCATCTGTGAAATCGCCGTTTTTCATCGCCTGCATTTGCTCATCGATGATGCGGCGCGCCTTCTCATAGTGGGCCGGTTCAATGCCGGACATGACCATCAAAAGCCCTTTATGGCTCTCAAGCCTTGAGGCGGCATAATAGGCAAGGCTTGCCTTCTCGCGGACGTTGATGAACAGCTTCGAATGGGAAAAACCGCCAAAAATGCCGTTAAACATTTGCAAGGCGTAATAATCGTCATCTTCATACGTCACATTTGTCCGATAGCCGATGTTGAGCTTTCCTTGCTTCACGTCTTGCCGCTCGATGACTTCGCGAACTTCCCCTTGCGGCTTGACAGAAACCGACGATGCGCGCTCCCGCTTTGGACGATCCGGCAGAGAAAAACGCTGCTTCACCGCATTGAGCACCGCCTCTTCAGCCACGTCGCCAATGACATATAGATCCAGCTCATCCTCGGCCAGCGCTCGTTCATAATAGCGATACAGCCCTTCCGCCGTGATGCCGTCCACGTCTTCAAGCTCGCCGTTTGGAGAGAGGGCGTACGGTTCGCCTTTGCACATTTCTTCTACAAGGCGCATGTTCGCATAGCGCATTTTGTCATCATACACCGCCTGAATGCGTTGACGGAGCGCCCGCTTTTCCTGCTCGACAATGTCGGTGACAAACCGCCCGCCATCAAGAGCCGGGCGGAACAGAAGATCGGCCAAGAGCTGAAGCGCTTTCGAAAGCAACGGCGTTTGCTCCGGCAAAAATCGTTCATTGGCGACATCGATGCGAATCGTCATGATATGATGTTCGCCTTTTTTCGTTAAATCGACGTTCAGCGTCGCCCCATACAGTTCATCCAAATAGGTGCGCAGCGCCTTAACGCTCGGATAGTCGGCCGTGCCGCTTTGCAAGACGTATGGCAAAAGCGCGCGCAGCGTGACCGTCTCTTTAGCAAGAGGGGCCTTCATTTTCCAAACGATCGTGTTCGTTTTGTACTTATCGGTCGAAATCGTATGGACGCGAACCGGTCCGACCGCTGTGACTTTTTCGTCGACCAATCCAACTCCTCCTTACTTTTTCTCTTTGCAGATATGCACTATCTTTCATTTATTGTAAAGCGTCTTATCAACAATATACCTTTTGCCAATGGAAAAATGCAAATCATTCCATTCAGCAAAAACGGCCGTCCGTTTTTCGGACAGCCGCTTTCATCACCGTTTTCCTTTGATGTATGGCGTGCCAGCCGCTTTCGGCGCCTCAGCGCGGCCGATGAAGCCCGCCAGCGCCAAAATCGTGAGTGCATACGGGGCGATGAGCAAGTAAACGGTCGGGACGTTTTTCAAGAACGGAATCGTTTGCCCGACGATGCTTAAGCTTTGCGCCAACCCGAAAAAGAGCGCCGCCCCCATCGCGCCGATCGGATGCCACTTGCCGAAAATCATCGCCGCAAGCGCCATAAATCCGTGCCCGGAAATCGTCGCATGGCTGAAATCGCGGGAAATGATCGTCGCGTATACCGCACCGCCCAAGCCGCCGAGCGCGCCGCTGATCATGACAGCGATGTAGCGCATTTTGGCGACATGAATCCCCATCGTATCCGCCGCCATCGGATGTTCGCCGACCGCACGCAGCCGCAGGCCAAACGGCGTTTTGTAAATGACATACCATGATACAAACGCCAGCGCAATGGCGATATACGACGGCGCGTACGCGTTGGAAAACAACAGCGGCCCGATGACGGGAATGTCGCTTAACACTGGCACGTCAATTTTGTCAAACCCAACTTGAATTTGGTCCGTCTGCCCCTTGCCGTACATTTTCTTCACTAAAAACAGCGACAGACCAAGCGCCAAAAAGTTGATCGCCACCCCGCTTACGACTTGGTCGGCGCGAAATGTGACCGACGCGACAGCGTGCAGCAGGGAAAATACAGCGCCGACCACCATGGCAGCCAATAAGGCAAGCCACGGCGTCCATTCGCCAAACCGATCGGCAAACGTCAAATTAAAGACGATGCCGACAAACGCGCCGATGGTCATCAATCCTTCAAGCCCGATGTTGACGACGCCGGACCGTTCGCTAAACACGCCGCCAAGGGCGGTGAAAATGAGAGGAGCCGCAAAGAAAATCGTTGTCGGGACAATCGTTTGCAAGACGTCATACACGCTCACTTACTCCGCCCCCTTTTGCCAACGAGATAACAGCCAGCGGATCATGTAGCTGGATGCAACAAAGAAAATGATGAGCGCGATAATAATATCGACGAGTTCGGTCGGCACGCCGGCGCTTGACGGCATTTCCAACGCCCCGACTTTTAAGGCGCCAAACAACAAGGCGGAGAGCAAAATGCCAAACGCGTTGTTTCCTCCGATCAAGGCAACCGCGATGCCATCAAATCCAAGGCCGGTAAAGCCGGCTTTCGTCGAGATGTTTCCAAATGTGCCAAGCCCCTCCATCGCCCCGGCGACGCCGGCAAAAGCGCCGGAGATGACCATCGCTAAAATGATGTTGGCGCGCACATTCATGCCCGCGTACTGTGACGCATGCTGATTGAAACCGACCGCCCGCAGCTCAAACCCTTTCGTCGTCCGCTCAAGCAAAAACCACATGACAAATGCGGCGGCGACAGCGATGAAAATGCCGTAATGCATGGTGGAATGATGCGTAATGGCATCAAAAAAGTCGGAGTGAAGCGATGCGCTTTCTTTCACCGGCTTTGATTTAAATCCCTCATCAGACAAAACGGAACGGATGATGGCGTTCGTTACATGCAAAGCAATATAGTTCATCATGATCGTAATAATGACTTCGTGCACTTTTAAATACGCCTTCAGCACACCCGGAATCAAGCCCCATAGCGCCCCGGCCAACGCGGCGGCCAACAAGGCAAGCGGCAAATGGATGATTTTGGGCAAATCAAAGGACACCCCGACCCAGACGGCAGCGAGCCAGCCGACGATCAGCTGCCCTTCAACCCCGATGTTAAACAAGCCGGTGCGAAAGGCAAACGCCACCGCCAAGCCCGTTAAAATGTATGGCGTCGTCTGGCGGATCGTTTCGCCGATATAGTACGTATCGCCAAACGCCCCGTACACGAGAGCGTAAAACCCAGCGATCGGGTTGTAGCCGCTTGCAAGCATCACGATCGAACCGGCGATCATGCCAAGAAGAACGGCCAACAATGGTATCAAAAATTGCTGGAGACGATTCGACTTCATCACGACACACCTGCTTCCTTCCGTTTGCTTCCAGCCATCAACAGCCCGAGCTCCTGTTCGGTTGTTTCTTTCGGATCAACGATGGCGACGATGTTTCCTTCATAAATGACAGCGATCCGGTCGCTGACGTTCATCACTTCGTCAAGCTCAAACGAGACGAGCAGCACCGCTTTCCCGCGGTCTCGCTGTTCAATGAGCCGCTTATGAATAAATTCGATCGCTCCAACATCAAGCCCCCTCGTCGGCTGGGCGGCGATCAACAAGTCCGGGTCGCGGTCGACTTCACGGCCGATGATCGCTTTTTGCTGGTTTCCGCCCGATAGCGCCCGCGCCTTCGTATATTCATCCGGCGTGCGCACGTCAAATTCGCGGATGAGCTGGCGCGCTTTTTCGTAAATGGCTTGAAAATTCAACAGACCCCGTTTCGAGTACGGCGGCTGATAGTACGTTTGCAGCACCATGTTTTCGCCGATCGGAAAGTCAAGGACAAGCCCGTGCTTATGCCGATCTTGCGGAATATGGCCGACGCCGGCTTCGATGATTTTGCGCGGCGGCAAATTCGTAATGTCTCGGCCGTTGAGGCGGATTGTCCCTGATTCAGCTTTGATCAAGCCGGTTATGGCTTCAATGAGCTCGGTCTGGCCGTTGCCGTCGACTCCAGCAATGCCGACGATCTCGCCGGCGTGCACCGTCAAGTTCAAACCGTTGACCGCTTTGATCCCGCGCGCGTCCTTGACGACTAAGTCTTTAATTTCCAACACCGGTTTTCCCGGCTCAGCCGGTTTCTTAGCGGTCGTAAACTGCACCTCGCGGCCGACCATGAGCGCCGCCAGTTCGTTCGGATTCGTCTCCGCCACATTGAGCGTCGCAATTCCTTTGCCGCGGCGGATGACGGTGACGCGGTCGCACACTTCCATAATTTCTTTAAGTTTGTGTGTAATTAAAATGATGGATTTTCCTTCGCGGACGAGCGTGCGCATAATTTGCATGAGCTCGCGAATTTCCTGCGGCGTCAACACCGCTGTCGGTTCGTCAAAAATCAAAATATCGGCGCCGCGGTAAAGCGTCTTTAAAATTTCCACGCGCTGCTGCATGCCGACGGAAATGTCGGCGATCTTCGCTGTCGGATCGACCGCGAGTCCATATCGTTCCGACAATTCGCGCACTTCCCGCTCCGCCCGCTTCATATCGATCGTTCCGGCCCGCGTCGGCTCGCTGCCTAAGATGATGTTTTCCGTCACGGTGAACGTATCGACGAGCATAAAGTGCTGATGCACCATGCCGATGCCAAGATCATTGGCGACGTTCGGGTCGGTGATGCGCACCGGCTTTCCTTTCACGCGGATTTCGCCGCCGTCCGGCTGGTATAAACCGAACAGCACGTTCATGAGCGTCGATTTGCCGGCCCCGTTTTCGCCAAGCAGAGCGTGTATCTCCCCCTTTTTCACTTGCAGCGTAATGTTGTCATTGGCGACAAACGTGCCAAACACCTTGCGGATATTGAGCATTTCAATCACGTATTCCAAGCCATTCACTCCTTACTCAAGCAAGGTCAAAATCACAAAATGAAAGGCGACAGCGAAACAGCCGCCCTTCATCCTATTTCGCGCAGGAGACTCCCACTTCAACGACCAAAGGGAGTAAGTGGGAGAGGAATGCGCGTTCCCCCTTTCTTTTGTGTATGATCGAATAAAGGCGTGGAGAAAACTGTTCAATAAAGGCACTCCCATAACGGCTGCTCGATGGATGGAGTTGGTTGCAGGAAACGCTGCAACCGTCAAACATCGAGCGTAGGTCCGTCTGTTGTGTGTGGAAGCCAAGTANNTGCAAGCCCCCACTTCAAGCGTTCGCGAAGTGGGGGTAGTTGACGATTTTGAAGAAGGCTAGCGGCTCGCGCTAGCCTTCTTCGCCGTTATTCGTCACTTGATCGTCGCAGCGAATTGCTCGTACTCTTTCCGGTTTGTCGGAACTTTCACTTCGCCTTTGATGATTTTTTGCTTCCATTCGTCAACAGTTTTTAACACGTTCTCCGGAATGTTGTCTTGCGTCGGGGCAATGCCAACCCCATTTTCCGGCAACCCGTACTCAATCGTTTTGCCGCCCGGGAAGTCGCCCTCTTTCGCCCGTTTCGCCGTGTCATAGACAGCGACGTCGACGCGCTTCACCATCGAAGTGAGCGTTACGTTGTACGTTTTGCCGCCGACTTTCACTTCTCCCTCCGGCGCTTGGTCTTTGTCAACACCGATGACCCAAATTTCGCGGTTCGGATCTTTCTTCTTCAAATCTTTCGCTTCCGAGAAGACGCCGCTCCCAGTCGCTCCAGCTGCATGGTAGATGATGTCGATGCCAGACGCGTACATGCTCGAGGCGATCGCTTTCCCTTTATCCGCTTGGTCGAACGCCCCGGCGTATTGCACTTCCACAGTCGCCTTCGGATTGACCGCTTTCACGCCAGCGCGGAATCCGCTTTCGAATTTTTCGATCAACGGAATCTCCATCCCACCGACAAAGCCGATTTTATTCGTTTTCGTCATTAGCCCGGCGACAACACCGACAAGGAACGAGCCTTCATGCTCCTTGAACGTGATGCTGGCGACATTTGGCTCGTCAACAACCGTGTCGACGATGGCGAAATGTTTTTTCGGGTTTTGCTTCGCGACTTCTTTCACCGCGTCGCCCATCAAATACCCGATGCCGAAAATCAAGTCAAAGTCGCTGCGCACAAGCTTGTTTAAGTTCGTGGCATAGTCAGCGTCGCTCGATGACTGCAAGTAGTCGTAGCCGCCGCGGCCTTTTTCAAGCCCGTTGTCTTTGCCGAACTTTTGCAGCCCTTCCCAAGCCGACTGGTTGAACGATTTGTCGTCAATGCCGCCGACGTCGGTGACCATGGCGACGCTGAACGTGTCTTTTCCGCCCCCGGCATTATTTCCCCCTTGACCGCCACAAGCGGCAAGCAGCGTGCTGGCGGCGAACAAAGTGGACAAAAGCAATCCCATTCGCTTTTTCATCCATCACTACCCCCTGCTTTGAAAATTGGTTCCTTTATTTAGTATGAAACTTCCGGCTTCTTTCTATGTACCCTTTTCACCCCCTTAAAAGCTGAACCGCTTCCGCATGACATGGAAGCTGAACTTGTCGGAGCGGAAGTAGTTGACGGAATAAAAAATCGGCTCATCGTTTTTATCGAAATGCATTTGCTTGAGCACAAGCAGCGCCGTTTCCGGGTCGCATTGCAAAATCGGCGACACTTTTTCATGATAGCCGAGCGGCACGATGCGCGCGACCGCATAGGCGATGTCGCGATGCGTTTGGTTGTGCAAGTTTTCAAACAACGACTCTTGCTCATAAGAGATCCCTTTGGGCAAATATTTGCATAAAATTTTATCCAAGCAATAAACGACCGGCTCTCCATCAGCGGTGCGCACCCGCTCGATGAGCAGCAAATTCTCGTCCGGCCGGCATTGGAAACGGCGCATATCGTCTTCCGTCGGCTGTTGGATGGAGGAAGACAAAAAAATCGTTCCTGGCTTGCGCCCCGCTTGACGAATCATATCCGTGACGCTTGAGAGCTGCTCGATGCCGGACGTAAACAGCGGACGGGCGTTGACAAACGTTCCGACGCCGTGGCGGCGGATGATAATGTTTTCTTCTTCAAGCACCCTGAGCGCTTCCCTCAATGTCGCCCGGCTGACGCCAAGCTGTTTGGCGAGTTCAAACTCGGACGGCAGTTTTTGCTTTTCTTTGTACACTCCCGTTTCAATATCGCGCTTGATGCGATCAATCACTTGCAAGTAAAGGTGGCGGCTGTCTGATTTGATTGACATGACAACGTCCTCCGTGTTACGCATTTCCGTTGAGATCAGACCTCTGACATTAGACATATAACCTTTTTGAGATTACTATATCATTTTTTACTGGGCAAATAAATAGGTGATATCAAATTTTGTCGAAGAAAAAGAAATAGGATTGGCAACGCTTCCAATAAGATGTATGATTGAGCGGGCAGGCTTTTTTCGCCCGCCCTTTTTCCCATTTATGATGTCTTTTTTAAATCTTCCTTCGACCAAAGAACGGCGCGCGGCTTGCTTCCTTCATACGGGCCGACGACGCCGCGCTCCTCCATGGCATCAATGAGCCGAGCGGCGCGATTGTAACCGATGCGGAAGCGGCGTTGCAGCATCGAGACGGAGGCGCTTTGCATTTCAACGACAAGACGGACCGCCTCATCGTACAACTCGTCTTCAAGGGCTGAGGAAGAGGGTTCGCTGTCTTCGACGAACATCTCCTCATAATATTGCGCCTGCTGCTGTCCGATGACAAACCGAACGACGTCTTCCACCTCTTGGTCGGAGACAAACGCCCCTTGGACGCGCACTGGTTTTGAGGCCCCCATCGGCAAAAACAGCATATCGCCGCGGCCGAGCAGTTTTTCCGCCCCGCCCATATCCAAAATGGTGCGCGAGTCGATTTGCGATGATACACTGAAGGCGATGCGCGACGGAATGTTCGCTTTGATGACGCCGGTGATGACGTCCACCGACGGGCGCTGGGTGGCGATGATCAAATGGATGCCAGCGGCGCGCGCCATTTGCGCCAAACGGGTGATCGCCTCTTCCACATCCGAGGAAGCCACCATCATCAAGTCGGCCAATTCGTCGATGATCACGACGATGTATGGCAAAAGCGGCTGCTGTTCCGACGCCGTTTCGTTATGGTGGCGGATATGCTCGTTATATCCTTCAATGTTGCGCGTGCCGGTATGCGAGAACAGCTCGTAGCGCCGCTCCATTTCTTGGACGACTTTTTTCAGCGCCTGGGCCGCTTTTTTCGCGTCGGTGACGACCGGTGTCAACAAATGAGGAACACCGTTGTACACACTTAACTCCACCATTTTCGGATCGATCATCATCAGCTTCACCTCATGCGGCTTCGTGCGCATGAGCAGGCTGACGATAATGCCGTTGATGCAGACGCTTTTGCCGCTGCCGGTCGCGCCGGCGATCAACAAATGCGGCATTTTGTTTAGTTCTGCAGCGACGACTTCACCGGAGATGTCGCGCCCAAGCGGAATCAAAAGCTTCGCCTTGTCCCGTGTATGCTCAATGGCTTCCAGCACTTCGCGCAGCGAAACAGTGGCGATCTCTTCATTTGGCACTTCGATGCCGATCGCGGACTTGCCGGGGATCGGTGCTTCAATGCGGATGTCTTTCGCCGCCAAAGCGAGCGCCAAATCGTCGCTTAAGCTGACAATTTTGCTCACTTTCACCCCGACGTCCGGATACACTTCATATTTCGTCACCGCCGGACCGAGGTGCACTTGCGTCACTTTCGCCTTGACGCCGAAGCTTTGGAACGTTTTCTCCAGTTTTCGCGCGTTGGCGTAAATGTTCGCATGATCGGCCGATTGCCCGGCCGGCTTCGGCAGGCGAAGCAAATCAAGCGGCGGCAGGTCGTAATTGGTGTTTTCATGCTCGGAAAACGCAAGCGGCGGCGCCGGTTTGTCCTCCTCCCCCCCACTGTCGCCTTCCACCAGTGGATTCTTCTCTTCTTCCGGCTCAGCGGCCGACCGGACTGCGGCAAAATCGGAAATGATCGGCGGCGGGGAAAGCAATTCCTCATCCGGCTCGACGCTGCTTGCTTCAGCCGGCTCGTCTTCCCGCTTTGCGGCCGCCCGCCGCGAGCGTCGGCTTCGGCCGCCGCTTTCCTTGCGCTTCCTCCCCGCCCGCCATTGCTTGATATCTTCGACAAACGCCAACCATTCTTTTCGCACAAACGCTGCGGCAAAAGCAACCCATTTGCCGGCCGTCTCGCGCAGCGATTTCCCGGTCAGCACGACAAAGCCGACGATGAACAGAAGGAAACAAATCCATTTCGTCCCGGGCGAATCGAACAGCTGGTAGCTGGCGGCAAATAACAGGGCGCCGACCATTCCGCCCCCTAAATCCACATCGGCCGCCTTGCCGCTTGCTTCGTTCCAAAACAGCCCCCACGTCGTCCGAATGATGCTCGGATCAAGCTCGCCGCGCCGCGACATGAGTTCAAACAGCTTGTCATGGCTCAAAAGCAGAAGCGCCGCGGCGATGGACGAAGCGCCGACAAACGGGCGGCCCGTCCATGACGGCCACTCCCGCCGCCACATGACGATGAGCGATAATAGGAAAAGTCCGCCTACTAATAGCATGTACCATTCGCCGAAAAAAAAGCGGCCCACAAGCACGAGCGTCTCCCCGACAAGCCCGAGGCGGGCCATCGCAACGACAGCGACCGCGAGCAAGCCAAGTCCGATCAATTCAAAGCGGATGGTTTCCGTCCATGGCTGTGTTTTTGACGGTTTCCCTTTTCTTCTTCGCTTTCGTTTCGCCATGATCGTTCACTCCAGCATGAATGAATTGGCAAGCCGGAAAAAAGCAGCCAACAATGGCTGCTTTTTTCCGTTTGTTTACTATTATATCATGAACGGCTGAACAATTCATTACGATGTTGCCAGAGAAGCCGGAAATCGCGCCCCAGGCGCATATTTGGCGTTTAAAAAATGGAACGGATTCGTGCTTAAGTTTTGTACGATTTCATATTCTCCCGTTTCGACAGATTGGACGAGAAACGGAATGCCATCGTAATACACCATTTTCCGCTTCTCATAAACAGCGGCATCGACCGGAAAAATCAAATGTTCGGGCATGATCGTATACAAAATCATTGGATCATCTTCCCTTCCCCGTTTTTCCTCATCGCGATCAGCTCGCGCAGCTTCGCCATCGCTTGGGACACGCCCCCGACTTCATCGATGAGCCCGTACCGAACGGCGTCAGGCCCAACGACGTTCGTGCCGATGTCGCGCGTCAAATTGCCTTTGGAAAACATGAGCTCTTTAAACTTTTCCTCGCTGATCTTCGAATGTTTCGTCACGAAGCGGACGACGCGCTCCTGCATTTTATCCAAGTACTCAAACGTCTGCGGCACGCCGATGACAAGCCCCGTCAAACGGATCGGATGAATCGTCATCGTCGCCGTCTCGGTGATGAACGAATAGTTGCACGACACAGCGATCGGCACGCCGATCGAATGGCCGCCGCCAAGCACAACGGAAACAGTCGGTTTCGAGAGCGAGGCGAGCATTTCGGCAATGGCGAGCCCTGCTTCCACATCGCCGCCGACCGTATTTAAAATGACGAGTAGCCCTTCAATTTTCGGGTTTTGCTCGATGGCCACAATCTGTGGAATGACGTGCTCGTATTTCGTCGCCTTATTTTGCGGAGGCAGCTGAATATGCCCTTCAATCTGTCCGACGATCGTCAAACAATGAATGTTCGTATCGGGATCCATTTGCGGGACGTTCGTCTGCCCAAGCTGGGTGATGGCCGCAGTCGCTTCCTCGGCCTTTGTTTCCGGCTGTTCGCCCTCGGTTTCCGCTTGAAAATAACGTTCCTTCTCCATCCATTTCGTCTCCTTTCTTGTCGATCATACGCTTAGTATGGCCGAAAGAAAAAAGAAAAATGCCGGCAACGACTGACCGTTTCCGGCATTTTCCAGTTGACTTTGAGCATGATTGCATTATACTTCCATAATAATAGGCAAAATCATGGGTCTGCGCTTCGTTTTTTCAAATAAAAACTGGCTTAACGCTTCACGGATGTTCGCTTTCAACGACGACCATTCGAGCATGTATGATTCCAGGCAATGTTTGATGATCTCCGCCACCATTTGTTCGGCCTCTTCGAGCAGCGTCTCCGACTCACGCATGTAGACGAATCCGCGCGAGATGATTTCCGGCCCCGCGGCGATCGTTTTCGCTTCTTTATTCAGCGTGACGACGGCGATCAAAATGCCGTCCTGGGACAATAAGCGGCGGTCACGCAACACAATGTTGCCGACATCGCCAATGCCGAGGCCATCAATTAAAATGTTGCCGTACGGCACTTTGCCGCCGGGGCGGGCGGCACCGCCGCGGAACTCGATCACTTCGCCTTTGTCGATTAAAAACGTCCGCTCCTCCGAGATGCCGACCGCCTTCGCCAACCGGGCGTGCGCTTTTTGCATCCGATATTCCCCATGCACCGGAATAAAGTATTTTGGCTTCATTAAATTGAGCATCAACTTTAATTCTTCTTGGCAACCGTGCCCAGATACGTGCACTTGCCGGTCGCGGTAAATCACGTTGGCGCCGGCCCGATACAAGGCGTCGATCGTTTTCGCGAACCCAAGCTCATAGCCCGGCATGACGGATGCGGCGACGATGACGGTATCCCCTTCTTTGATGTTCACTTGTTTGTTCGCTTGACGCGCCATGCGCCAAAGCGCGCTCATCGGCTCGCCATGCCCGCCGGTTGTCAAAATGACGAGCTCGCGGTCATGGTAGCGATCGATATCGTGCGCAGAAATCGTCACCTTGTCTGGAACGT
The DNA here is from genome assembly GCF_004123125.1 of Geobacillus sp. PK12. Lineage (NCBI taxonomy): Bacteria > Bacillati > Bacillota > Bacilli > Caryophanales > Anoxybacillaceae > Geobacillus > Geobacillus sp. PK12. The sequence continues at coordinate 45,795 of NZ_SDKL01000005.1, forward strand.
GCAAATAGCCAAGGCGCACGGCGATGTCCATTACTTTATGCAGCGTTTTGCCGATGACTGCCACTTTACGCCCGGATTGGCGGGCGGCGTACAGCACTTGCTGGATGCGGGTGATGTTGGAAGCGTAGCAGGCAACAAACACGCGTCCTTTCGCATGGCCGATCACGTCAGCGATCTCATAGGCGACTACCGTATCGGAGCCGCTGTAGCCGGGGCGTTCGGCGTTTGTGCTGTCCGACAAAAGACACAGCACCCCTTCTTCGCCGATTTGCGCCATTTTCCCTAAGTCGGTGCGGTTGTTGCCGTACGGGGTTTGGTCAAATTTAAAATCGCTCGTGTACACGATCGCACCTTGCGATGTATGCAGACTGATGCCGATCGAATCGGGGATGCTGTGGATCGTGCGGAAAAACGTCACTTTCGCCTTGTCAAACACGAGCTCCGCATCCGGATGAACTTCATTGAGCTTTGCGCCCGACACCCCTTGTTCTTTTAACAGCGCCTCCGCCAACCCGAGCGTCAGCTTCGTTCCGTATACCGGCACAGACAGCTGCTTGAGCACGTAGGCGATCGCCCCCATATGCTCCTCGTGCCCGTGGGTGAGAAAAATGGCCTGAATGCGATGCTGCCGTTCAATCAAATAGGTGATGTCCGGGATCACTTTGTCGATGCCGAGCATTTCGTCTTCCGGAAACATCACCCCGGCGTCGATGACAAAAATGTCCTCGTCCAATTCGACAACATACATGTTTTTGCCGATTTCTCCGACTCCCCCAAGGGCAAAAATGCGTATTTTCTCTACCGGCTTTATTTTCGATTTCAAGGCTGCGTCCTCCCAATTGTGATGCTAACCCGCTCAAAGTCACTTGCTTTTATTATAACGAATCGATGCTGAAAAACACAAGATGGTTCATTCACCAGCCAATGGATTTCACAGCCAAGGCAAAAAAAGGCCCCAACGCGCAAGCAAAGCGTTGGGGAATCGTTTCGTTACGACAGCGCATCGAGCAGGCGGCTTAGCTCCTTCCGCTCTTGTTCGGCAAGCGGCACAAGCGGAAGGCGCACCGAACCAACGTCCAGCCCGCGCAGCTGCAGCGCCGTTTTCACCGGCACCGGGCTTGGGGCGGCAAACAAGCCTTTCATGAGCGGCAGCCATTTTCGATGCAGCGCCGCCGCCTTCTGATGATCGCCCGCTAAAAAGGAACGAATCATTTCCTGCATTTCATTGCCAATGATGTGCGAAGCGACCGAGACGACGCCATTGCCGCCGATCGCTAGCACTGGAAGCGTCAAGCTGTCGTCGCCGCTGTAGAGCAAAAAGTCGTCCGGCGTACGCTCAATGATTTCCGCCATGGCGTCCAAATTGCCGCCCGCTTCCTTGACAGCGACAATGTTCGGAACTTCGGACAGCCGGATGACCGTCTCCGGAGCAAGACTCACCGACGTGCGCCCTGGAACGTTATACAGCATCACCGGCAGCGATGTGCTTTCGGCAATCGCTTTGAAATGTTGATACAGCCCTTCTTGGTTCGGCTTGTTGTAATACGGCGCCACAAGCATGACAGCATCGACGCCCGCCTCTTCCGCCTTTTTCGTCAGCTCGATCGACGCGCGCGTATCGTTCGTGCCCGTTCCAGCAATGACCGGCGCCCGGCCGTTGACGACGGAGACGACATGGCGAAAAAGCGCGATTTTTTCCTCGGTCGTCAACGTCGGCGACTCGCCGGTCGTGCCGGCGACAACGAGCGCATCTGTGCCATTGTCAAGCAAATAGTTGACAAGCTCCGTTGTTTTTGCCAAGTCGAGATTCCCTTTTCGGTCAAATGGCGTAACCATCGCCGTTATGATGTTCCCGAACTGAACCACGGTTTTCACTCCTCGCTCCAAATCGCTTCATCTTCGCCCGCATCCGCCTCGGATAAACAGAAGGCGTCATGCAGAGCGTTGACCGCCTTTTCCATATCGTCTTGCTTCACTAGCACCCAAATCGTCGTATGGCTGTCGGCGGACTGCAAAATTTGAATGCCTTGCTCCGACAAGGCAGTGACGATTTTCGCCGTCACCCCCGGTACGCCGGCAATGCCGGCGCCGACGACCGACACTTTGGCGCATCGGGGCGTCACGGCCGGTTCGTAGCCGATGCGGCGCAGGGCGGCCACCGCTTTTTCCGTCATGTCGCCGCTCACGGTGTACACAACACCGTACGGGGAAATGTTGATAAAGTCCACGCTGATCCCTTCATGGGCCATCGCTTGAAACACGTCAGACTGCAGCTCATAGTGGCCTTCTTTCGCCAGCACTTTGATTTGTGTGACGTCGGCGACGTACGTAATGCCGGTGACAAGCCGCTCTTTCACATCGCTTCCTTTTCGGCCGCGCACCGATGAAGTGACGAGCGTCCCGGGGGCATCGGAGTACGTCGAGCGAATGCGCAGCGGCACTTTCGCCTGCATGGCGATCTCCACCGCGCGCGGATGGATCACTTTCGCCCCTTGGTACGCCATGTTGCAAATTTCCGTATACGTAACGACGTCAAGCGGCCGGGCGCTCTCAACGATGCGCGGGTCGGCGGTCATGACGCCGTCGACATCGGTGAAAATATCAACCCACTCCGCGTTTAACGCCGCGCCGAGCGCTGCCGCCGACGTGTCGCTCCCGCCGCGGCCGAGCGTTGTTATGTCGCCGTTTTCCGCCATGCCTTGAAAGCCGGCGACAACGACGACGTCGTATTGCCGAAGCGCCTCAAGGAGGCGGTCGCAGCGCATTTCGAGAATTTTCGCGTTCGTATGATCGCTGTTCGTGCAAAATCCTGCCTGGGCGCCGGTGAACGCCGTCGCTTTGATGCCGTGTTCGTTCAACAAGTTGCTGAACACAACGCTTGAGATGATTTCTCCGCACGCCATAAGCATATCTTGCTCTCGTTTTGTGACATGGTGATGAACGCCGCCGATCAAACTAAGCAGCGTATCGGTCGCATATGGATCGCCGCAACGTCCCATAGCCGATACGACGGCCACGACTTTATAGCCATCTTCCAACGCCCGTTCAATATGGCGGCGCGCCAAGTTCCGCCCGCGCTCGTCGCGGACGGACGTGCCGCCGAACTTTTGAACAATGAGTTTCATGCTAACACCTCGATGCTTTTTCAAATGAGCCCGAGCTTCAACAAACTTTCTGCGATTTGCACCGAGTTCGAGGCTGCACCTTTTAGCAAGTTGTCAGCGACAATCCATAGATGGAAGCCGCGGCGGTTGTCCAAATCGCGGCGGATGCGGCCGACAAACACGTCGTACTTGCCGACGCAATGGGCCGGCATCGGATACAACTGTTCGCTCGGATCATCTTGAAGCACGACGCCCGGCGCTTCGCGGAGCACCGCCTGCAAGTCAGAGGCGGTGACGCCGTCTTGTTCAATTTCGATGTACACCGATTCCGAATGGCCGCTCGCCACCGGAATGCGCACGCACGTCGCCGCCACTTTCAGCTCAGGCATATGCATGATTTTTTTTGTTTCATTGATCATTTTCATCTCTTCAAACGTGAATCCATTGTCTTGAAACTTATCGATTTGCGGAATGGCGTTGAACGCAATTGGGTAATGCTTCCGGTCCGATTTCACTGGCAAAATGTTCGCCTCAACCGGCTTGCCTTCGAGCACGGCTTTCGTCTGCTCGTTGAGCTCTTCAATGGCCTGCGCTCCCGCCCCGGAGACGGCCTGGTACGTCGAGACGATGACGCGCTCTAAGCCAAACGCTTTTCGAATCGGCTCCAACGCCACGACCATTTGAATCGTCGAGCAGTTCGGATTGGCGATAATGCCGTTATGCCACGTCAAATCGCTTTCGTTCACTTCCGGAACGACAAGCGGCACGTTTTCCTCCATCCGAAACGCGCTCGTATTGTCGATCACGATCGCCCCGCGCCGCACCGCTTCCGGCGCCAGCGCTTTCGATACGGCGCCGCCGGCGCTGAACAAGGCGATGTCGACCCCGTTAAAGCGCTCGGGCGATGCCGCCTGCACTTCGATCTCCTCGCTGCGAAAGCGCATTTTTTTGCCGGCTGACCGCTCCGATGACAACAAAGTCAATTTTCCAACCGGGAAGTTCCGGTCTTCAAGCGTCCGCACCATTTGCTGCCCAACTGCCCCCGTTGCTCCGACGACAGCGACATGATATTGTTTTTGAGCCATCAACCATTCTCCTTCCACATCGTCACTCTAAGAAGTGAATTCATAGTCTTTATTTTATCACATTCCGCTGTGGACGAGAGAACATTTTTATGCGGAACATTGATTTTTGATTCAGTTGTAGCGGAACCGCTCGATAATGACCGGCTGCAGCTGCTTCCCTTCAAGCGCGGCGAGAATCGTATCGCGCAAAAGCGGCATGTAGGCGACCATGGAGTTCGGCTTCGCCTGCGGGGCGTCTTGGCCGAACGGGATGAAATAAATGTTTTTTGCTGCCATAAGCCGCATTAGATTGACGCCGTTTAAGCCGAGCGCATCGTTCGTGGAGATGCCAAGCACGACCGGGCGGTGGTTGCGCATCGTCGCTTTCGCTGCCATCAGCACGGGGGAATCCGTCATGGCATTGGCCAGCTTGCTCATCGAGTTGCCGGTGAGCGGGGCGATCACCATGCAGTCGAGCGGGATTTTCGGTCCGAGAGGTTCTGCTTTGACGATCGTATCGATCACCTCGTTTCCGGTCAGTTGCTCCAGTTTTTTCACCCATTCTTCCCCTTCCCCGAAGCGGGTGTTCGTCGTTTTCACCGTATAGGTGACGATCGGCAGCACCTCCGCTCCTTCGTTGACAAGCTTCTCGATCTCCGGGAACACCGCATCATATGTGCAATGCGACCCGGTGAGGCCAAAGCCGATCCGTTTTCCTTTCAAGCTGTTTCCGCTCATGCATGATTCTCCTCCCGTTTTTGTAAATCTGCATATAACAGCTGCGCCAAGACGTTGGCGATGATTTGCCCAGCTGTCTTCGGCGCGACGATCCCCGGCAGCCCGGGCGCCAAAATGGCTTTCACTCCGCGTTTTTCGGCATAGCGGAAGTCAGTGCCGCCCGGTTTTGACGCCAAATCGATAATCAGCGTATGGGGCGGCATTTTGGCGATGACGCTCGCCGTCACGATGAGATGAGGCACGGTGTTGATGCAGACGTCAATGTCACGCACTTCTTTTTCCAAATCGTTTAAGTGAAACGGCACGAGCCCCATTTCTGTAATGCGGGCGAGATGCTCCGACCGGCGCGCCCCGACTTTCACTTTCGCCCCCAACGCGGCGAACGTCCGGGCGACGGTCATGCCAACGCGTCCAAGCCCCAAGACGGCAACGCATGAGCCGTGGATCGTAAAATCCGTATGCTGAATGACCATCATCACCGTGCCTTCCGCGGTCGGAATGGAGTTGTAAATGGCGACATCGTCGCGCTCAAACAACTGCACGTGCTTGCGCCCTGTTTTTTTCACCAATTCGTCCAAATACGCGTTGCTGATGCCGGAATAAATCGTGCATTGCCGCGCCGTTTTTTGCACCATCTCTTCTGTAAACGGAATCGGTTCGTGGGCAAACACGCTGTTGACGTTTCCGTCCAGCGTCGTGCCGTGAACCGGCAAAATGATCGCATCCAAATCGGCAAAATCGACTTCGCCAATCGGCAGCTTCATCGCCCCGGTGAAATGATGGGCGAGCTGGTCGAAGCCGACAAGCGACAACTTCGCGTCGAGTTCAACGAGTTTGCGGATGACTTCAAGCTGCCTAGCATCGCCGCCGATGATGGCGATATGCATTCCTGTCAGCATCATGTTGTACGCTCACCTTCTTTTCTGGCAAACTGCTCCGTTTCCTTTCCCATCTTATGTTGGAGGGAAAATATAGGTGAATATCCTTGCAGGAAAAAATGGGCGATATGCGCCCAAAGCTGACAAGAGGCAGTCATTTTTTCTGTTTTTGTTCCTTACATATAAAGTAAAGAAGCGAAAAAGGAGGAAACCAGCATGAGGCTGAGCGAATTAAGCGGAAAAGAAATTGTCGATGTAAGCCGAGCCGAGCGGCTCGGGGTGCTCGGGCAGACCGATTTGGAAATCAACGAGCAAACGGGGCAGATCGAGGCGCTGCTCATCCCAACGGGAAAATGGTTCGGGTTTCGCAAAGACGGACAGGAAATTCGCGTGCCGTGGAAATATATTCGCAAAATCGGCGCCGATATGGTGATGATCGACGTCCCCGAGGAAGGGTGAAAGAGGCGGAAACGAAAAAGCTAACAACCTAGCGAAAGGTCGTTAGCTTTTTTGAGCTCGGTCTATGAACGGAGCGGGCGCGGCAGCACGCCGTCCGGGCTGATTAAGGCGAGCGCGTAATCGTCCGTGAAAACCGTGCGCGCCAGTTCGTTTACTTTTTCCACCGTGACACTTTCAATCTCTTCAATGATCTCATCAAGCGAGCGGTGGCGGCCGAGAAGGAGTTCATTTTTGCCGTTGCGGCTCATCCGGCTGTTCGTGCTCTCGAGCCCAAGCATCAGGCTTCCTTTCATCTGCTCTTTGCTGTTATGCAACTCTTTTTCGGTCACTCCGTCCTCCTTCAGCTGGCGAATGGTCTGCTGGATCGTTTCGAACAGCACATCAAGCTGGCTGCTTCCTGTGCCGGCGTAAATGGCGAGCAGGCCGCTGTCTTGGTAGGCGGAATGGTACGAGAACACCGAATACGCCAATCCGCGCTGTTCGCGCACTTCCTGAAACAGCCGGCTGCTCATGCTGCCGCCTAAAATATTGTTCAAGATGAGGAGCGGGTACGCGTCCGGATGGCCGATCGGCAACCCGTTGAATCCGATGCATACGTGCGCCTGCTCAGTGTCCTTTTTGCGCGCGATCTTTTGCGGCACAAACGCCGGCGTCCCTGAAGAAGGCGGCTTGCTCTCTGCGGCGAACGAGCCGAAATAGCGCTCAACCTCATCAATAAACCGTTCGTCGACGTTGCCGGCGACCGAAATGACGACGCGATCCGGTGTATAGTAGTCCGCCATATATTGGCGCAGCGTGTCGCCAGTAAACGTGCGCAGCGTCTCTTCCGTGCCCAAAATCGGATAGCCGAGCGGATGACCCGCATAGCACGCTTTGCCGAGCAAATCGTGGACGATGTCATCCGGTGTATCTTCATACATTTTGATTTCCTCGAGCACGACGTTGCGCTCCTTTTGCAGCTCATCCTCCACAAATGTCGAGTGGAAAAACATATCGGCGAGCATTTCAAGCGCCAGCGGCGCGTGTTCATCCAACACTTTGGCGTAGTAACACGTATACTCCTTCGATGTAAAGGCGTTTACTTGCCCGCCGATGCTGTCGAATGCTTCCGCAATGTCCCGGGCCGTGCGCGTCGTTGTCCCCTTGAAAAACATATGCTCTAAAAAATGGGAAATGCCATTGGTTTGCTCCGTTTCATTGCGCGAGCCGGTCCCGATCCATATGCCGATGGCCACCGACCTTACAGTCGGAATTTGCTCGAGCACGATTCGCACACCGTTTTTGCACGTATATTTGTTAATCAACTCCATGTTCCTCCTGTTTGTTTGCCAGTCTTTTCTCATCGAATAAGGCCGTCAAGCTGCCTAGGGCGTAGCCTTTTTGCTTAATCGAGGTGATCAGCTCGTCAAGTGCAGCCGCCGTCGGCATCGTTGGGTGCATCAAAATGATGGCGCCAGGATGAACTTTCGATGTCACCCGTTTCACTATAACAGATGGCGACGGTTTTTGCCAATCAATTGTATCGACGCTCCATAGAATCGTTTTCATGCCGAGTTCCGCGGCGACCTCGACGACCTCGTCGCGGTAGCTGCCGCTTGGCGGGGCAAACCATTTGCATTTCACCGATGTCGCCGCCTTAATCACTTCGTTTGTTTTCTCGAGCTCGCGGCGGATGTCATCGACAGCGAGCGTTTTCATATCGGGATGGCTGTAGGAATGGTTGCCGATTTCATGGCCGGCGTCTGCTATCATTTTTGCCATCTCCGGGTGTTTTTTTACCCATCGTCCTTCCAAGAAGAACGTCGCCTTGACATTGTATTTTTTCATCGTCTCAAGCATGTCGGGGAGGTATTCTTCCCCCCAAGCGACATTGACCGCAAACGCCACCATCGGCTTGTCAGGATGGCCGCGGTAAATCGGCGCCGGCGGCAAATCGTCCAAATGGACGCGCGGGGGCACTTGACGGAACACGAGTTTTCGCTCATCAAACATCCCCGTTTTCTTCATGTTTTGATAGGAGGCGTCAATGTCGACGGCGAGCCCGTTGTAGCCGGGCGTCGCCTTCCATACTTTATCGATGACCGCATCTTGGGCGGGAATTTCATATTGCTTCGCTTGTTTGACGATCGTGTCGTACAGCTTGTCGCGCTCTTTCATCGCGGTTGTTTCCATCGGACGCCAGCTCGCGATGTAATCGCCAACCGGAGGCCAATGAACCGCCGCCCAGGCGGCAAGAAACATGACCGCTAGCGCCATATAGCGGGCAATTCCGTTGTTCACCCTTGTCCCCCTCCTTTTTTACTACTACAACATATGTCTTAGGGGGACAGGATAGAACATAACAAAAGAGCCTTAAGAAACAAATTCCTAAGGCTTCATGCGATGGCGCTCCGGCCGTCTTCCTCGTTTTTCCCTAGATTCCCGCGGCAGTTCCCCTCCAATGTTGCGGGCATCGCGCAACACCGCTTTGCGCGACAGGTTGACGCGCCCTTGCTTATCGATTTCCGTTACTTTCACTAAAATTTCATCGCCAATCGAAACGACGTCTTCGACTTTGCCGACCCGCCCTTCAGCGAGCTCGGAAATATGGACAAGCCCGTCTTTGCCGTTGAACAACTCAACGAAGGCGCCGAATTTTTCAATCCGTTTCACTTTGCCTAAGTACACTTGGCCGACTTCGACTTCACGGACGATGTCTTCGATGATTTGCTTCGCTTTTTGGTTGGCTGCTTCATCCACAGACGAGATGAAAATCGTGCCGTCTTGTTCGATGTCGATTTTGACGCCGGTTTCGTCGATGATTTTGTTGATCTGCTTGCCGCTTGGTCCGATCACCTCCCGGATTTTGTCCGGGTTGATGTGCATGATCAAAATTTTCGGTGCATATTTGGACAGCTCTTTGCGCGGTTCGCTGAGCGTTTGCATCATATGATCCAAAATCTCGAGCCGCCCTTTGCGCGCTTGCATGAGCGCCTCTTCCAAAATCTCGCGCGTCAATCCTTTTATTTTAATGTCCATTTGCAATGCCGTCACGCCTTTTCTCGTGCCGGCGACTTTAAAGTCCATATCGCCAAGATGGTCTTCGATGCCTTGAATGTCCGTCAAAATCGTGTAATGGTCGTCGTTTTTCACAAGCCCCATGGCAATGCCGGCGACCGGTGCTTTAATCGGCACCCCAGCATCCATCATCGCCAGCGTGCTGGCGCAAATGCTGGCCTGCGATGTCGAGCCGTTCGACTCAAGCACTTCTGAAACGAGGCGGATCGTATACGGGAATTCGCGCTCCGACGGCACGACCGGCTCGAGCGCCCGTTCGCCAAGCGCCCCGTGTCCGATTTCACGACGCCCCGGCCCGCGCATCGGCCCGGTTTCCCCGACGGAAAACGGCGGGAAGTTGTAATGGTGCATAAACCGCTTCGATTCTTCAAGGTCAAGCCCGTCCAAAATTTGCACGTCGCCAAGCGCCCCAAGCGTACAAATGCTCAACACTTGCGTCTGCCCGCGCGTAAACAAACCGGAGCCGTGCGTGCGCGGCAGGACGCCGACCGCCGATGAAAGCGGACGGATTTCATCGACTTTGCGCCCGTCCGGACGGATTTTCTCGACCGTGATCAAACGGCGCACTTCCTCTTTTACGAGTTTATGCAAAATTTCCTGTACTTGCTTGAGCTTCTCCTCATCCGCTTCTTCCGCCTCATATTTGGCGATGACGCCAGCTTTCACATCTTCAATGGCAGCATCGCGCGCCAGTTTCTCCGGCACTTGCACCGCTCGCTTAATGTCCGCTTCAGCAAGCTGGCGGATTTCCGCCTCCAGCGCTGGATCCGGCTCGTAAAGGACGACTTCCATTTTTTCTTTGCCGACTTGGGCGGCGATTTCCTCTTGGAAGGCGATGAGCCGCTTCACTTCCTCATGGCCGAACATGATCGCTTCCAAAATCACTTCTTCCGGCACCTCATCTGCCCCGGCTTCCACCATGTTGATCGCATCTTTTGTGCCGGCGACGACAAGATGCAGATCGCTTTTTTCCATTTGCTCGACCGTCGGATTGATGACAAACTGGCCGTCGACGCGGCCGACGATGACACCGGCGATCGGCCCTTCAAACGGAATGTCGGAAATCGTCAGCGCCACCGACGAACCGATTAAGGCCGCTACTTCCGGCGCGCAGTCTTGATCAACGCTCATGACCATCGAGACGACTTGCACTTCGTTGCGGAATCCTTCGGCAAACAGCGGGCGAATCGGTCGATCGATGAGACGGCTCACCAAAATGGCTTTCTCGCTCGGGCGACCTTCGCGCTTAATAAACCCGCCAGGAATTTTTCCAACCGCATACAACCGTTCCTCGTAGTTGACGGTGAGCGGGAAAAAGTCAACGTTTTTCGCCTCTCGCGACGCGGTGGCTGTGCTCAACACGACCGTATCGCCGTAGCGGACGAGCGCCGCGCCATTCGCCTGTTTCGCCAGCTCGCCGGTCTCAATGATGAGCGGCCGCCCGGCCACATCGATGGAAAACACGCGTTTCTCTTGTTCCATACAGACGAGTACTCCTCTCTATGTACAGATGAAATTATAGATCCGCTGATGATTAGTATAGACGAATTGGCACCATTGTTATCATCGCCGTGTCAATCACGCCTATAAACTAGCAAAAAAGCGGGAATGCTCCCGCTTTTTTATCGACGTAATCCAAGTTTCTCAATCAATTCACGGTAGCGCGCCACATCTTTCTTGCGCAAGTAGGCCAATAAGTTGCGGCGCTTCCCGACCATTTTCAGCAAGCCGCGCCGTGAATGATGGTCTTTTTTATGAATGCGCAAATGCTCGTTCAAGTTGTTGATTTGCTCCGTCAGGATCGCAACTTGCACTTCCGGAGAACCGGTGTCGTTCTCATGGATTTTAAACTGCTCGATGATTTCGCGTTTGCGCTCCTGCGTCAATGCCATCCTTGTTCACCTCCCTAGTCCTAGATCCCCGATTGCCGAGCGGGCGTCGGTGACTCGCCTAGCCAAGCAATGGTTCGCATACATTGATTAGAATACCTCTTTTTCCGGCAAAATGCAAGTCTTTTCGCTGAAACAGCGGAAATACTGCTCCGCCTCTTTCTTGTCGCGGGCGATTTGCGCCGTCAGTTCATCGACACTGGTAAACTTCTGCTCGCTCCGCAGACGGCGGTGCCACTCAATGGTCATCGTTTGTCCATAAAGATCGCCGGAAAACTCGAATAAGTGCACCTCAATATTCGGCAATCCTTCGCGCGTTTTATGGAACGTCGGTTTGTAGCCGACGTTCGCCACCCCTTCATATACTTGCCCGCCGATCACCGCCTTGACTGCATAGACGCCGACTGCCGGCAAGGCATAATCGCTGTTTAAAGCGATGTTCGCCGTTGGAAAGCCGATCATCCGCCCGCGCCGTTCCCCGGCAACGACCGTTCCTTCAAGCTCATAAAAGCGGCCGAGCAGGCGGGGAAGCTGTTCGACCGCCCCGTCTTCGAGCAGTTTCCGCACCCGGGACGAGCTCACTTTTTCCCCGTCGACCGCGAGCTTCGGAATGACCGTCTGTCCAAAGCGGCCGCGCGCATGAATCGGCATCGTCTCCATCGTTCCTTTTCCGAACCGCCCATAAGTGAAATCGAAGCCGGCGACGACATGTTTCACGTGCAACCCGTCCAAATATTGGTCAACGAACGCTTCTGGCGACAGCGCAGCAAACGTCGGCGTAAATTCAACGATGTACAGCCGGTTGACGCCAAGTGATGCAATCAGCTGCTCCTTTTTGCCAAGCGGCGTGATCGAGCGCAGCTCGGACTGTTTGCCAAGCACAACGAACGGATGAGGATGAAACGTCATCACCGCGCTTTCGTACCCACGCTCGTTGGCGATCTCGACCGCGGTACGGATCACTTTTTGATGGCCGAGGTGGATGCCGTCGAAATAGCCCAGCGCCATCACCGTCGGAGGGAGCGCCTGGCGTTCGAGACGGTGGGGATGCGAAAGAAACAGCGTTTCCATGTCCATGACCTACCTTCTTTATTTCCGCGCTGCACCCGCGGCGTTAACGAAACACTTTGAGCGGTTTCATCAAGCCGGGGCGCGCCGGATGCTTCACGTACAGGGCCAGCGCTTCCCGCTCGGGCGAAACAAGCACGACCGGCCCGTCAAGCTTCTCTAAAAAAGCGGGAAGCCGGAGCAGCGCCCCGTTTTTTACCTTCTCTGCTACTTTATCATTGATTTCATATTTCGGCAAATGAAAAAGCGCCCGCTCGATCGGGATGAGCAAGGCATCAGCCGTCCCGTCGGCCGCCCGGCGCTCAACGTCTTCAAACGTTACGCAATCTTCAAGCCGAAACGGCCCGGACGCCGTACGGATGAGGTCGGACATATGCGCCGGATAGCCGAGCCGCTCGCCGATCATCACCGCCAGCGTACGCACGTACGTGCCTTTGCTGCACGTGACGCGAAAGCGAAATGACACCGTTTCCCCAAAGAATTGTTCACGTTCATCAAGCAGTTCGAGCTCATAAATGGTCACGCGCCGCGTCGGACGTTCGACTTCGATGCCGGCGCGCGCGTATTCATACAGTTTTTTGCCGCCCACTTTCACCGCGGAGTACATCGGCGGCGTTTGCTCAATTTCTCCGGTCAAGCTGTCAAACACCGCTTCGATTTCCGCGCGCGCAATCGGCCGGTCAACCGGACGGGCGGCGATGATGTCGCCGTCCGCATCTTCGGTTGTCGTCGCGGCGCCAAGCGTCACTTTTCCTTCATACGTTTTCGTCGTCCCGGTCAAAAACTCGGCGATGCGCGTCGCCTTGCCAAGGCAAATGGGCAGCACACCGGACACGTTTGGGTCAAGCGTGCCGGTGTGTCCCGCTTTTTTTACGCCAAGCAGACGGCGCACTTTGGCCACGCAGTCGTGAGACGTCATCCCTTTCGGTTTATTCAGCAGCAATACCCCGTCCATCGACGCACCCTTTCCGTTTCCATGATCATGAATGGAAATGGATAGACGGTTCGTCTATCCATTGTTCGGCTCCCCATCCGCCTCTTTCGCCGGGTGGTCATCGCTTGAAATTTGCCGGATCAGCTGTTCGATGCGGCTGCCGTATTCCATCGTTTCATCGATTTCAAAGAAAATTTCCGGCGTCTTGCGAAGGCGGATGCGCTGCCCGATTTCCGAACGGATAAACCCTTTCGCTTTCTCGAGCGCCTTCAACGTCTCTTCCCGCTGCTTGTCATCGCCGAGGATGCTGATGTACACTTTCGCCTGCTGCAAATCACCGGTGACCCGCACATCGGTCACCGTGACAAAGCCGATGCGCGGGTCTTTCAGCCTGCGGCTGATGATGTCGCTCAACTCTTTTTTCATTTGCTCGCCAACGCGAGTTGCCCGTATATTCATCACCCATCACCTCGGTTACAACCACTCGAATGATGTGGCCGCCCGCTCCAGCTCAGGGAACGAGTCGATCAAAGCAAGCGCCCGCTCGAGCTCCCGTTCGGTCGCCCGGCGGCTGGACGTAATGGCAACAAGGCCGATTTTGGCCCGCTGCCATGCGTCTTGATGATCAATTTCGGCCACAGAGACGTTATATTTTTGCCGGATTCTTGTCATGACCCGCTGCAGGACGGCCCGTTTATCCTTGAGAGAGCGGGCGTTGTAGATGATGCATTCGCACGCGGCGAAGCCGATCATGCCCGGGCCACTTCCTGCATGATGTATGCTTCGATGACATCTCCTTCTTTGATATCATTGAAGTTTTTGATCGTCAACCCGCATTCATACCCTTGCGCCACTTCGCGCACATCGTCTTTATACCGCTTGAGCGAATCGATTTCCCCTTCGTAGACGACGATGCCTTGGCGAATGAGGCGCACCTTGCTGTCGCGGGTAATTTTGCCGTCCGTGACATAGCAACCGGCGATCGTGCCGACTTTCGATACTTTGAACGTTTGCCGCACTTCCGCCTGACCGATCACTTTCTCTTCGTACTCCGGATCGAGCATCCCTTTCATCGCCGCTTCAATTTCCTCGATGACATTGTAAATGATGCGATGGAGGCGGATGTCGACTTTTTCCGATTCAGCGGCGCGCTTTGCGTTTGCATCCGGACGGACGTTAAATCCAATGACGATGGCGTTCGATGCCGTCGCCAGCGAAATATCCGATTCGGTGATGGCGCCGACAGCCGCGTGGATGATTTTCACCCGCACGCCTTCCACATCGATTTTTTGCAAGGCGGCGACAAGCGCCTCAACCGATCCTTGAACATCGGCTTTGACGATCAAATTCAGCTCTTTCATTTCGCCTTGCTTAATTTGTTCAAACAAATCATCCAAGCTGACGCGCGTTTTGGCGCTTCGCTGCTCCTGCAGCTGCCGCTGCGCCCGCGCCTCCGCGATTTGCCGCGCCTTTTTCTCATCCTCAAACACCATGAAGCGGTCGCCGGCTTGCGGCACTTCATGCAGCCCCGTAATTTCGACTGGCATGGACGGAGTCGCCTCTTTGACGCGCCGGCCGCTGTCGTTCACCATCGCGCGCACGCGCCCGTATGTTGTGCCGACGACAATCGGATCGCCGACACGCAACGTTCCCGCTTGAATCAAAAGCGTTGCCACCGGGCCACGCCCTTTATCAAGCTTCGCTTCGATCACCGTACCGACCGCACGCCGGTTCGGGTTGGCTTTTAATTCTTCCATCTCACTGACAAGCAAAATCATTTCCAAAAGATGATCAAGGCCCTCTTTCGTTTTCGCCGACAACTTGCAGAAAATCGTATCGCCGCCCCATTCCTCCGGAACGAGGTTGTATTCCATCAATTCTTGCATGACGCGGTCCGGGTTCGCTTCCGGCTTATCGATTTTGTTGATGGCGACAATAATCGGCACGTTTGCCGCCTTGGCGTGGTTGATCGCTTCCACCGTCTGCGGCATGACCCCGTCATCCGCGGCAACGACAAGAATGACGATATCGGTCACTTGCGCGCCGCGCGCCCGCATCGTTGTAAACGCTTCATGCCCCGGCGTATCGAGGAACGTAATTTTTTTGTCATTGACCGTCACTTGATACGCACCGATGTGTTGCGTAATACCGCCGGCTTCTTGCTCCGTCACTTTGGAATGGCGGATCGCATCAAGCAACGTCGTTTTCCCGTGGTCGACGTGCCCCATGATCGTCACGACCGGCGGCCGTTCAACCAAATCTTCCGGCGCATCGACAATTTCGATCGCTTCAAAGTTCGTCTCATCGATCGTCACTTTTTCTTCGACTTCAACGCCGTAATCCGAGCAGATGAGCTCGATGGCGTCTTTGTCTAAATCTTGGTTGATTGTCGCCATCACGCCGAGCATAAACAGCTTCTTAATAATTTCCGACGGTTCGCGGCCAAGCTTTTTCGCCAGTTCGGCCACGGTAAGCGAGCCTTCAAACGTAATTTTTTTCGGCAGCTCTTTTTCTTTTTTCGCCGGCTGCGGCGCTTGTTTGGCGGCTGGTGCTGCCTGCTTTTTCCCTTTCGCCGGCCCTTTTCCTTTCTTTTTCGCCGCTTGGAGCAGTTTCTTTTCTTGCTGTTGCGCCTCGGTTTTTTTCGTTTCCTTCCCTTTTGGCGCTCCCTTTTTCTTCGCCGGTTTCATTTTCGCCTCTTCTTTGCTGTCGTCAAACATTTCCTCATCAGCAAAATCGGCCGCTTTCGCCGGCGTCGGCCGTTTCGGCTTCTCCGTTTTCTTTTCCGCCTTTTTCTCTTCTTTTTTCCCGGTGTTCGGGCGATATTGATGGTCGAGTTTTTCGACGACATCAGCCTCCAGCATCGCCATATGGTTGTTCACTTCAATATTCATTTCTTTCAATTTATGAATGACGTCCTTGCTTGGAACGTTCTGTTTTTTCGCGTATTCATACACACGCATTTTCGACATACAGTCACCCCCATTAAGATCGGTCGAGCATCGTTTGCAATTGGCGCGCAAACCCTTCGTCGATGACAGCGACAACGACGCGGGCGTCCTTGCCGATCGCGCCGCCAAGCACATACCGGTCCGGCACTTTGCAAAGCGGGACGCCATAAAACGTGCATTTGTCCGTCACTTTTTTTTCGGTGTTGACCGATGCGTCTTGCGAAAGCAAGACGAGCCGCGCCCGACCCCGCTGCACTTCTTTGACGACAAGCTCCTCGCCGGAGACGACTTTGCCCGCCCGCTGCGCCAATCCAAGCAGCGATGCCCAACGGTTATGCTTCATGTCCGGCCTGTTTCTCCTTTTCCGCCAAGGCGAGCAATTCGTCATAAATCGCATCATCGATGTCTGCTTTTAAATGGCGGGCCAAAATGTTTTTCTTTTTCGCCTGCAAAATGCATTCCGGATCAAGGGTAATATACGCGCCGCGCCCCGCCTTTTTGCCGGTTGGGTCGATCGACACTTCCCCCTCTTTCGAGCGGACGATGCGCACCATCTCCCGTTTCGGCTTCATCTCTCCAGTGACGACGCATTTGCGCAACGGAATTTTCTTTTGCGCTGCCATTTTTCATTCCCCCTCACTCGATTTCCGCTGATTGATCAAACGATGGGCCGTTTTCTTCGCTATTTTCATTATCGGCCGCCGCATCGCTGAAATCAAGCGAAGTGGATGGCGCATGCGGATCAATGCCCATCTCCCGCGCTTCCGATTCGCTTTTAATATCAATTTTCCAGCCGGTCAATTTCGCCGCCAGCCGCGCGTTTTGCCCGCGTTTGCCGATGGCGAGCGACAGCTGATAGTCCGGAACGATGACCGTCGTCGCCTTTTGCTCCTCGTTGACAATGACGCGCAACACTTTCGCCGGGCTTAACGCGTTGGCGACAAACTCCACCGGATCGGCCGACCAGCGGACGATATCGATTTTTTCTCCGTTCAGCTCATCAACAATGGCCTGCACGCGTTGCCCTCTCGGTCCGACGCATGCGCCGACCGGATCGACTTCCGGGTTGTCGGAGTGGACGGAAATTTTCGAACGGTCGCCGGCTTCGCGGGCGATCGATTTAATCTCGACCGTTCCGTCGTAAATTTCCGGCACTTCGAGCTCAAACAGCCGTTTCAACAGTCCCGGGTGGGTGCGGGAGACGAAAATTTGCGGCCCTTTTGTCGTTTTTTCCACTTTCGTAATGTATACTTTCAACCGGTCGTGCGGCTTATATGTTTCATTCGGCATTTGTTCGTTTGCCGGCAGGAGCGCCTCCGCCTTGCCGAGGCTGACGTAGACAAAGCGCGGGTCGACGCGCTGAACGATGCCGGTCATAATGTCCTCTTCACGGTCGACAAATTCGGCGTAGATGATGCTCCGCTCTGCCTCGCGCACGCGCTGGGTGACGACTTGCTTCGCCGTCTGTGCGGCGATGCGCCCGAAATCGCGCGGCGTCACTTCGAGCTCGACGACGTCGCCGATTTGATAATTCGGATTGATCCGCTGCGCCTCCTCAAGCGAAATTTCAAGGCGCGGATCGGCCACCTCTTCGACGACATCTTTGCGCGCGAACACGCGGATCGTGCCGGTGTCCATATTGAGATCGACGCGCACGTTTTGCGCCTGCCCGAAATTGCGTTTATACGCCGAAACGATCGCCGCTTCGATCGCTTCCATCACGACTTCTTTGCTGATGCCTTTTTCCCGCATCAGATCGGCTAACGCCTCAAGCAATTGCGTGTTCATGCAACAAAAATCCCCCTTTTGCGATTAGAAGAAAATGACGGCTAATCGGGCGCTTGCCACTTTTTCATACGGAATGGCGACCGTTTTTTGCCGTCCGCGGTCTTTGACCAACAGCGTCACGGTCGTTCCGTCAAAAGCGGTTAGTTCGCCTTCAAACTGCTTTTCTCCTTCAATGGGCTCATACGTTTTGATATATACATGTTTCCCAATGGCCTTGGCAAAATCTTTTGCCTTTTTCAGCGGCCGCTCCGCTCCGGGCGATGATACTTCCAAAAAATAGTTATGCGGAATCGGATCGACTTCATCGAGCTTTTCGCTCAATTTTTCGCTGACAGCACCGCATTGTTCAATATCGACGCCATCGTCAGAGTCAATGAAGACGCGCAAAAACCAATTTTTCCCTTCCTTCACATATTCAATATCGACGAGTTCAAGCCCCATTTCGTCTAAGATCGGTGTGACGAGTTGTTCGACCGTTTCTGTCACCTTTTTGCTCATTGTGTTCCTCCTTACCGAGCAAACGTGCATGCGTGGCATAATGAGAAAATCCCCTGCACAAGGCGGGGAATGAACGAGAGATGGGTGCCCATTCAAGACGAAAGAGTGGGTTTCCCCACTCTCTGCTTGCCATTATCTTTGCCAATTCCACTAAAACTATAACACATTGGGAAATATATTGCAACGGGAAACTGCCGCTCGGGCGAAAGAGCGCTGTCCGCTTCCTTCAGCGGCGGCGTTTCCACTAAAACAGCGACAGCTGGTTATGGTCTGGAAGCGAGTCAAGGCAGCCGCGGCTTTCTAGATACTCGAGCAGCGTTTTCGACAATTTGCCGCGCTGTTGCAAATCCTCCTTCGACAAAAACTCGCCTTCCTCGCGGGCGCGCACGATCGCCTGCGCCACGTTCGTCCCAAGCCCCGGAATGGCGTTGAACGGCGGAATGAGAGAATTGCCGTCAATGACGAATTCCGTCGCCTGCGAGCGGTACAAATCGATATTTTTAAAGGAAAAGCCGCGCTCGCACATCTCTAAGGCCACCTCAAGAACCGTGAGCAAGCTTTTTTCTTTCGCCGTCGCCTGAATGCCTTTGGCGTTGATTTCCTCAATCCGCTTGCGAATGGCGGCTGATCCTTTGATCATGGCGTCAAGGTCAAAGTCCTCCGCCCGCACCGTAAAGTACGACGCGTAATACAAAAGCGGATGGTGCACCTTAAAGTAGGCGATGCGCACCGCCATTAACACGTAGGCGGCGGCGTGCGCTTTCGGGAACATGTACTTGATTTTTTTGCATGAATCGATGTACCACTCCGGCACATCATGTTTGCGCATTTCTGCTTCAAACTCCGGCGTTAAGCCTTTTCCTTTGCGCACGGATTCCATGATTTTAAAAGCGAGCGACGGCTCGAGCCCGCGGTAAATCAAATAGACCATAATGTCGTCGCGGCAGCCGATGACTTCCGATAACGTACACGTGCCGTTTTGAATGAGCTCTTGCGCGTTGCCGAGCCACACATCGGTGCCGTGCGACAAGCCGGAAATTTGCACGAGTTCGGAAAACGTTTTTGGCCTTGTCTCTTCCAACATTTGCCGAACGAAGCGCGTGCCAAACTCCGGAATGCCGATCGTGCCGACATTGCACATGATTTGCTCCGGCGTAACGCCAAGCGGCTCGGTGCTGCTGAAAATGCCCATCACATCCGGGTCGTCGGTCGGGATCGTTTTCGGATCGATGCCGCTTAAATCTTGCAGCATGCGAATGACCGTCGGATCGTCGTGCCCGAGAATATCGAGCTTCAACAAATTGTCGTGGATCGAATGGAAGTCGAAATGAGTCGTCCGCCATTCAGAGGACGTGTCATCGGCCGGATATTGAATCGGCGTAAAATCGTAAATTTCCATATAATCCGGGACGACGATGATGCCGCCCGGATGCTGCCCGGTCGTCCGCTTCACCCCGGTGCAGCCAGCCGCGAGCCGGTCGATTTCCGCGCCGCGCAGCTCTAAGTTATGGTCGCTCGCATACGCTTTGACAAATCCGTACGCCGTTTTGTCAGCGACCGTGCCAATCGTCCCGGCGCGGTAGACGTTGTCTTCGCCAAACAGCACTTTCGTATAGTTGTGGGCGCGCGGTTGGTATTCGCCGGAAAAGTTCAAGTCGATATCCGGCACTTTGTCGCCTTTAAAGCCGAGAAACGTCTCAAACGGGATGTCGTGCCCGTCTTTCTTGTATTTCGTCCCACATCGCGGGCAGTTTTTATCCGGCAAATCAAACCCTGAGCCGACTGAACCGTCGTTAAAGAACTCCGAATGCTTGCAGTTCGGGCAAACGTAATGCGGCGGCAGCGGATTGACCTCGGTGATTTCCGTCATCGTCGCGACAAACGACGAGCCGACCGATCCGCGCGACCCGACAAGGTAGCCGTCATCGAGCGATTTTTTCACAAGCTTGTGCGAGATCAAATAAATGACCGCAAAGCCATGGCCGATGATGCTTTTTAGCTCCTTCTCAAGCCGCTCTTCAACAAGTTTCGGCAACGGGTCGCCGTAAATTTCCTTCGCCCGCCGGTAGCTCATTTCCCTGATTTCCTCGTCCGCCCCTTCAATGCGCGGCGTATACAGCTCATCTTTGATCGGCTTGACATCGCCGATTAACGAAGCGATTTTTTGCGTGTTGTCAACGACGATTTCCTTCGCTTTTTCCGGCCCTAAAAACGAGAAGCAGTCAAGCATTTCATTCGTCGTACGGAAATATACATCCGGCAGTTCATGGCGGTTGAGCGGATTCGCCCCGCCTTGCGAATGGATTAAGATTTTCCGGTAAATTTTATCTTCTGGGTTCAAGTAATGGACGTTGCCAGTGGCGACAACCGGGATGTCAAGCTTCTCACCAAGGGCGACGATGCTGCGGATGATGTTTTTGATCATCTCTTCGTCTTTCACATAATCCATCTCGATGAGCGGCTTGTACACGTCCGGCGGATGCACTTCAAGAAAATCGTAAAAACGGGCGATGTCTTCGACTTCTTCCGGCGCCTTTTGGATCAAGTTGTCAAACAGCTCTCCTTTGTCGCAGCCCGAGCCGACAAGCAGGCCGTCGCGGTGCTTGACGAGCACGGAGCGCGGGATGCGCGGCACACGGTGAAAATATTGAATGTGCGACAATGACACAAGCTTGAACAAATTTTTCAATCCAGTCTCGTTTTGCGCCAACAGCGTCACATGGAACGGGCGCGCAAGCCGATAGGACGCTTCGCTGTGCGTGCGGCTGTTTAATTCGTCATGAAACAGTATGCCGCGCTCTTCCGCTTCCTTCAACAGCCGCATAAGCAAATGCCCGGTCGCCTCCGCGTCGTAGATGGCGCGGTGATGCTGCGTCAATTCAATGTCAAATTTTTTGCACAATGTATTGAGCCGATGGTTTTTCAAATCCGGGTATAAAAAACGGGCCAGCTCGAGCGTATCGATGACTGGATTCGCGATTTTGCCGCGCCCCATGCGAGCGAGGCCCGCGTTTAAAAAACCGATGTCAAAGCTGGCGTTGTGGGCAACAAGCGTCGCATCGCCGGCCCAGTCAACAAAACGGGCTAGCACCTCGTCCGGCTTCGGGGCGTCTTTCACCATCTCATCGGTGATCCCAGTCAGCTCCATCGTTGTCACCGACAACGGATGTCCAGGGTTGGCAAACGACATGAACCGGTCGATGATCTCGCCGTCTTTCACTTTCACCGCCGCCAGCTCAATGATCGTATTGTACACAGCCGACAGGCCCGTCGTTTCGACGTCAAAGACGACGTACGTTTCCTCCGAAAGACGGCGGTGCGTTTCATTGTAGGCGATCGGCACGCCATCGTCGACGATGTTCGCTTCAAGGCCGTAAATGACCTTCATGCCGTGTTTTTTCGCCGCGCTGTAGGCCTCCGGAAACGACTGAACAACGGCATGGTCGGTGACGGCGATCGCCGGATGCCCCCATTTTTTCGCTTGCTCAATGAGTTTTGTCACCGAGGTGACCGCGTCCATTTGGCTCATCGGGGTATGCAAATGGAGCTCGACCCTTTTTTCCCCTTCCGGCGCCGTATCTTGCCGTTCGTTTGCGGCGATTTCGTTCAAATCGTTGGCGATGATGACCAAATCACGGACGAACGTATCGTTTTGCACGCTGCCGCGCACTTTCACCCACATGCCTTTTTTGACGCCGCTCATGAGCTCGGCGTCCTCTTTGTCGCGCGAAAACATTTTGACTAAAATCGAGTTCGTGTAATCGGTGATTTTCATGGTCAACAGCGTGCGGCCGCTTTTTAATTCGCTCACTTCGGCGTCAAATACATAGCCTTGCACCACGACGCGCCGCTCTTCTTCGACGATCGTTTCAAGCCGCCGCACCGGCTCCTCGTCGCGGATCGGATAGCCGATGACAAGCGGACCGGACGGCGGCGCAGACGCGGCCTTTTCTTCTTCCCTCGCTAAATCGGTCAGTACAGCAAGCGCTCGCTCTTCGTCCTCTTGCTGTTTTTGCGCCAAAAACTGTTCCATTTCTTGCTTGGACGGCTCGACGCTGACGTCAAGCTGAAGGGGGGGAAACCCAAACGAAGCGTACACATCAGCGATTTTTTTGGCGAACCGCCGTTTGATCGCCAGCGCTTCCGCTTCATGGCGGGCAACGACAAGCAGCTTGTTTCCTTTCAGCTCAGGCGTCTGCCGGCTGAGCCAATCGACAAGCGGCGACATGCCTTCTTGCAGCTCGGCAAGGCAAAGCGGCCAATACACCTGCACATCCGCCTCAGTTACGCGCGGCGCTTCGACCTCCATCGTATGGCGGACGGCGGCGATATGGCGGAACGCCGTCTGCAGCCGATCGGCAAACGTTTTGTATACATGAACCGGCAGCACGTTGTCGAACTGAAAATAAAAATGCCAGCTTTTCTCCTCTTTATCGATCACGACTTTGCGAATGGCTGCCTCACGAAAATGCGGCATCCATTCGTCCGACGTCATCTTCAGCTGCTCAAGCAGGATGAGAAACCGCTCTTTTTGCTCTTTTGTCACCATGACGTCCGTTTGTTCCCCTCTCAACATCATTCTCTTTCTATATCATACCATAACAAAAGCGCCGGCGAAAAAGACAGAATTCTTTTTCGAAAGCGCCGGCACTCATGATTGAAGGAGACGGCGCGCAGTGTCGACAAGCTCGCTGACCGGCACATCGAACGTCTCGCCCGTTTTCCGCACTTTTACTTCCACAACGCCTTCGCCCGCTCGCTTGCCGACGGTGACGCGGAGCGGAATGCCGATCAAATCGCTGTCGGCAAACTTCACTCCGGCCCGTTCGGGGCGGTCGTCATACAACACTTCAAACCCAGCCTGTCCGAGCTTTTCATACCACTCTTCCGCCAACGCGCGCTGTTCATCGCTTTTTGCGTTCGCTGTAAGCAAATGGATGTGAAACGGTGCGACCGAAGCCGGCCACACAAGCCCGTGTTCGTCAGCAAACTGTTCGGCGATTGCGGCCACCAATCTTGATACGCCGATGCCGTAGCAACCCATGATCATCGTCTGCGTTTGGCCGTTTTCATCCAAATAGACGGCGTTCATCGCTTCGCTGTATTTTGTCCCCAGCTTAAACACATGCCCGACTTCAATGCCGCGGGCAAAGCGGATCGTCCCTTTGCCATCCGGCGACGGGTCGCCTTCTTTTACGAAGCGCAAATCGGCGTATTGACTGACGGCAAAATCGCGGCCCGGGTTGACTCCGATGTAATGGTATCCTTCCTCGTTCGCGCCGCAGACGCCGTTCGTGATGGCGGCGACAGCATGGTCCGCGATCACCGTGACGTCTTCGCTGACGCCGATCGGGCCGAGCGAACCGATTGGAGCGTTCATCACCCGCTCCGTTTCTTCCGGCGTCGCCAATTCGACGACCGTCGCGTCGAGTGCGTTTTTCACCTTCACCTCGTTCGCTTCATGATCGCCGCGGACGAGAACGAGCACATAGCGGCCGTCCACATTGAACAAGAGCGATTTAATGCAACGCTCCGGCGAGACTTGCAAATAGGACGTGACTTCATTGATCGTTTTTTGCCCCGGCGTCGCCACTTTTTTCAATTCGGCTGGCGGCTCATCGCTTTTTTCGTACGTGGCCACGACCGGCGCCATCTCGATGTTGGCGGCATAGTCAGACGCATCGGAGTAGGCGATCGTATCTTCGCCGATGTCCGAGAGCACCATAAACTCATGCGTATCTTTGCCGCCAATCGCCCCCGAGTCGGCGATGACGGCGCGGAAGTTCAATCCGCAGCGGCGGAAAATGTTCGCATACGCCTCATACATGTTGTTGTACGTTTCATCCAAGCTTTCTTTCGACGTATGGAACGAGTAGGCGTCTTTCATCATGAACTCGCGGCCGCGCAACAGCCCAAAACGCGGACGCTTTTCATCGCGGAATTTCGTTTGGATTTGGTACAAGACAAGCGGCAGCCGCTTGTACGTTTTCACTTCGTCGCGGACGATCGCCGTGATCATTTCCTCATGCGTCGGCCCGAGGGCGAAATCGCGCTCGTGCCGGTCTTTTAAGCGCATCAGTTCCGGCCCGTACGAGTACCAGCGGCCGGACTGCTGCCAAAGCTCAGCTGGCTGCAAGGCCGGCATGAAGAGCTCCATCGCTCCAATCCGGTTCATTTCCTCGCGAATGATGGCTTCCACTTTTTGCAAAACACGCTGCCCAAGCGGCAAAAACGTATAGACGCCGCTTGCGCTTTGACGAATGAAGCCGGCCCGCAGCAGGAGCTGATGGCTTTTCACTTCCGCATCCGCCGGCACTTCACGCAACGTCGGAATAAATGCTTGACTTTGTCTCATCCATTAGCCACCTCGTTTTCTCTCTATAGGAAAAATTTTTGAATGTCATTCCATGTCACCACAAGCATCAGCAACATCAGCAAGGCAAAGCCGATAAAATGAACCATTCCTTCTTTTTGCCGGTCGACCGGCTTGCCGCGCACCGCTTCAATGGCGAAAAAGAGGAGCCGCCCGCCGTCTAGCGCCGGCAATGGCAACAAGTTGACAATCCCCAGGTTGATGCTTAAAATCGCGCCCCATTTCATCAAGTAGTAGATCCCAGACTCCGCCACTTTGCCGGTCGATACAGCGATGCCGACCGGTCCGGACAGCATGTCAAGCTGAAACTGGCCGGTGATCAATTGGCCGAGCCCCGTTACAATTTCCCGCGTCCAGTAATACGTCTCAACCAGCCCTTGCTTGATCGAGCCCAACACCGATTTTTCCATCGGCTGATAGACGCCGATCAAGCCGATCGTCTCCCCTTGCACCGTTTTCGCCTCCGGAGTGACCGTCACACTCCGTTCTTTCCCATTCCGCTCAATTTGAAACTGAAGCGGTTCTCCCGGATGGGCGCGAATCGTGTTGACGATTTCCGTCCATGTTTCCATCCGTTCGCCGTTAATAGCGATCACTTCATCCCCTTGCTTCAAGCCGGCGGCGCGCGCCGCTCCTTCCGGCGTCAGCTCGCCGATCACCGGCTTGTCGACCGGATAGCCTTGCAAAAGACCGATGATGATAAAGACAACGAGCGACAAGAGAAAGTTGGCGAGCGGTCCGGCCAAAATCGTCATCGTTCGCTGCCCGAGCGTTTTTGCCGCAAATTGGCGATGGTACGGAGCAATTTGAATCTCTTGGCGGTCGACGACGAAAAACGCCGGCTCCTTGACCGTAAACCGCTCGAACCGCTCGCCGTCCGTATAGCCGGTCACATACATGCCATGCTCTAAATCGGCCTCTTCCACTTCCACTACGCGGATATTCGGATAATCGTCCTTATGGTTGAGGACGATTTTTTCCACTTGGCCGCTCTCATCAAGCAAAAGACCGACGACTTGCCCACGCTTCAATTCAATCGTCTCCGGGTCTTCACCGGCCATGCGGACGAAGCCGCCAAGCGGGAGCAGGCGGATCGTGTACACCGTTTCGTTTTTCTTGAACGAAAACACTTTCGGCCCGAAGCCGATGGCAAATTCGCGGCACAAAATGCCGGCCCGTTTTGCTAGCAGCAAGTGGCCGAGCTCGTGAAAAAAGACGAGGGCACCAAAGACGACGATAAATGAAATGATCGATTCCAACGTTTCAACCACCTTTATGATAGTAGTGAGCGGACGTAGGCGCGCGCGTCCGCATCGATTTCACGAATGTCCTCAAGCTGCGGATTGCTCACTGGCCGATGGCGCTCGAGCGCGCGTTCAATCCACTCCTCGATGGCCAAAAACGGTATGCGCCCGGCTAAAAACGCCGCCACCGCCTCCTCATTGGCCGCATTCAACACCGTCGGCAGCGAGCCGCCGCGCTTGCCAGCCTCATAGGCGAGACGCAAACAGCGATAGCGGTCGAAATCAACCGGGGCGAAATGGAGCGCCCCAAGCGAGATGAAATCAAGCGGCTTGGCGGATGGGAGCGGCAACCGCTTTGGATACGCAAGCGCATATTGGATCGGAACGCGCATATCCGGCGTTCCAAGCTGCGCCAATACACTTGTGTCACGGAACTGAACGAGCGAATGGATGATGCTTTCTCGATGCAAAACAACCTCAATCCGCTCATACGGCAGCCCGAACAGCCAATGAGCCTCAATGACCTCAAATCCTTTATTCATCATGGTCGCCGAATCAATCGTAATTTTTGCCCCCATCGACCAGTTCGGATGGCAAAGCGCCTCCTCAACCGTCACATGAGCGAGCTCTCGGCGCGTCTTGTCGCGGAAGCTGCCGCCGGATGCGGTCAGAATGAGTTTGTCAACGTGTTCCATCCTTTCCCCTTGCAGACATTGAAAAATGGCGGAATGTTCACTGTCAACTGGCAACAGCGGCACACCGCGCCGCTTGGCTGCAGCCATGACGAGATGTCCGGCGACAACGAGCGTCTCTTTGTTGGCGAGGGCGATCGCTTTTCCCGCTTCAATCGCCTTCAGCGTCGGCACAAGGCCGACGCTGCCGACGACAGCGGTGACGACAACATCGGCTTGTGGGCAAACGGCTGCTTCAATCAATCCTTCCTCTCCGTACACGATCGTCGTCCGCCCGCGGTACTCGCGATAAAGAACTTTATACGCATCACGGTCAGCGACGGCGACAAGACTTGGGGAAAATTCAGCGATCAGCCGCCTCGCCGCCTCGATATTTTTCCCGACCGATGCGGCGGCCAAGCGGAATTCGTCCGGATGGGCGCGGATGACATCGAGCGTCTGTGTGCCGATCGATCCGCTCGCCCCTAATATACTAATATATTTCAATCGTTTCACTCCTCACCCGCTTATCGTGCGATTTCAAGCAATATGTACAATATCGGCAGCACGAACAGCAAGCTGTCAAACCGATCTAAAATGCCGCCATGTCCCGGCAAAATCGCCCCGGAATCTTTGACGCCGTAATGGCGCTTAAATGCCGATTCGATCAAATCGCCGAGCTGACCGAACGCCGACAGCAGCAGCGCGACGCCAAGCGCGGCCGCCAAACTGCCAAACGGCGCCGCCGCCCACTCGTAAATCGCGGCGACAACAGCCGCGGAAGCGATGCCGCCGATGGCGCCTTCCACCGTTTTTTTTGGGCTGATCTCCGGCCATAGCTTGCGCCGGCCAAACGCGCGGCCAAAGAAATACGCCCCAATGTCAGTCGCCCAAATGACAAACAAGGCATAAACGAAGTACACGAACCCAACCAAACGAACAGCGCCGAAACAGAAAAACCCTACGCCGACATAGACGACCGCCAAAACGACAAACGCCGCCTCATCGAACGAGAGCGCATTTTTCGTCACGACCGTACCGACAAGCAGCAAAAAAGCCAAAGCGGCGAGCACGCCAAATTTGGCGGTCCCAGACGCCAACCACTCGCCGCCGTAACGGGCGGGAACGAGCAACAGCCAAAGGGCGATCAATCCAGCCGCCCCGACAAACGACAACGGGTGCATCCCTTTCATCCGCAACAATTCAAACAGCCCAATCGTGGCCAATATATATGTTACTATTATAAACGGAAATCCGCCAAAAATAACAATCGGCAAAAAGAGCGCCGCCGCTATGACTCCGGTGATGATTCGCTGCTTCATCGCGCTGACACTCCTCCAAATCGGCGGTCGCGCCGCTGGTAAGCGGCAATCGCCTCTAAGAAATGTTGCTCCGTAAAATCCGGCCATAAGACATCCGTAAACCAAAGTTCCGTATACGCCAACTGCCAAAGCATGAAATTGCTCAAGCGAATCTCCCCGCTCGTACGGATGAGCAAGTCAGGGTCAGCGAGCCCGCTCGTCATCAAGTACGAGGAAATGAGCGGCTCGGTGATGTCTTCCGGCGCGAGCATCCCGCGTTCGACGTCTTTGGCGATCTGCTTTACGGCGGCAGCGATTTCCGCCCGGCTTCCATAATTAAGGGCAAAGTTTAACACAAGGCCGGTGTTGCCGCTTGTTTCCTTCACGGCTTTCTCGACCGCCCGGCGCGTATGATCGGGCAGCGCCTCCGCATGACCGATCACTTGGACTTTGACATTTTCGGCGACGAGCTCGGGAAGAAACGTCGTCAAAAACTGTTCCGGCAGCTTCATCAAATAATCGACTTCACTTTTCGGACGTTTCCAGTTTTCTGTCGAAAACGCGTAAAGCGACAAAATCTGAATCCCCAGCTCATTCGCAAAACGAGTGATTTTGCGCACAACTTGCATGCCTTCGTAATGGCCGGCCGCCCTTGGCAGCGCCCGCTTTTTCGCCCATCTCCCGTTTCCGTCCATAATGATGGCGACGTGGTTCGGCATCGGATGCCTGAGCACCTCTTCTTTCGTCACCGGGACGTCTTTCTCTTTTGTTTTTCGCATTTTATTGAACATACGAGTCCTCCGGGATCGTGTTTTGCCTTTCCATTATAGCAAAAAAACCCTCCATCAACATAGAGGGTTTGCATGGTTTTGCCTATACTTCCATCACTTCTTTTTCTTTTTCTTTTGTGATGGCGTCAATTTTGGCGATGTGGTCATCGGTCAGCTTTTGCACTTCGTCCGTGTAGCTGCGGAGCTCATCTTCCGTAATCTCGCCGTTTTTCTCGAGTTTTTTCAATTCATCGTTCGCATCGCGGCGGATGTTGCGCACCGCGACTTTCGCGTCTTCTGAATACTTTTTGACAAGCTTCGCGAGCTCGCGGCGCCGTTCCTCGGTGAGCGGCGGAATGACAAGACGAATGACCGATCCATCATTCGATGGCGTCAGCCCTAAATCCGATGCTAAAATCGCTTTTTCCATTTCTTTAATGGCCGATTTGTCGTACGGCTGAATGACAAGCAGCCGCGCTTCCGGCACGCTGATGGAGGCCAGTTGGTTGATTGGCGTCGGCACGCCGTAATAGTCAACGGTTACTTTCTCAAGCAGCCCTGCGTTCGCCCGTCCGGCGCGAATGCTTGCCAGCTCGCGGGTGAACGCTTGCACCGCTTTATCCATCTTTTCTTTCGCCTGTTGGATCACTTGCTTTGCCATCGTTATTTCCCCCTTACGATCGTTCCGATGTTTTCACCTAACACAGCGCGTTTAATATTGCCTTCTTCCATAATCGAGAAGACGATGAGCGGAATGTTGTTGTCCATGCAAAGCGAGGAAGCAGTCGAATCCATGACGCCGAGCCCTTGCTTGATGACGTCCAAGTACGACAGCTCATCGTATTTGACCGCATTGGCGTCGACGTTCGGGTCGGCGCTGTAGACGCCATCGACGTTGTTTTTCGCCATTAAAATGACGTCCGCCTCGATTTCCGCCGCCCTTAAGGCCGCGGTCGTATCGGTCGAAAAGTACGGGTTGCCTGTGCCGGCGGCGAAAATGACAACTCGTTTTTTCTCAAGATGGCGAATCGCCCGGCGGCGAATGTACGGTTCGGCCACTTGCCGCATTTCAATCGATGTTTGCACCCGCGTTTCCACGCCGAGCTGCTCAAGGCTGTCCTGCAAAGCGAGGGCGTTCATCACCGTCGCCAACATGCCCATGTAATCAGCCGTCGCCCGGTCCATGCCCATTTCGCTTCCCGTTTTTCCACGCCAAATGTTGCCGCCGCCGACGACGATGGCGACCTCGACGCCCAGTTCAACAACTTCTTTCACTTGTTTGGCGATCGACTGAATGACCGCCGGTTGAATGCCAA
The DNA here is from genome assembly GCF_004123125.1 of Geobacillus sp. PK12. Classification (NCBI taxonomy): domain Bacteria; kingdom Bacillati; phylum Bacillota; class Bacilli; order Caryophanales; family Anoxybacillaceae; genus Geobacillus; species Geobacillus sp. PK12. The sequence goes on from NZ_SDKL01000005.1 coordinate 75,895, forward strand.
ACCCTTGCTTTCCGGCGAGCGCTTCCCCGCTCAACTTTAACACGACGCGTTTGTATTTTGGCTGTTCCATGTCCAACCTCCATGATGCGAATCACTTTGAAAAACAGGGAACACGCGCGTGTTCCCTGTTGCGGTCCGTCATTGTTTTCTGACTTGGCTCATGACTTCTTCTGCAAAATTGTCTTGGCGTTTTTCGAGCCCTTCGCCGACTTCGTAACGGATGAACTGCTTGACTGTTGCTCCGTTCGATTCGACGTATTGGCGCACCGTCACATCCGGGTTTTTCACGAACGCTTGCTCGAGCAGGCAGACGTCTTCGTAAAACTTGTTCAGCCGGCCTTCGACCATTTTTTCAACGATTTTCTCCGGCTTGCCTTCGTTTAAGGCTTGCTGCTTCAACACTTCACGCTCATGCGCAATCTCTTCCTGCGGCACGTCGTCGCGCGAGACGTATTTCGGATGAAGTGCGGCAATGTGCATGGCGACATCTTTGGCGACGTCTTCGCTCGCATTGCCGGCTAATAACGTTAATACGCCGATGCGCCCGCCCATGTGCAAGTACGCACCGAACGTTTCGCCGTCCGCTTTATTGACGACGGCAAAGCGGCGAAGCGTAATTTTTTCACCAATTTTGGCGATCGCTTCGTTGATGTAGTCTTGGACGGTCGAGCCGTTGTCCATCGTTTGACCGAGCGCTTCATCAAGCGAAGCCGGCTTTTGTTTCAGCAAGTGGGCGGCCAGCTCTTTGACAAGCGTTTGGAATGCTTCGTTTTTCGCAACGAAGTCCGTTTCCGAGTTCACTTCCAAAATGACGGCGGTATTGCCTTCCACCGCAATGTACGCCATCCCTTCGGCCGCGATGCGGTCCGCTTTTTTCGCCGCTTTGGCAATTCCTTTTTCGCGCAGCCAGTCGATCGCTTTCTCCATGTCACCATTTGTTTCGGTGAGCGCCTTTTTGCAGTCCATCATGCCTGCGCCTGTTTTTTCGCGCAGTTCTTTCACCATTTGTGCTGTAATCGCCATAAAAAAATCCTCCTTCTCATTGTCCCGTATATGTATCGGTGCCGGCAGCGGCTTCCCGTTTTGCCCTTATTCGTTAGTATAGCCAAAAGTTGCTCATTTCTGTCTCAAAAAAAGGTGATAAAAGGCTTTCCCCTCTTATCACCTTTCTTGTGCATCGTTACTCTGCTGCGACGGCCGCTTCTTCGCCTTGTTTCGCCTCAAGCACGGCGTCGGCGATTTTCGAAGTCAACAGCTTAACAGCGCGGATGGCGTCGTCGTTGGCCGGAATGACATAGTCAATTTCATCCGGATCGCAGTTCGTGTCGACGATGCCGATGATCGGGATGTTCAGCTTGCGCGCTTCCGCCACCGCGATCCGCTCTTTGCGCGGGTCAATGACAAACAACGCATCCGGCAGCTCTTTCATGTCTTTGATGCCGCCCAAAAACTTCTCAAGACGCTCTTTTTCTTTTTTCAAGCGAATGACTTCTTTTTTCGGCAGAACGTCAAATATTCCATCTTCTTCCATTTTTTCAATTTCACGCAGCCGTTTGATCCGCTTTTGGATCGTAGCGAAGTTCGTCAGCGTGCCGCCGAGCCAGCGTTGGTTGACATAAAACATGCCGCAGCGTTCCGCTTCTTCCTTCACCGACTCTTGCGCTTGTTTTTTCGTGCCGACGAACAAAATTTTGCCGCCATTCGCCGCCAATTCGCGAACGAAGTTGTAGGCTTCCTCGACTTTTTTCACCGTTTTTTGCAAGTCGATGATATAGATGCCGTTGCGCTCCGTGAAAATGTATTTTTTCATCTTCGGATTCCAACGGCGCGTCTGATGTCCAAAGTGGACGCCAGCTTCAAGCAGTTGTTTCATCGAAATAACCGACATGTATGCTCCTCCTGTTTCCTTAGTGGTTTTTGGTCCTCCGCCTGCCTCATCTTTCAGCAAGACTGGCGTTGCCAGCACCGTTGCTGAAATCACCAGGCGTGTGTATTCACACCATGAAAAAATATATCACAACTGCAAGCGGCAAATCAAGCTGTTATTCGCCTATTGATTCGTTTTTTGCGCAAATTTGAGCCATAGCTCGACTTCCGTTTTCCCTTTGCCGAGCTGTTTGGCAATTTCCTCGACTGTCTCTCCTTCCGCATATAGGCGGCGAGCAAGCTCACTCGCGTCGGCCGGTCGGGCGTGTGAAAGTTCGAGCACATCCTTGACCGCTTCGATGTCTGGGAAATAGCCCGGAGCGGCGCTTGGACGGCTTGTTTTGGCGCGTTTTTCGGTTTCTCCCCGCTCCGCCGGCTCGTTTTCCCCCTTTTTTGCTTCCGCTGTTCGCTTTTCGAACCCCGCTCCGATTTCACCGCCTCCTGCCCCCGGCATGGACGCCGTCTCTTTCCCGTTCGCGCCCCGTTGCCCACTGGGCGCATCGTTCGTTTCCGGTGCAGAAACGAATGGAGCCGCGCCGCTATTAAGCAACGAGTCAAGTTCAGCCAAAAAGCGCTCGTTTTCTTCCTTCCAGGCAGCGAGATAAGCGGTCATGGCTTCCTCGAGCTCCTCGGCCCGCCTCTCCGCCTCGCCAAGCCGCGACAGGCGAAGGAAAAGCACAATGATCAACCAAAACGACAAGGCGTGCAGCAGCAAACTGATCGTTAGCCAAAATGCCATCATGATGTTCACTATCCTTGAATGTCGATCGTTTTTCCTTTATAAGGGTGTCCTCCAAAACGGGACGCCTCCTGCTCAAGACGGGCGCTCGTTCGTTTATCCGTCACCCGACGACGCGCACGCTCCGCCCGCTTTTGGCCGGCAGCTGCCATTTGCGCCTGCACGGCATAGGAATGTTGTTGCGTTGAGGTTTGAAGCCTTTCCGCGTCGGGCGCTTTCGGCATGACGCTTTGCAACGCTGGAAGCTGGATGTCCATCGCGTTTTCTCTCCCCTCATGGCTCTTTTTCAAAGAAGCGGCGCAGTTTCCAAAGCGCTTTCGCATGAATTTGCGAAATTCTTGATGTCGACAAATGCAAAAGGCTCCCGATTTCTGTAAACGTCAGCTCCTCTTTGTAAAACAAACTGATGACGAGCTGCTCTTTTTCATTCAGCTGTCCGATGGCTTCAGCCAGCTTTTCGATCATTTCCTGCTTAACGATTTGCTCCTCGGGAAGCGGAGCGCGGTCGTCGCGAACCGAAAGCAGTCCTTCATCTTCGTCGACGGTCGTCTGCCCGAGCGGCAGCCAATGGGAAAAAAACGTTTCACTCGCCGCCGCCTGCACTTCCTCTTCCGTCATCCCGAGCTCAGCGGCGATCTCTTTCGCCGTCACCGATCGCATGTGCCGCTGTTCAAGCCGCTCGATCGCTTCCTCAATTTTTTTTGCCTTATCGCGCATGCTGCGCGGCAGCCAGTCTTCTTTGCGCAAACCGTCTAAGATGGCGCCGCGGATGCGGAACGAGGCGTACGTGTCGAACTTCAAATCACGCGATGGATCAAATTTCTCCAACGCATCGTATAAGCCGACGAGTCCAAGGCTGACGAGCTCATCCTTCGGCACGGAGCTCGGCAGCGTCGCCGAAAGCCGCTGCACGTGGTAGAAAACAAGCGGCATATAGCGCTGCACCAGCTCCTCGGCCGCGCGACGGTCGCGGCCATGGATCCATTCATCCCAATATTTCCGTTCTTCTCCTTTTAGCGCGCTTCCCATTATTCTCCCCCTTGCCTTGCGGAAACGGCGCATCCCGGTCATATTTCCTTGATTTCTTGAGCGGCGGTGCGGATGGAGAGCACGCCCGTCTGCGGATTAAATTCGATCGTGCGGCCGCTATGGCCCCCGACATCTTCGGCGACGACCGGAATGTGAAGCCGCTCGAGCTGCTTTTTCACTTCCTCCACATTGCGCGCGCCAATGCGCATCATATCGCCGCCAACTGTCGAAAACGAAAACATTTGCGCCCCGCCGGCCAGCTTCGCTTTCAGCATCCCTTTCCGCCCGCCAGCGGCAATGACAAGCTGAACGAGCGCCTCGACCGCCGTATCAGCGTATTTAGCCGCATTGATGACTCCGCCGCGCGCCATCGAGGAATGCGGAAGCATGACATGCGCCATGCCGGCAACCGCCTTGCCTGCATCGTAAATGACGACGCCGACGCACGACCCAAGCCCGCATGTGCGGATGACATTCGGCGCTATGACGACCTCCATTTCCGCAATGCCGATTTTGACAGCCTGCGCTGTGCTCATAGACCATCCACACCTAGTGCTCGAAAGATAGTGGAAAACGACTCGGGGTCAGGCAGAAGAAAGAAATGGCCGTTGATGCTTTCGTCCGGGCGCCGTTCATCGTAAATGGCTGTGTCAATCAAAATGGCGTAATCGCCAACGCGCGACAGCTCAAGCAACCCAAACGACAGCACAGCTCCGATCATGTCAATGGCCAATGCCGGCACAGACGGGTGCAAGTTGAGCCGCGTAAAGTCAGCCAATGCCGACAAATACGAACCGGCTAAAATATTGCCGAGCTCCTGAAGCGCCGAGCAGCCAAGCTCATGGGCTTCTCCTTGAAACGAAAATGAGTCATCGCCAATCATCCGGCGGACAAACCGCTCAGCCTGTTCCGGCGGCAGCACGAAAAACATGTTTCCCGGCGCTTCTCCTTCGATGCGCAAATAGACGCACGCCACTACTTGTTCCGGTCCACCGATTGATTCCATCATTTCGGCAAACGTCGCAATTTGAACGCGCGGCACCGCCATTTCAATTTTCTTGTTCAGCAACGTCGACAAAGCCGTCGCCGCGTTGCCGGCGCCAATGTTGCCGATTTCGCGCAAAATGTCAATATGCATCCCCGTCAAGTTGCGAATATCGTCCAAGGTCAATGCTCCTCTCTACAGGTTATCGGTCGAGCACTTTCGCCAAATCGAGCAAAATGAGGAGCCGATTCTCCACTTTCGCCACGCCGTCGATGTAACTTGCCTCAACGGAGCCAATGGCCTCTGGCGGCGGTTCGATGCTTTCCGTCGGCAGATCAAGGACATCATTCGCAGCATCGACGATAAGCCCGACTTCCATATCTTCAAGAGCGGCGATAATGATCCGCGTCTGCTCCCCATATGGTTCGGGGGCAAATCCAAACCGCTCGCGCAAATCGATGATCGGCGTCACAACACCGCGCAAGTTGATGACCCCTTTTACATAATGGGCTGTCCCCGGCACGCGCGTGATCGGCTGCATTTTCTCGATGGAACGGACATGCTGCACCGGCAGAGCATATTCTTCATCTTTCAGGCGAAACGCAATCACTTTCCAGTCTGCTTGCACACTGGCCGTCATCCAATCCTCCCCTTTTTTTCGACATGCCACTGAAAACGGCAGATCAACACTATAGTCTCCCTCGCACCGACACGGCCGCCCCCTACTTCACGAGCGCGTTGCAGTCGATAATCAGCGCCACTCGGCCGTCTCCTAAAATCGTCGCCCCCGAGATGGCAAAAACGGAAGATAAATAGTTTCCAAGCGATTTCAACACGACTTCTTGCTGCCCGATAAACGAGTCAACCGCCAGCGCCGCCAGTTTTTCTCCTTTCCGGACGATCACGACCGCCACCGCATCTCCGTCATCGGCCGCTCCGGGAACAGCAAAGACGTCTTTCAGGCGGACGAGCGGCACAATTTTGCCGCGAAAATCGATGACCGGCTGGTTGTGGGCGGAAAAAATCTCTTCTTTTTTCACCAGCGCCGTCTCAATGATCGATGACAGCGGAATCGCGTACGTTTCCTCAGCGATTTGAACGAGCAACACCGAAATGATCGACAATGTGAGCGGCAGCTGAATGGAAAAGAGCGACCCTTTTCCAGGCTGCGAATCGACCGAAACGGTGCCGCCGAGCGATTCAATCGTGCTTTTGACGACATCCAAACCGACGCCGCGGCCGGAAATGTCCGAAACTTTTTCAGCGGTCGAAAAGCCGGGAGCGAAAATAAGCTCGTAAATTTGCTGATCGTTCAAATGCTCCGCCGCCTGCGGCGAGACAATGCCGCGGCTTTTCGCCTTTTGCAGCACCTTCTCCCGGGAAATGCCGGCGCCGTCATCTTCGATTTCAATAAAGACATGGTTGCCGCTATGGTACGCTCGCAATTGAATGATCCCTTCTTCTGGCTTTCCGCGCGCCGCCCGGACGTCCGGCGCTTCGATGCCGTGGTCGAGCGCATTGCGGATCAAATGGACAAGCGGGTCGCCGATTTCATCGATCACCGTCCGGTCAAGCTCGGTATCCGCGCCGATGATGTCAAGACGCACCTTTTTGCCGAGCTCGCGGGCGAGTTGGCGCACCATGCGCGGAAAGCGGTTGAACACCGTTTCGACCGGCACCATGCGCATATTTAAAATGATCGTCTGCAAATCGCTCGAGATGCGAGACATCCGCTCGACCGTTTCCGTCAATTCGGCATGGTTCAGCTCGCGGGAAATTTGCTCAAGCCGACCGCGATCAACAACCAATTCTTCAAATAAGTTCATCAACCGATCGAGCCGTTCAATGTTGACGCGGATCGTTTTCGTCGCCTGTTTTACTGTTTGTTTTTCCGGCGCCTCTGCTTCGGCTTGAACGGCCGCGGCCTGCTCCATAGCGGCCGGTTGTTGGGGCGCAGCCGCTTTCTCACTTTCTGCCGACGGTTCATCGCTCGATAGCCTAGACACCTTGACGTCATCAATTTCCGAAATGCCCATCAGCCGCTTTTGCAACTCATCGGCTGGCGCTTTGGATACGACCGTAACGAGAAACTCCCGGTCAAACTGTTCTTCCTCCAGCATCTCGACCGGCGGCGTTGCTTTCACAATTTCTCCGACTTCATTCAGCTGTTCAAACACCATATAGACGCGCGCTGCTTTCAACAAGCAGTCATCGCGAAGCCGAACGCGGATTTCGTAGACGGAAAATCCCTGCTCCTTCGCCTGCTCGAGCACATGGTATTCAAATTCCCCATACGCATGTTCAAGGGGCGGTTCTTCCCTTGCTGCCTGCTTGTTGGGCATCTCCCCTTGCTCGATTCGTTTCAGCTGTTCGACTGTTCTCCTTACATCGCGCGTTCCGTCGCCGCCTGCAGCGATGGAACTGATCATCGCCTCCAAATGGTCGACGGCCTCAAAAATGACGTCAAGCAATTCCGGGGTAACGGAAAGCCGCCGATTGCGTATGCCATCGAGCACGTTTTCCATTTGGTGCGTCAAATTGGCCAAATCTTCAAACCCCATCGTGGCGGACATGCCTTTCAACGTATGGGCCGAACGGAAAATATCATTCACCACAGACATGTCCTCCGGCGTTTTTTCAAGTTCCAACAGCCGCTCGTTGATCGCCTGCAAATGCTCTTTGCTTTCATCAATAAATAAATCCAAATATTGGCTCATGTCCATGCCGTTTCCCCCTCACTCCCCGATCGATTGGACGATGGCAGCGGCGATGCTGTCAAGCGGTGCGATGACATCAACGACGCCAGCCTCGATCGCCGCTCTTGGCATCCCAAAGACAACGGCTGTCTCGCGCGCTTCCGCGATCGCTTTTGTGTTCCCGCTTTCCTTCAGGATTTTCAACCCTACTGTTCCGTCGCTTCCCATGCCGGTCATAATCACCGCGATTTTCCGACAGCGGCGAATGGCAGCAAGCGACTCAAATAATACGTCAACAGCCGGACGATGGCCGGCGCGCGGCGGCGATTCGTCGAAACGGGCTTTAAGCGCGCCGCCTTCTTCACGAACGATGAGATGGACGCCGCCTGGCGCGATATAGGCGGTGCCATTTTGCAGCACTTCCCCGTCTTCCGCCTCCTTGACCGTGATCGCGGCAAGCGCATCAAGCCGATTGGCGAGCGACGCCGTAAACCCTTTGGGCATATGCTGGACAGCGACGACCGGAGCGGCTAGATCGGGCGGAAGCTGCGTCAGCACCGTCTCGAGCGCACGCGGGCCGCCGGTGGAAGTGCCGATCGCAACGATGGCCTGTTGCGGGCGCGCCGCCGCTTTGAACGATGGGCGCCAAGACGGACGTTGGCGGCGCGGAGCAGTCAAGGCAGCCACGTTCGCTTCGCTCGCGTGCAGCACTTTGCCAATCAGCTCGTCTTTCACTTTGTACAAATCGAGCGAAATCGGTCCGGACGGCTTGGCGACAAAGTCGACCGCCCCGTACTGCATGGCGGCGATCGTGTTTTCCGCCCCTTCGGTCGTCGTGCTTGACACCATGACGACCGGCACGGGATGATCCCGCATGATGCGCTGCAACGTTTCGAGCCCGTTCATGACCGGCATTTCCACATCAAGCGTCACGACATCCGGCCTTAGGGCAGCGATTTTCTCGAGCGCCTCCCGGCCGTTGCGAGCTGTTCCGATGACTTCGAGGCGCGGATGCTCGGACAAAAAATCACTGATCCATTTGCGCATAAACGCCGAGTCATCGACGACAAGCACCTTGATCGTCTTCATGTTCCGTCTCTACCTTTCTAGCAAAAGTTGACGCAGCTTCGCAAAAAAGCGGGGAGCCCGCTCCGGCTCTTTTTCTCCTCCCGCCGCATAGCGGCACGCCATTTGACGCACTGCCCGGCTCGCCTTCGCCGCCGGATCAAAGAGAACAAACGGCGTTTGCCGGACGACACAGCGCGCCACAGTCCGGTCTTCAGGAACGACGCCAAGCAAGGCGATGTCTTTATGGAAAAACCGACTGGCGGCATGCTGCAGGCGCGAAAAGACGCCATATCCTTCCCGCTCGCTGCCGGCGCGGTTGACGATGACGGAAAACGGAGCCTCGCTGCCGGCGGTGTGCATATATTTCATCATGGCGTACGCATCCATCATCGCGGTCGGCTCCGGCGTCGTGACAATAAACACATCGTCGACGGACTTTAAAAAATACAATCGTTCTTCTGAGGCACCCGCCCCCATATCGAAAATGAGATAATCATATCGCGACGCCACCGTCTGCAGCTCGGCCAACAAATAGTCGATAGCGGATCGATCGACACTCAACCATTGCGCGGCGCCCGTCCCCCCAGCAATATACGATAGATGCTCCGGTCCGCTTTTTACCAGCTCGGAAAGCGGCAACCGCGCGGAAAACCAATCCGAAAGCGTCATTGGCGACGACTGGCCGAGCAAAATGTCGATGTTGCCCATGCCGATGTCCATATCAAGCAGCAAGACGCGAAACCCGAGCTTCGAGAGCGACAGCGAAAAATTGAGCGAAAGGTTTGACTTGCCGACTCCGCCTTTCCCGCTCGTCACCGCGATGGTCCGCGGCCCCGCCGCCGGCGTCAGCCGGCGGCCCAGCTCATAGCGCAGCCGTTCTGCTTGATCGCTCACCATCGCTCCGCCCCAAACAGCAGATGAACGAGCCGGTCTGCGGACGCTTCCACCATGTCGTCCGGCACATTTTGCCCGTTCGTGAAATAGGCGGCGGCAAGCCGGCTGTCAAGCAACACATTGACGATCGTTCCAAACGAGTCCGTCTCATCGAGCTTCGTCACGATCAGCCGATCGATCGGCAGGTGGGAAAAGTGGTTGTAAATCGTTTTCATATCGTCATACTTTCCCGTGGCGGCGAATACAAGAAACGTTTCCGTTTCGCTGTCAAACTCGAGCGTTTGCTGCAGTTCATCCACGTATTGCGGATTGCGGAAGTTGCGGCCAGCCGTATCGACGAACACGAGATCGCAGCCGGCCAATTTCCGCTTCGCCGTCCGAAAATCGTCGGCATTGTAGCATACTTCCAACGGAGCGTGCAAAATGTCGGCATACGTCTTCAGTTGGTCGATGGCGGCGATCCGGTACGTGTCGGCCGTGATGAACCCGACTTTTTTCCCTTGCTCGAGGACGGCGCGCCCTGCCATTTTGGCGAGCGTCGTCGTTTTTCCAACCCCGGTCGGACCAAGCAAAATCATATACTTTTTTTGCTCCGCCGTTTTGACAAACGGAAGCGTCGACAATAGATCGCGCACCGCTTCTTTCGTCCAGGCGGAGACCGCAGCGGGCGACCGGCCGTCTTTGTCGGCATACCACCGTTCAAGCAGGCGATCCATCACTTGGCGGACGTACACATCCGCCATCCCTTGCCGAACGAGGCGCCGTTCCGCTTCCGCAAGCGGTGGAGGATACAAAAGCGAAGACGAGCGGGCGTTGAACTGACGGATGAGCGCCTTGACTTCCTCGATCTCACGGGCAAGCGAGCCGTCTTCCTCCCGCTCGGCCGCCGGCAAAGGGGCAAAGGACGCAGCAGCACTCAGCTGACGCGTCAAAGACGCGGCGGCACTCGGCTGACGCGTCAAAGACGCGGCGGCATCCGGCTGACGCGTCAAAGACGCGGCGGCATCCGGCTGACGCAGCGGCAGTGGATCCGGATCAACGCCGGCCAACACTTCGATCTTTTTTTTCGCAAACAGACCGAAAAATCCGCCGGTCTGCACGACTTTCGAGTGCAAAATGACGGCGTCGCGGCCAAGTTCGGCGCGAACCATTTTCATCGCTTCGTTCATGGACGGGGCGACAAATTTTTTCACTTTCATTCGATTTCCACCATCCCCACGCTTTGAACTTCGACATCCGTTTCAAGCTCGTTGTACGACAGCACCGGAACAGTCGGAAAATGGCGCTCGGTCAGCTGTCGGACGTACATGCGCACCGCCGGGGAGCAGAGCAAAATCGGCGTCTGGCCGGCGAACGGATAGCGTTCAAGCGCCGCGGCGACCGCTTCCACAAATGCCTGCGCCCGCGCCGGCTCGAGCGCCAAATAGCGGCCGTGTTCGGTTTGCTGCACGGCGTCGGCGATCGTTTTTTCCGCCCTGCCCGACAGCGTAATGACGCGCAGCGGCTCGCCCGGCACGGCGTACTGCGAGGTGATTTGCCGCGCCAACGCTTGGCGGACGTATTCCGTCAACAAATCGGTGTCGCTGGTCAGGCGGGCAAAATCGGCAAGCGCCTCAAAAATGAGCGGCAAGTTGCGGATCGACACTTTCTCTTTCAGCAGCTTGGCGAGCACTTTTTGCACGTCGCCGACAGACAACGGATTCGGCGTCACATCGTCGACAAGCACCGGATACGATTCTTTTAAATGATCGATCAGCTGTTTTGTTTCCTGACGCCCCAGCAGTTCGTGGGCATGGGCTTTCAGCACCTCCGTTAAGTGTGTCGAGACGACCGATGGCGGGTCGACGACTGTATAGCCAAGCATTTCCGCCCGGTCTTTGACGGTCTCGGAAATCCATTTCGCCGGCAGACCAAACGCCGGCTCGATGGTGTCAATGCCATCAATCGAATCATCGTCAACTCCGGGGCTCATCGCCAAATAATGGTCAAGCAGCAGCTCGCCGCGCGCCACTTCCTCTCCTTTCACTTTGATCCGGTATTCATTCGGCTGCAACTGGATGTTGTCGCGAATGCGCACAACCGGGATGACAATGCCAAGCTCGAGCGCGAGCTGACGGCGAATCATGACGATCCGGTCAAGCAAATCCCCGCCTTGATTGGCATCAGCGAGCGGAATGAGCGCATAGCCGAACTCAAATTCAATCGGATCAATATGCAGCAGTTGGATGACGCTTTCCGGGCTTTTCAATTCGTCGGCGGCCGCCGCCTCCTCTTCCGGAGCGGCCAATGCCGCTTCTTCTTGCTTTTGCCGCTCGATAAATCGGTAGCCGCCAAGCGCCAGCAGCCCGGCAATCGGCATCGTCAACAAGTCGTTGATCGGCGTAAACAAGCCGAGCAGGAAAATCGTTCCTGCCGTGACGTACAACATTTTCGGAAACGCGAACAGCTGGCGCATAATATCGCCGCTCAAGTTGCTGTCCGACGCCGCCCGGGTGACGATGATGCCGGTCGCCGTGGAAATCAACAGCGCCGGAATTTGGCTGACGATGCCGTCGCCGACCGTCAAAAGCGTGTAGCGCTTTGCCGCCTCCCCTATATCCATTCCTTTCTCCACAACGCCGATCACCATGCCAAACAACATGTTGATGACGACGATAATGATGCCGGCGATGGCGTCGCCTTTCACAAATTTGCTTGCCCCGTCCATCGCTCCGTAAAAGTCGGCTTCTTGCGCCACTTTTTCCCGCCGCTTTCGGGCTTCTTGCTCCGAAATCATGCCGGCGTTCAAATCGGCGTCAATGCTCATCTGTTTGCCGGGCATCGCATCGAGCGTAAAGCGGGCCGCCACTTCCGAGACGCGCTCCGCCCCTTTGGTGATGACAACAAACTGGATGATGACCAAAATCAAAAACACGACAAACCCAACGACAACATCGCCGCCAACGACGAACGTTCCGAACGTTTCAACGACGCCGCCCGCCTCCCCTTTGCTTAAAATCGAGCGGGTGGTTGACACATTCAGCCCGAGCCGAAACAGCGTCAGCACTAAAAGCAATGACGGAAAAATGGAAAACTCAAGCGGCTCTTTCGTGTTCATCGCCGTCAGCAATACAAGCAAGGCAAGGGAAATATTGATGATGATCAAGACGCTCAACAGCCATGTCTGCAGCGGGATGACGAGCATGGCGACGATGAGCACGACAAGAAACAATACGGATAAATCTTTGATTTGCGCTTGCATGGTTTTCTCTCCTTGTTGCTACACGTTTCCTTTGAGCCGATAGACGTACGCCAAAATTTCCGCCACTGCCTTAAAAAACGCCTCTGGAATCATGTCGCCGACTTCCGTCTGGCGGTAGAGCGCCTGCGCAAGCGGGCGATTTTCGACCGTCACGACGCCATGGGTTTTCGCCACTTCCTTGATTTTCAACGCCATATAATCCGCCCCTTTCGCGACGACGACTGGCGCTTCCATCTTGCCGTCTTCATACTTGAGGGCAACGGCGTAATGCGTCGGGTTGGTAATGACGACATCCGCGTTCGGCACTTCCTGCATCATCCGCCTCATCGCCATCTCACGCTGTTTTTGCTTGATGCGCGATTTGATGAGTGGATCGCCTTCCGTCTTTTTGTATTCATCTTTAATGTCCTGTTTGGACATGCGGATGCTTTTTTCAAATTCAAACCGCTGATACAAGTAATCAAACAGCGCTAAAAACAAGAGCGCCCCCGCGGCGTACAGCCCCATTTTCACCGTCAAGCCGCCGACGACAGTCAAAGCCTCACCCGGCGTCTTGGAAACGAGCGCCGCAAGCTCGCTTCGTTCGGCCAACAGCGCCGCAAACACGACCGCACCGATGATTCCAGCTTTTAACACGGATTTCAACAGCTCGACCAAGGCGCGCAACGAAAACAGCCGTTTCATTCCTTGCACGGGATTGAGGCGGTTCCCATCCATTTTTAACGGTTCAACGGTGAACAAGGCGCCGATTTGCAAAAAGTTGGCCAACCCAGCCGCCAGCACTGCGGCGGCGAACAGCGGCGCCAAAAGCAAGGATGCATGGGAAAGCCAGTCAAGAAACAGCCGGTGAAGCGAGTCAACCGTCAACGAAGGGGAGGCAGAATCGGACAAGGCGCGGGCGAACAACCGCAGCAGACCGTCCCGCTCGTACGCCCCCGCCAAGGACAAAGCAAGAAATGAAGCAAGCAACACGGAAGCGGAGACGACATCACCGCTTTTGGCCACCTGTCCTTTTTCCCGCACTTCTTGCCGTTTGCGAGGCGTCGCCTTTTCCGTTTTTTCCCCAGCGAAAAATTGCAAATCGAGCCGCCACTCGCCCATCTTATCCGCCCCCCAACAGCCGCATCAACTCGCGCAACGAGGCAAACATGAAGTGAAATACACTGCGCGCCGCAAGCAATATCGTCCCAATCCCCGCCAACAGGAGCAAAAACGCCGCTGCCGTTTTGGCGGAAAAGCCGACCGCAAAAATGTTCATTTGCGGCACCGCGCGGGCGATGATGCCAAGCGCCACGTCGACTAAAAAGAGCGATCCGACAAGCGGGGCCGCCATTTGGAAAGCGGCGGCGAACATCGCAGCAAACGCCCGCACCGCGTATTCCACCGCCCGACCGTCAGCAACGTGCGGCAGGCGGTCAAGCGGCAACCAATGATAGCTGTAAAACATGCCGTCAAGCAGCAAATGGTGGCCATCGAGAGCGAGCAAAAGCAGCAGGGCGAGCAAATGAAGATATTCGCCAAGCAGCGGGCTTTGCGCTCCAGTTTGCGGGTCGATGACGTTGGCGATGGCAAACCCGATTTGAAAATCGATCAAGCCGCCGGCGATTTGCATCGCCGCCATGAGGATCGCTGCCAGCAGCCCGAGCGCCAATCCGACGAGCGCTTCTTTTACGACAAGCAATACATACACACCGTCAAGCGCCAACACCGGTTTGGGCATCGCCAAAAACAACAGCCAGCTGAACAAAAACGCCAATCCGGCTTTATACGAAGCCGGCACGGTCCGATAGGAAAACAACGGCATCGCCGCGAAAAACGAAGCGGCGCGGACAAAGACGAGCAAAAACGCCGGAAAATAAGTCCATGCTTGTTCCATCGCCGATCAGCCTATAAACGAAGCAAGATTGTTGAAAATATCGTGCGCGTACGACACCATTTTCGAGAGCATCCACGGCCCAAAAAACACAAGTCCAAGCAAGACGGCGACGATTTTCGGCACAAACGCGAGCGTCTGCTCTTGAATTTGCGTCGCCGCCTGGAAAATGCTGACGACAAGCCCGACGGCAAGGGACAACAACAAGAGCGGCCCGCAGACGACAAGCACGATATACACGCCTTGTTCAGCAAGGCGGATGATGAAATCGGCACTCATAAACGCCACCTATCTTTATTGAAAACTTTGCAACAATGATTTGACGACCAAATGCCAGCCATCAACAAGGACAAACAATAAAATTTTAAACGGCAGCGAAATCATCACGGGCGGCAGCATCATCATCCCCATCGACATTAAGACGCTGGCGACGATCATGTCGATGACTAAAAACGGAATAAAAATCATAAAGCCCATTTGAAACGCCGTTTTCAACTCACTGATGGCAAACGCCGGCACGAGCGCGGTCATCGGGATGTCGTTGACCGTTTTCGGCTGTTTGGCGCCGCTGTATGATAAAAACAGCGCCAAATCTTCCTGCCTGGTGTATTGGCTCATAAACTGCTTCAGCGGAACAGCCGCCCGTTCATACGCCTCCTCCAAGTCAATTTTGTCGGCAAACAGCGGCTGCAATGCCTGATCGTTGATGTCTTTCCAAGTCGGCGCCATAATGAAAAACGTTAAAAACAAGGCGAGCCCGACGAGCACTTGGTTCGGCGGCATCTGCTGTGTGCCGAGCGCCGTGCGCACAAACGACAAAACGATGACGATGCGGGTAAAACATGTCATCATAATGAGAATGCCGGGTGCGATCGACAACACGGTGAGCAACAGAAGAAGCTTCACCGCTGTCGACACGTGCTCGGGAGCCATCGAATCAAACATATGGACAAATTCACTCATCGTCCGCCGTCCCTTTCTTCTTCAACCGATTGAGCCACTCGTTTCGCTTTTCGGCCATTTGCTTCATCTCCTCCGCCAACAGCGCCGAAAACGACGGCGGCAAACCGTTTTTCCGCTTTGATTTCCCCGTCCACTCGCCTCGAAGGAAGGAGCCAAGCCGGCCCAACTCCGCCATTCGCTCCAACCGTGCGCGATGTTGCTCCAACAGTTCATTCATTTCTTGTTCGTCTTCAATTTCTTTCAGAAGCTGAATCGAATCACCGACACCGATGACGAGCAGCCGACGGCCGACTTTAATGAGCTGTACAGAGCGGTTCGTCCCGACGCTCGTCCCGCCGAGATGCTCGATGACGCCCTTTTGGCTTGAAACAAACGACTGACGGCGGGACATCCACCTTAACACCGCATAAAGGAGAATGAGGACAAAGGCGGTCGCGCCGATGAGCCGAAGCACATCGGAAGCGGAAACCGCATCAGCGGCTTGATTCGCTGTTTGGTTTGTCTGCTGCCCGGAAGGAGCTGACGGCCCGCATGAATCGGGATGCTGCAGACAGTCGGCGACCGTGGGGCTTTGGGCGGCCGATGCCGGCGTCGGCCCCAAAGCAATGGCTGCTGCCAGCAAAACGGCCGCCCAGCGCCAAATTGCCATCGTTTCCACCTCTGATCGCTCACCCGATCGTTTTGTTGATCGCTTCGATGACGCGGTCGGCTTGGAACGGCTTGACCACAAAATCTTTCGCCCCGGCTTGAATGGCATCAATCACCATTGCCTGCTGCCCCATCGCGGAGCACATAATGACTTTGGCATTGCTGTCGATTTTTTTAATTTCCTTGAGCGCCGCAATCCCATCCATCTCCGGCATCGTAATATCCATTGTCACGACATCGGGCCGCGTTTCCTTGTATTTCTCGATCGCCTGCCGTCCATCGGCCGCTTCGGCGACGACTTCATGTCCGTTTTTCGTCAAAATGTCTTTAATCATCATGCGCATAAATGCCGCATCATCAACGACAAGCACTCTTGCCATGTCCCCTAACCTCCCAAACGCCTGTTTATTTTAACTTTGTCAGCCGATCGCTTTGGCTGATGATGTCCGTGATGCGTACGCCGAAATTTTCATCGATGACGACAACCTCGCCTTTCGCGATCAGCTTGTTGTTGACAAACACATCGACCGGTTCGCCGGCCAGTTTATCGAGCTCAATGATCGATCCAGTCGACAGCTGCAAAATTTCCTGCACCGACCGCTTCGTCCGCCCGAGTTCAACCGTCACCTGCAGCGGCACATCAAACAGCAGCTCCAAATTGCGCGCCTCCGTTGCCGCAAGCGGCGGGGCATCGAACTCGACGAAATCGGCGGTTTGAATATGCCGAGCGGCTGCACCCTCCCTCTCCTTGTCCGCCCGCCCAGCCGGCGGTCCATCCGTCGAGCGGCTCGCCGCTTCTGAAGCGGCCGCACCGCCGTTTGCCTGAACGTCAATTGGAACAGGCTGCGGCTCGCGAAACGGCCGGTCGTCCGCCGACGACTTAAGGCTCACTTCCGCTGCCCCCGGCTCCTCAAGCGGCGAGCCGAGCAATTGGGCAACCAATTCTTTCGCGAAATCGATCGGCAACAGCTGCATAATGCTTGAGTCGATCAACTCGCCGATTTTCAGCCGAAATGACACTTTAATGAAAAAGTCTTCGTCCGGCAAATATTCCATCCCTTTTCCTTCCGCTAAATCAAGCAGATGGAGCGTCGGCGGGGAAATATCAACCCGCTTGCCAAAGACGGTCGACATCGACGTCGCCGCTGAACCCATCATTTGGTTCATCGCTTCTTGAACAGCGCTCAGCTGAATCTCTCCGAGCGGACCATCGGCCGCCGTTCCGTCGCCGCCAAGCATTAAATCAGCGATAATCGCCGCGTCTTGCTGTTTAATGACCAACAAGTTTGTCCCGAGCAGCCCTTCCGTATAGTTGACTTGGATGGCGACATATGGCTGCGGAAATTCATCCGCGACGCTTGTGCGCTCGATAATGGACACGCTTGGCGTCGTAATTTCCACCTTTTGGTTCAATAACATCGACAGGGCAGTGGCCGAACTGCCGAAAGAAATATTGCCGATTTCCCCAAGGGCGTCCTGCTCAAGCGGAGAGAGAAGATCATGAAGCGCCGGAATAGGTCCGTCGCTGTCCATTCCGCGCAACAAAGCATCAATTTCATCCTGCGACAACATTCCATCATTCATCATGGTCGTCTTCGTCCCCCTCGATCATCGCTAAAATTTGCACCGCCAGCTTTTTGTTCCGCTTCCCCGGCTGGCCGATAAACTTTGGAATATGGCCGATTTTGACCACGAGCGGCTCATGAATCGACTGCTCGAGCTGAATGACATCGCCGGCCTCGAGTTGAAGAAATTCATTGACCGTGATGACCGCCGTTCCCAGTTCAGCGATAATCGGCAATTTTGCCGCGCGGATGCGCTGTTCGATCCGTTTCGCTTCCTCGGGGGAACGCTCCTTTTTTTGCGCCTGCATCCAGTAATGCACCGACAGCCGCGGCATAATCGGCTCCAAGACGACATGCGGAATGCACACATTCATCATGCCGCGCGCTTCGCCGATTTGCGTGTTGAGCGAAATGACGACAACGGTGTCGTTCGGCGCAATCATGCGCAAAAACTGCGGATTGACTTCAAAATCGACAAAGAGCGGGTCGACTTCCGCCACCGATTCCCAAGCGTCGCGCCAATGGACAAACGCCTTGTCAAACAAATTGGACATGATGCGTGTTTCAATCTCCGTCAAATGCTCCACTTTATCCATCCCGACGCCGCGCCCGCCCATCACCCGGTCAAGCATGGCGTAAGCGATGTTCGGGTTGACTTCCAAAAGGACATGCCCGCCGAGCGGCGGCACCTCAAAGACATTGATGATCGTCATTTTTGGGATGGAGCGGACAAATTCTTCGTATGGAATTTGGTCGGCCGATGCGACCGAAATTTGCACATATGTTCGCAGCTGGGCGGAAAAAAACGTTGTCAGCAGACGGGCGAAATTTTCATGAATGCGCGTCAGGCTGCGGATTTGATCTTTGGAAAACCGGAGCGCCCGCCGAAAATCATACGTTTTGACGCGTCGGCCTTCCTCCTCTTTTTTCAGCTCCTCCGCGCTCATCTCCCCTGCAGAAAGCGCCGCGAGCAACGCGTCAATTTCGCTTTGCGACAATACTTCCCCGGCCGTCATTTCATCTTCCCCCCTTCCAATGACAGGGCTACTGGAGGATAAAAGAGGTAATGTAGACGTTCTCCACTCTCCCTTCTTGCATCAATCCGTTGATCTCGCGCTTCAGCCTCTCTTTCAGCGCCGTCAGCCCTTCTTTTCCTTTAAAGTCGGCCGCTTTCATCTGCGAAAGTTGCTCGATGATCACGTCTTTCATCTGAAAATCGCGTTTCTCCGCCTCTTCTTTTCCTTGATCGCTGTCTGTTTCAATTTTAAATGAGATTTTAATATAACGTCCGTCTGCTAAATTGGTGGTCATTTCCGGAATGTCGATCGATCGTTCCGCCAGTTCGTCAGCGCTTGGCGCCCCTTGTTTTTCCGCATGCCCCATCTTCATCACCGCGACAAGCGCCGCCGTTCCAGCCAAAGCGATGACCGCCAGCACAATGATCATCGTTTTGATTGCTTTATTCCCTTTCACGGTCCAATCCTCCTGCTTTCGGTAAGCGAAACACACCAAGCTGCTGGTAAAATTCGCTCGCTCGCGCCGCCACTTGCTCGACCGTTTCGCGAACGACGAATTTTTTTCCGTTCGTCAGCGTCACGGTCGTATCAGGAAACGCTTCAATTTGTTCGATGTACAACGCATTGAGCACAAACCGTTTGCCGTTGAGCTTCGTTAACGAAATCATCGGGCAACAGGCGCAAGACGCCGCTCACGCCCTACCTCCTATTCTATTTTTTCAAGTTGACAAGCTCTTGCAAAATTTCATCCGATGTCGTAATGATGCGCGTATTCGCCTGGAAGCCGCGCTGGGCGACGATCATCTCCGTGAATTCCTCGGCAAGGTCGACGTTGGACATCTCAAGCGCGCAGGAGACGATCGTTCCGGTTCCGTTCGCTCCCGGCGCCCCTATCGTTGGCGCTCCAGAGTTGGTCGTTTCGCGGAACAAGTTGTTGCCGGCTTTTTCTAATCCGTCATTGTTGGCAAATTTCGCGAGCTGAATCGTGCCGATTGTCTGCAAGTTGCCGGATGCGTTCACAATAGTCACTTGGCCGTCCGCTCCGATGCTTAAGCTTTTCGCATCTGTCAGAACTTGAAGGCGGCTATTTCCAACACCGAGCAAATATTGGCCATCGGCATTGACAATATAGCCTTGCGAATCGAGATAAAAATTCCCGGCTCTCGTATACATGCGATTGTTGCCGGACGCATCGCCGACGACGAAAAACCCGTCGCCGGAAATGGCCAAATCGAGCACGCGGCCGGTCGTTTGCAAACTGCCTTGCGTATGGACGGTGTCGATCGCCGCCAGCTGCGAACCGAGCCCGACCTGCTTTGGATTCGTCCCGCCGCGGCCGGCAGTGCCAGGAGCGCTGGCGCCGGAAATCGTCTGGCTCATCAAATCTTTGAAAATCGTTCGTCCTTTTTTAAACCCGTACGTATTGACATTGGCAATGTTGTTGCCGATGACATCCAACTTCGTTTGAAAGTTGCGCATGGCGCCGATTCCGGAATACATGGAACGAAGCATCGGTTTCCTCTCCCCTTTTTATCCTTTTTGTTCGACTTTCACGACCGCATCCGCGGCAATCGTTGTCCCGTTATCAAGCCCAAGAGTCACTTGGCCGTCTTTTTGCATGACCGATTGAACGACGGCGCTCATCGTCGTCTCGCCGTCTTGCCAGTGCACCGTTTTGCCGATCCATTCGCTGTAGCGCAAAAGCGCATCGCGGCTTGACGCTTGCATCCATTGCTGCATCAAATTGGCGATGTTCATCATTTGCTCAAGCGAAGAGAAGCTCGCCATTTGCGCGATAAAGTCTTTATCTTCCATCGGATTGAGCGGGTCTTGGTTTTCGAGCTGAGCGAGCAAAATTTTGAGAAAATCGTCTTTTCCTAAAATTTGATTGCCCGTTTTCCGTTCCGGCTGAACCGCGTTTGTCAGCCATAAGCTCCCGTCAATCGCATTCGTTGTCATCCTCGTTCTTTTCCCCCTTATGCGTCAGCTTCGATCCCGTCTAGCGCAAACGGGAAGGAAGATGATGGCTCCCGCTTTTGTTTTTGCCGCGATTCGCCCTGCTGCTGCCCTCCTTGGCGGTTTCCGGAATATGGCGGCATCGCGGGGCTGTCATAATCCGACCAAACGGTCCATTTTTCGACCGTGATGGAACTCGCATCAAGCTGCTGAGCAAGCTGCGGCAAATGAGCGTAGAGCAACTCTTTCACCGCGTCGTTCGCCACGAGCAGCTTGGCGGCGAGCTTTCCACCTTCCTCTGTCATTTTCACCGTCACCGTCCCGAGATGTTCCGGATGCAGACGGATGACAAGCTGCATGACACCGTTTGGAAGCTTCATCCACCGCGCCGACCTTAGCGCGTGGGCGACTTGATCAGCGACGCTTCCGCCAGCTGACGCCGGCATCTCGCCGACCAACCCGACAGATGAAAAGGAGGGTGATAAAAGCGCAGGAGGAGTAGTGAACGAAGGAGCGGCCTCGCCGCCCTGCCCCTTGTCCCCCCTTTTTGGCAGCGAAACGTCTTTTTCGCCAGCCGGTCGCACAGAAGAAACTCCGTTCGGCAGCGCGACAACCGCCCTGTTGCCTCCCTGCTCACGGAACGGGCGCTGGTCGCCGTCGCTCAGGAGCAGTGGAAACATCCCGGTTTTTCCGCTGGAAGGCGAACCCGATTCAGCATCGATATGACCACGTTTTTGTCCGTCGGTTATGAACGCACGTTCCAATCCCGCTTCATCGGCCGCCGGCTGAGCGGCAATCTTTTCTTCACCATTCATCGCACCGACAAACGGAAATGTCCCATGATCACTCGTTTTCCCTTCCGCCTGCTGATCCGCCGCTAAAAGCGGCGCGCCTGCAGCTGCCGAAATTGGAGCGACAGCCCAAGCAGCCACGAGGGAAGGGGCAAGCCACAATGATTCGATTTGCGCCGGCTTCTTTTCCGCTGAAGATGGTTGTCCGGCTGCGCCCGTTTCCATTCCGCCATTTTGCCAATCTGGCTCTTTGTTTTTGCTCGACTCCTCTTGAAGCAAGCTAGTCTCTGCCCCAGCGGGCAATAACTCTTGTTGCTTATCAGCAAGCAACGCCGCAAACACGTTTGCGTTTTCCGCCTCTTTTTTCACCGCCATAGCGCCTGCCGATAGCGGCGCGTTTGCTGTGATCGTTACTTTCATTCGGCCGCCTCCTTCCCCATCGCCCTTTTACTTAACGATGCCAACAGTTTCGCCGCCTGCCCAGCCGGCATTTGTTCCAAAATGGCTGCCGCTTTGTCGCCGTCAATCTGGCTCAGTACACGGAGCGCTTCGCTCTCAGGCAGTTCCGCTAAAATCGCCGCCGCCTGTTTTTCCGACATGGCGTCATACATGCCGACGACATCTTCTTCCGTCAAGGCCGGCTCGTCAACAGGCTCAGCCTGAGCGTCCGTTTTCCCGCTTGGCGCAGACAGCTGGGCGATTTCCTTTTCCTTTGCCGCCAATTCGTTTTTCAACTGCTTGATTTGCTTTTGTTGGTCGGCGATCGTTCGTTTTTGCTGGTTGATCGTCTGCTGCTGAGCTTCAATCGTTTTTTGCAAAGCTTTCTCCCTTTTGCTCCAGTTGATCCACTCGGAGACAAACGGCGCCTTTATGGTCCACTGCTTTGCCGCCTTGGCCACATCAACGCCGGCAATGTTTAAAATCAACAACAGAAAGGAGGCGGCAAACGCACTCGGAATGACAATGACAAACAACAGCCATTGCCACCAACTCGCCTGCATTTCCTGTTCAACTTTGCTCTCCGCCATCTATACCTCTCCTTGCCTTGCAAAACGTTGAACCGCCATTTCATCGAGCAGGCGGCGTTCCGCTTCCCTCTCAAGCTGCTCGGCCCACCGCTTCATGCGCTCGCGCATTTTTTCGTATTTTTTCACTTCGATATTCAATTCCATCAAACGCTGCTGCCGGCGCTGCATCTGCTCGCGCGCCTGCATGACGACGAGCTGATAATGGTCGATCATCCGCTCTAAATTCGCCATATATTGCAGCCTAAGGCGAATGTCTCCAACGGACAGGCCGGCTTGAAGCTGTTCATCCCGAGCCGCCGCGCATTCTTCTTTTTCCTTGAGCAGGCGGTAAAGCGTTTCGGCTGCCTGCTCAAACCGGCGGACCGCCTCCTCGTATTCGCCAAGCGCCTTTTCTTTTTCTTTTTCTTTCATCGCCAGCACTTTTTGCAGCCGAAACGTCGGCGTCACATTTGTTCACCCTTTCATCGTCTGAACATGGCGCGCGATTTCTCACCGAACCGACAGCAAGCGCAACAACCTATCAATGCTTTCGGCGCGCGTCGTTTTTTCATCGATGTTTTGGCGGCAAAACGCCATCATTTGCGGATAAAATTCGATCGCCTCATCAATTTCTTGGGACGACCCCCGTTTGTACGCCCCGATTTGAATCAAATCCTCCGAATCGATATAAGTGGACAGAAGGCGGCGGAACCGGTTTGCCGCTTCGCGGTGCTCTGCGCTGATCATGTGGGGCATGACGCGGCTGACGCTTTTGAGCACGTTGATCGCCGGGTAATGCCCTTTGTTCGCCAGCTGGCGTTCCAACACAAAATGGCCATCCAAAATGCCGCGCACCGCATCAGCGATCGGCTCATTCATGTCATCGCCGTCAACAAGCACCGTATAAAACGCGGTGATCGTGCCGGAAGCGTTCGTTCCAGCCCGTTCAAGCAGCTTTGGCAGGAGGGCGAAGACCGATGGCGTATAGCCTTTCGTCGTCGGCGGCTCACCGACGGCAAGGCCAATCTCCCGCTGCGCCATCGCGACGCGGGTGACCGAGTCCATCATGAGCATGACATCCGCCCCTTGGTCGCGAAAATATTCGGCGATCGCCGTTGCCGTATAGGCGCCTTTGACGCGCATCAGCGCCGGCTGGTCGGACGTGGCGACGACGACGACCGAGCGGGCCAAGCCGTCTGGGCCAAGGTCGCGCTCTAAAAACTCGCGCACTTCGCGGCCACGCTCGCCGATTAAGGCGATGACGTTCACATCAGCCGACGTATGGCGGGCAATCATTCCCATGAGCGTGCTTTTGCCGACGCCCGAGCCAGCAAAAATGCCGACGCGCTGCCCCTTGCCGACGGCAAGCAGGCTGTCGATGACGCGGATGCCGACTTCAAGCGGTTCGACAATCGGCGGCCGAACGAGCGGATTGGGCGGATCGCGTTCGACCGAAACCGGCTTCAGCCCGGGCGGCAACGGGCTCCCGTCAAGCGGTTGGCCGAGCGGATCCAGAACCATGCCAATGAGCGCATCGCCGACGTGCACTTCAAGCGGTCGGCCGGTCGCTTCGACAAAACAGCCGGGAGCGATATGGGTCGTGGCGGAAAACGGCATAAGCAAGACGTGCTGTTCATGAAAGCCGACGACTTCGGCGGGAATTTTCCGGCATCCGCTCTGTTCATGGATGTAACAAAGATCCCCAATCGAGCTTTTCGGTCCTTTCGATTCCATCATCAAGCCGATGACGCGCGACACTTTGCCAAACCGTTTATACAAGTCGACAGCGTTGATTTCATCAAGAAGCGCCTGCCAGTTCAGAAAACGCCCCCTCCTTCAATCGCCGGTAGAGCGCCTCGCGCAGCCGCTCAAGCTGTACATCGACGCCCGCCTCGATGCGTCCAAACGGCGTCTCCACGACACATCCATATTCAGGAAGCGCATCGTCCGGGTAGATGAATAGATCAACGCGATGCGGAAACAGAGATTTCAGCAGCTCTTTTTGTTCTGCCACGATTTCGTAGCCGTGCGGATGCACATAAACGGCCACTTCCGTTTGCTGGCGCACTTCCTGCAACGCTTGGTGCACGAGCGGCAAAAAAGCGTTTCGATCGCCCTCAAGCGCGGCGCCGAGAATGCGTTCGGCCGCTTTTAACGCCACCTCCAGCATCGCCTCAGCCGTCGATTCGATGCGAGCGTAAAATTCGGTGTTCGCTCGCTCCGCCAAGCGGCGGGCTTGCTCAATCAACGCGCGGTGCTCGCTCAAAGCCTCCTCGCGCCCAGCCGCATAGCCGTCTTCATACCCGCGGGCGCGCGCTTCCTCGATGAGGCGCTCTTTCTCACGCTGCCATTCCTCTTTGTCGCGGGCCAACTGCTCGCGCACCGATTCGTAATATTGCTCTGCCTGGCGGCGAAGCTCGGCTGCTTCTTCCTTGGCGGCGGCGACCGCTTCCATCTCCCGTTGCCGATCGTCGCCGGACGATGGAAGATCGGAAACATGGCGCTGCACGACGATCGTCTTTTTCCCAGAGCGCACCGCCAATTTTGGCGCTTTAATGACGTTAGACAATAATATCATCTCCTCCCCCGCGCGCGATGACGATTTCTCCAGCCTCTTCGAGACGTCGGATCACGGCGACGATGCGCGATTGCGCCTCCTCGACATCACGCAGCCGGACTGGCCCCATATATTCCATTTCTTCTTTGAACGTCTCCGCCATTCTTGTCGACATGTTGCGGAAGACGATGTCTTTCACTTCATCGCTCGCCACCTTAAGCGCCAGCATCAAGTCATTGTTATCCACTTCGCGGATGACGCGCTGAATGGCGCGGTGATCGAGCGTCACGATATCTTCAAAGACAAACATCCGTTTTTTGATTTCCTCGGCCAGTTCCGGATCTTGGATTTCCAAGGCATCCAAAATCGTCCGCTCCGTGCTCCGATCGACTTGGTTCAGCACTTCCACGACCGCCTCAATGCCGCCGGCTTGCGTGTAATCTTGCACGACGGTCGCAGACAGCCGCCGCTCCAAAATTTGCTCGACTTCGTTGATAATCTCCGGCGATGTGCTGTCCATCAGCGCGATGCGCCGGGCGACATCCGCCTGCATTTCCTGCGGCAGCGCCGATAAAATTTGCCCTGCCTGCGCCGGCTCCAAATACGAAAGAATCAGAGCGATCGTTTGTGGATGTTCATTTTGGATGAAGTTTAACAGCTGCATCGGGTCGGCTTTGCGGGCGAAATCAAACGGCCGCACCATCAGCGCTGATGTCAGGCGGTTGATGATCTGCATTGCCTTATCCGGGCCGAGCGCTTTTTCAAGCACTTCTTTCGCATAGGCGATGCCGCCTTGGGCGATGTAATCTTGCGCCAGGGCGAGCTGTCGAAACTCTTCAAGCACTTCCTCTTTTTGTTCCGTCGTCACTTGACGGACGTTGGAAATTTCCAGCGTCAGCTTCTCGATCTCTTCCTCGGATAAATGTTTATAGACAGAGGCCGACACATCCGGGCCGAGGGAGATAAGCAGGATGGCTGCTTTTTGCCTGCCCGACAGCCCGCCTTTTCGTTCGCGCTTTGCCATACGCCGTTCCCCCTACTCTTCCGATAGCCACGTTTTTAATAGTTTGGCAAACTCATCCGGCTTTTCTTTCGCCAGACGCTCAAGCTGTCGACGGCGCAACGCTGCCTCCGTCTCCGGCGGCTCCGGCAAATCCGGCTCCGTCGAAAGCGGCGGAGCAAACAAGCGTTCTTCTTCCTCTTCCTCGTCTTCACGGCGGCGGCGCAGCCAGAGGAACAACAGCAAGGCGACGAGCAACAGCGCTCCTGCGCCGGCCGCATACCACCACCACACCGGCCGGTCCGGCGTCGATTGGGTGAATGTCGGCTTGCCGTTGAATTTTTGCACCGAAACGACGATGCGGTTGTTGATGTCTTGATCCGTGAGCGTTTGCGCCTCGCTTTTGTCAATTGACGTCCGAACGATTGTGCCTAGCAGTTTTTGAATATCATTGACCGTCTCGGGCGGCAGCGAGTTCGGATCATTAGGGTCAGGCGGCTCGACCATCACTTGGATGCCTAGGTCGCGGATTTTATATGGGCTTTCGACGATTTGCTTTTTGATTTTGTTTACCTCGTTGTTGATCGTCTCTTCGGTTCGTTCATAGTTGCCGTTTGTTGCGCCGTTTGCGTTTTGGTAGCCCGGCACTTCGTTCGCGCCTGTTCCAGCGGCGCCTCCGGGCGGCGCACCGCTCCCGGAGTACGTCTCTTTAATGCGCTGAACGCTGACGGCAATACCTTGCTTCGTTTTCTCGTCCACTGGAGAAACCAAATTTTCTTCTCGTTTCTCCTGCGTAAAGTCGACATCCGCCGTCACGGAGACGACGACTTTATCCTGCCCCATCATCGTGCCGAGCAGTTGCTGCACTTGGCGTTGAATGTCGCGCTCGATCTGCTTTTTGATTTGCTGCTGTGAGGCGAATGTCGCCCCTGTCGAATTTTCCCCATCATTTTTTAGGTCATAATACTCAAAAAACTGATTCATAATGACGATATTATCTGTAGAGAGATTCGGAACACTTTTGGCAACGAGATGATACAAGGCCCGAATTTGCTCGTCGCTGAATTGATAGCCCGGCTTCGTCTTCAGCACGATCGAAGCCGAGGCTTCACCTTTTCCATCGGAAACAAATACGCTTGGCTGCGGAAGGTTGATCATGACTTTGGCGTCCTCGACGCCGTCGATCGTCTTGATCAAGTTGGCGAGTTCCGTTTGCATCGCCTTCAGCTTCACCATATTGAACTCATTGTCCGTCATGCCGAAGCTCGCGTTTTGGCCGAAAAATGAATAGTCAATGACTCCACTGTTCGGGATGCCTTCCGCAGCGAGCTCGACTTTCAGCGCGTCCACTTGCTCTTTCGGCACTTTAATCGTCGTCCCGCCGTCCGCCACTTCGGCCGGAACGCCGCGCTGGTCAAGCGTTGCTTTAATTTGCCCCGCTTCTTGCGGCGACAAATTGCTGTAGAGGGGCACCATTTCCGTCCTTGTGGCGAAAAAGACGCCGACGCCAACGGCCAAAAGCACGGCCGCTGCCGCAGTGAGCACGAGCCATTTCTGCTTTTTTGTCCGTTCCTGCCAAAACGCGCGAGCGCGGCTCCACCACTCTTTCCATTTCCTTCTCATACAATTCCCCCGATGATCCAATACCTGCCGCCATAGCGCAACAATGGCGGCGGCTTCCGTATGTATTGCGATTCATTGCTGCTACAATGGCATGCGCATCATTTCCTGATACGCTTCGATCGCTTTGTTGCGGATCTCCAGCGTCAGCTGCAACGTGATGCTCGCTTTTTGCGCGGCGATCATCACATCATGCAACTGAACGTTCTCCCCGCGAACGAGCTTTTCCGTCAGCGCATCGGCTTGAATTTGCGCTTCGTTCACGCGGTTGAGCGCCTCTTTGAAAAATGCGGCGAATTGCTTTTGCGCCTCAGCCGGCTTCGCTGGGGGCGAAACGGCGGAAGACATCGTCAGCCCAATGCGGCTTGCTCCATCAATCATCGTTTATCCCCCTCGCATGCTATTTCCCGATCTCGAGCGCCTTCATGAGCATTCCTTTCGAAGCATTCAACACCGTAACGTTCGCCTCATACGAACGCGTCGCCCCGATCAAGTCCACCATTTCTTTCAGCGGGTCGACGTTTGGCAGACGCACATAGCCGTCGGCGCCCGCATCCGGGTGATTCGGGTCGTAGACGAGTTTAAACGGCGCCGGATCATCGACAATTTCGCGCACCCGCACTCCGCCGTCCACCGCGTCGGCACGGCCGAGCGCAGCCTGCAAATAGCCCGAAAACGACCCGCTCTGCGGTTCGATGATGACCATTTTGCGACGGTACGGCTCCCATTCGCCGTTGACAAGGCGGGCGCGCGTCGTATCGACGTTAGCGATGTTGGAGGCAATCACGTCCATGCGCAACCGTTGGGCGGTCAACGCCGAAGCCGAAATGTTTAGACTTTGAAACAAAGACACCCGTTATTTCCCTCCTTTAATCACGGTTTTCAACGTGGTAAATTTGCCGTTGAGCCGCTCGATTAAGGCATTGTAATAAATTTGGTTTTCTGCTAGTTTTGACATTTCTTGATCAATATCGACACTGTTTCCATTATGATTGTAACTCACCGTTGTGTCCGTCGTCACGATGATTTTTCCATTTTGTTCGTTTGGAAACGAAAAATGCTTCGGATTCGTCCGTTTGGCCTCAAGCCGAAACGCCCGTTCCAATTCAGCCTGAAAGCGCACATCTTTCGCCTTATAGCCCGGCGTATCGGCGTTGGCGATGTTGTCGGCGATCGCCTGTTGGCGAAGCGCAGCGTAGCGAAGCCCTTGTTCAAGCCAACCGATCGTCGCTGAAAAGAGCGCCAATGGAATCCCCTCTTTTCTCCTATTTTTCGACAATTTCTGCTAATTTTCATTTTACGGGAAAGAAAACCTAATGTATAGACGGAACTTGGTACTATTTTTCGACGATGCCATTACAGAAAAACGATGCCAAAGATGTTTGCCAACAACAAAAAACCCGCCGGGCCAAAATACCCAGCGGGCTTAGGCGGCTACGCCGTTCAGCTCGATTTCAATTTTTCCAGTTCGCTTAAAAACTTGTCGTTCAATACTTTAATGTACGTTCCTTTCATGCCGAGCGAGCGCGATTCGATCACGCCGGCGCTTTCTAGTTTGCGCAGAGCATTGACAATGACCGAGCGGGTGATGCCGACGCGGTCGGCGATTTTGCTCGCGACAAGCAGCCCTTCCGTTCCGTCAAGCTCTTCAAAAATATGTTCAATCGCCTCAAGCTCGCTGTAAGAAAGGGAGCTGATCGCCATTTGCACGACCGCCTTGCTGCGCGCTTCCTCTTCAATTTCTTCCGCCTTTTCACGCAGAATTTCCATGCCGACGACCGTCGCACCGTATTCAGCCAAAATGAGATCGTCATTGTCAAACTCGCGGTCAAGGCGCGATAAAATGAGCGTGCCGAGCCGCTCGCCTCCGCCGTTGATCGGAACAATCGTCGTCAAGCCGGTTTTGAACAAGTCACGATTTTCCACTGGAAACGCCGTATATTCGCTATTAATATCAATATTAGGAGACGTTTCCGTAATGTTGAACAAGTTTTTCGTGTATTCTTCCGGAAACTGGCGCTCCTCCAGCATCCGCTTCATCCGTTCGTTTTCAATCGATTGTTTAATGGCGAATCCAAGCAGTTTGCCGCGGCGGCTGACGACAAACACATTGGCTTCAATCACTTCGCAAAGCGTTTCTGCCATTTCTTTAAAATTGACCGGCCGCCCGGCCGCCTTTTGCAACATGGCGTTGATTTTCCGCGTTTTCTCTAGCAAGTTCATGGATTTCATCTCCTCCTCATAAAATAAACTCGCTTAAATCTTTGTTTTTGACGATGCTGCCGAGTTTTTGCTCGACATATTGCGGTGTGATGACGACCTTGTCGATTCCGATGTCCGGCGCCTCAAACAGCAAGTCTTCCAGCAGTTTTTCCAAAATCGTGTGCAACCGGCGCGCACCGATGTTGTCGGTCGTCTGGTTTACTTCAAACGCCACCTCGGCAATCTTACGAATAGCATCGTCAGAAAATTCAAGACTTATACCTTCTGTTGCCAAAAGAGCTTGATATTGTTTAATGAGCGCGTTATTCGGCTCGACTAATATTCTTACGAAATCGTCGACCGAAAGTTTCGCAAGCTCGACGCGGATCGGGAAACGGCCTTGCAGCTCAGGGATCAAATCCGACGGCTTCGCCATATGGAACGCGCCGGCGGCGATGAATAAAATATGGTCTGTTTTCACCGGTCCGTACTTCGTCATGACGGTCGACCCTTCGACAATTGGCAAAATGTCGCGCTGCACCCCTTCGCGCGAGACGTCGGCCGAGCCGGACACCGCTCCGCTGCGGGCGATTTTGTCGATTTCATCGATAAAAATGATGCCGGACTGCTCAGCCAGGCGGACGGCCTCTTGCGTCACTTCATCCATGTCGATCAGCTTTTGCGCTTCCTCGTTGATGAGCACTTTGCGCGCTTCACTCACTTTGAGACGCCGCTTTTTGCGCCGCTTCGGCATGAGGCTGCTCAAGGCGTCCTGCATGTTCATCCCCATCTGCTCAATGCCTGCCCCTTGCAAAAAGTCAAACCATAACGGCGTCTGTTCCTCGATTTCAATCGTCACCATCTCGTTTTCCAACTGCCCGTTTGCCAGCTGCCAAGCAACTTGGCGCCGCTTTTGTTCCACCTGTTCATCCTCATGGCTGTAGCTGTTGTCCGCTTGGGCTCCTTGGCCGCCAAACAGCAGCTCAAGCGGATTTTTGATTGTCTGCTTTGGCTTGCCCGGAACGAGCAGTTCAACAAGCCGCTTGTTCGCCTGCTGTTCAGCCCTGTCTTTCACTTCGTTCATTTTTCGTTCTTTCACGATCCGAACTGACGTTTCCACCAAATCGCGCACCATCGATTCGACGTCGCGCCCGACATAACCGACTTCGGTGAATTTCGTCGCTTCGACTTTGATGAACGGGGCGCCGACGAGTTTGGCGAGCCGGCGGGCGATCTCCGTCTTCCCGACCCCGGTCGGGCCGATCATTAAAATGTTTTTCGGCATCACTTCATCGCGCAATTTTTCATCGAGCAAACTGCGGCGGTACCGGTTGCGAAGCGCGATCGCCACCGCCTTTTTTGCCTCTTTTTGCCCGACGATGAACTGATCGAGCTTTTCGACAATCTGCCGTGGAGTCAACGTTTCCGCCATCATCGGCCTCCTCCTTTTTACAGCTCTTCAACAATAATATGGCCGTTCGTATAAACGCAAATGTCAGCGGCGATCTCGAGCGCCGCCTTGGCAATCTCTTTCGCGGTCATCGAGCCGCCGGCGTACTTCTTCAACGCACGCCCAGCAGCCAACGCATACTGACCGCCCGAGCCGATGGCAAGCATGCCATCATCCGGCTCAATCACTTCGCCCGTGCCGGAGACAAGCAACAAATGCTGTTTGTCCATAACAATGAGCATCGCCTCGAGGCGGCGCAACACTTTATCGCTCCGCCACTCTTTCGCCAGCTCAACCGCCGCGCGCGGCAAGTTGCCATTCCATTGTTCGAGCTTGCCTTCAAACATTTCAAACAGCGTAAACGCGTCAGCGACGGAGCCGGCAAAACCGGCGAGCACGTTTCCTTGGAACAGCCGCCGCACTTTTTTCGCTGTATGCTTCATGACGACCGCATTGCCGAACGTCACTTGGCCGTCTCCAGCCATGGCGGATGCGCCGTTATGGCGGATGGCAAAAATTGTCGTCGCATGAAAGGCTCCCATCATTTCCCCTCCTTGCCTGCGGGTTACGCCCGCGGATGCGCCTGCAAATAAATATGCCGCAGCCGGTCTTTCGTTACATGTGTATACACTTGCGTCGATGACAAATGCGCATGACCGAGCAGTTCCTGCACCGAACGGAGATCGGCCCCTTCGTTGAGCAAATGAGTCGCAAACGTATGCCGAAGCACGTGCGGGCTGATGTTTTGCGTCAGCGCAGCGGCTTCGACAATCCGATCCAAAATATGGCGCACTCCCCGAGGCGTGAGCGGATTGCCTCGGGCGTTGACAAATAAATAGCGGTGGTCCGCCGGCAGCTTTCTTGTCAGTTCGCGTCGGCCCCTATGGATATACCGTTCAAGCGCTTCGCGGGCCGGACGGCCGAACGGAACGTAGCGCTGCTTGTTTCCTTTGCCGTGAATGAGCACGGTTTCCGCAACAAAATCGACATCAGACAGCTGTATGTGACAACATTCACTAACCCGAGCGCCAGTCGCGTACAACAACTCAACCAGCGCCGCATTGCGCTGGCCTAGGGCCGTATTTTCATCATTGACAAGAAACAATGCTTCTAATTCTTTTGGGTATAAAAAATTAGGAATTTTTTGCTCTTTTTTCGGCAGTGTCGCGAGCGCAAACGGATTTTCGGCCGCCCGCCCTTCGCGCAACAAAAACTTGTAAAAGCTGCGCAGACTCGAAATTTTGCGGGCGACCGAACGGCTGGCCAACTGTTGCTCGTATAGTTTCGTCAAATATAAACGAACGTCGCTGTAGGACACTTCATTGAGCGCGCCGATTCCTTCCTCATCCATAAACCGGAAAAACTGCTCAATGTCACGCCGGTAACACACAATAGTATATTGTGAATAATTTTTCTCGATTTGTAAATATTCCATGAATAATTGTAACGCAAGTTTCGAATTCTCCATCGCCTCACCCCGCAACGGCTACTACATCGTACCATATTCATCCGCATGAACGCAACTGTTTTTTTATAAAATTCTGAATTGTATCCGATGCCTTTTCAAGCTTCTAGCCGCTCTTCATAGTCGCACGCCGTGCATTGCACTTGCACACCTTTTTTCAGCTCTTTCTCCACAAGCAGCCCCGCGCATTTCGGACACGGGCGGGCGAGCGGTTTATCCCACGAGACGAAGTCGCAATCCGGGAAACGGTCGCAGCCGTAAAACACCCGCTTTCTTTTCGTGCTGCGCTCGACGATGTTGCCCTCGCGGCATTTCGGGCACTTGACGCCGATTTCTTTGACAATCGGCTTCGTATGGCGGCATTCCGGAAAATTCGAGCAGGCGATAAACTTGCCGAAACGGCCCATTTTGTACACCATCGGACTGCCGCACACCTCGCAGTCAATGCCGGCCGGCTCATCCTTAATCTCAACTGCGCGCATTTCTTTTTCCGCCACTTTCAACCGTTTTTCAAATTCGCGGTAAAACTCGTCGACGACTTTGATCCATTCCACTTTCCCTTCTTCAATTTCGTCCAATTCTTTTTCCATTTTCGCCGTAAACTCGACATCGATAATTTCCGGGAAAAATTCGAGCATCAGCTCGACAACGATTTCGCCGAGCTCGGTCGGGACAAACCGCTTGTTCTCAAGGACGACATAGTTGCGTTTTTGGATCGTATCAAGCGTCGGGGCATACGTCGACGGGCGGCCGATGCCGAGTTCCTCCAACGTTTTGACGAGGCGGGCTTCCGTGTAGCGCGGCGGCGGCTGCGTAAAGTGCTGCTTCGATTCGATCGTTTCGCTCTCAACTGTTTCCTCTTCTTCCAAATCCGGGAGGATACGGTCCTGCTCTTCCGCTTGATCGTCCGTTCCTTCAATATACACTTTCATAAACCCTGGAAATTTCACCTTCGAGCCGCTGGCGCGGAACACGACACCGTTGTTTTCCAACTCGACGCTCATGGTGTCAAGCACGGCGGCCGCCATTTGACTGGCGATGAACCGTTCCCAAATGAGTTTATACAACCGAAACTGGTCGCGCGTCAAATACGGTTTCACTTTGTCCGGATCGCGAAATGCCGATGTCGGGCGGATCGCTTCATGGGCGTCTTGGGCGTTCGTGCTTTTCTTCTCTTTCCGCTTTTCCTGGTTGACATACATAGCGCCGAACGTCGCCTCGATATATGCCGCCGCCTCTTGCTGCGCCGTCTCGGCGACGCGCGTTGAATCGGTGCGCATATACGTGATCAAACCGACCGTCCCTTCGCTGCCAAGATCGATTCCTTCGTACAGCTGCTGGGCGATCATCATCGTCTTTTTCGTCCGGAAATTCAGTTTGCGCGCCGCTTCCTGCTGAAGCGACGACGTCGTAAACGGCGGCACGGGGCTGCGCTTGCGCTCTCGTTTTGTCACCGTTTTCACCGCAAATGCCGTTCCGTTTAAGCGGTCCAGCACGGCTTTCACATCCGCCTCCGTCTTTAAATCGCGCTTTTGTCCGTCAATACTGTAAAACGAGGCGGCAAACGTCTCTCCTTCTTTTTGAAACGTCGCTTGAATCGTCCAATATTCTTCCGGCTGAAATTCGCGAATTTCTCGTTCCCGATCGATGATGAGGCGCAGCGCCACCGATTGGACGCGGCCGGCGCTTAATCCTTTTTTCACCTTTTTCCATAAGAGCGGGCTGATGTTATAGCCGACGAGGCGGTCGAGCACGCGCCGCGCCTGCTGGGCGTCAACAAGATTCATATTGATCGCGCGCGGCTTTTGAAACGATTGCTGAATCGCATCCTTCGTGATCTCATGAAAGACAACGCGGCAATCAGAGTGAATGTCCAGATCGAGCATGTGGGCCAAATGCCAGGCGATCGCCTCTCCTTCGCGATCGGGGTCGGCGGCAAGAAACACTTTTTTCGCTTTTTTCGCCGCCGTTTTCAACTCTTTGATCACCTGGCCTTTGCCGCGGATCGTAATGTATTTCGGCTCGTAGCCGTGGTCTATATCAACGCCCATTTGGCTTTTTGGCAAATCGCGGACGTGGCCCATCGACGCTTTGACTGTATATTTTTTTCCCAAGTATCGTTCGATCGTCTTCGCTTTCGTTGGCGATTCGACGATAACTAAGTAGTCTGACATCCATCTTCCACCCCTAGGAGGTAAATTGAAATCTTCATTATTATTAATGATTATTGCCGCATTTGTCAAACATGTGCATTACACGTACGGGAATTCATCCAAAATGTCCGCCGCTTCTTGCACTAGTTTTGCCCCGTGCTGAATGAGCGTATTCGGCCCAGCGGATTCCGCCAAACCGATCGGGCCGGGGACGGCGAACACTTCCCGCCCTTGCTCAAGCGCATACGCGGCGGTAATGAGCGAACCGCTTTTTCGCTTCGCCTGCACGACAAGCGTGCCGAGCGACAGCCCGCTGATGATGCGATTGCGCGCGGGAAACTGCCATGCCTGTGGGCGCGTTGCCGGCGGATGCTCAGCGATGACCAACTGTTCGTTCATCAGCAGGGCGGCGAACGGTCGATGTTCTTTCGGATAAATGTGGTCAAGTCCCCCAGCGATGACGGCGATCGTCGACCCGCCATGCTGGACGGCGAGTTGGTGGGCGCACACGTCAATCCCAAACGCGAGCCCGCTGACGATCGTAAAGCCGGCGGCAACAAGCGGCGGCACCAATTTGTTCAACGCTTCGATTCCTTCTTTCGTCGGCCGCCTCGTGCCGACGATGCTGATCAGTTTCCGCTCCTGAAGCAAAGCGGGGGCCCCCTTTGCATACAGCACCCACGGCGGGGCATAAATATGCCGAAGCAACGGCGGATAGTCATGATCAAACACGGTGACCACATGAATGCACCGGTCCATATATGTTTTTATCACACGTTGCACATCGATGGAATGCAAATCATGGAAAAAAGCGGTCCATTGAGCGTCGGAAAGCGGAACGAGCGGGCGGAGATCATGAGGAGGCAGAGAAAATGGAGCGGTGAGCGTCGGATCAACCTTCAGCAAGGAATGAATCGTCTTCCATCCTGCCCCGCGGCAATGATGGAGATGGATAAGTCGGTCGCGGACCGTATCGTACATACTGATCCCCTTTCTTTTTTCACCTTCAGCATGGATCGATCGGTGCAACGAAAACGTTTAACATATCCTTGACGGAAAAGTCGCCTGTCTATTTTTTCGACTGTCGGAGGCAAGCCGCAGGCTTCCCCGTCACGCCTTGGCGTGACGGAAGACCGAACAGCCACCCGCTTCACAGACCCATACATGGGTCTTTAAGCGGCGTTGTTCGGTCGCCCGACAGCCGATCCAATTGCTCTGTAAAAGCGGCAAATGGGAAAGCTTCAAATTGCATCTATAGACATGATATGCAACACCCCGCACGGCAACGTGCGGGGCCAAACCATTAGTGCGTTTTGCATTTCTCGTACAAGCCGCGTTCTTTCAGCACAGAAATGAGCGTTTCGCCGATCACGGCCGGCGTTTCCGCCACTTTAATGCCGCATTCGGTCATTTTTTTGATTTTCTCTGCGGCCGTGCCTTTGCCGCCGGAAATGATCGCGCCCGCATGGCCCATCCGTTTGCCCGGAGGCGCCGTTTGCCCGCCGATAAAGCCGACGACCGGTTTCGTCATGTTCGCTTTCACCCATTCGGCCGCTTCTTCTTCCGCCGTGCCGCCGATTTCGCCGATCATAATGACCGCGTACGTTTCTTCGTCTTCGTTAAACGCCTTCAGTACATCGATGAAGTTTGTGCCGTTGACCGGGTCGCCGCCGATGCCGACCGCCGTCGACTGGCCGATGCCGGCTTGCGTCAGTTGGTGAACGGCTTCGTACGTCAGCGTGCCGGAACGGGAAACAATGCCGACATGTCCTTTTTTATGGATGTAGCCCGGCATAATGCCGATTTTGCACTCTTCCGGCGTAATGACGCCCGGGCAGTTCGGACCGATGAGGCGCGTCTTTTTGCCCTCCATGTACCGTTTCACTTTCACCATATCAAGCACCGGAATGCCTTCGGTGATGCAAACAACAAGGTCGAGTCCCGCGTCGACCGCTTCCATGATGGCATCCGCAGCGAAGGCCGGCGGAACGTAAATGACCGAGGCGTTCGCGCCTGTTTTTTCGACCGCTTCGGAAACGGTGTCAAACACCGGCACGCCTTCGACTTCCGTGCCGCCTTTGCCCGGCGTGACGCCGCCGACGATGTTCGTCCCGTACTCGATCATCTGCTTTGTATGGAACAGCCCTTGCGAACCGGTAATCCCTTGTACGATCACTTTCGTATCTTTATTGACAAAAACGCTCACGTGTCTCCCTCGCTTTCTTAACGTACTAGCTCGACGATTTTTTGTGCTCCGTCCGCCATCGATTCGGCCGCAATAATGTTTAAGCCCGACTCTTGCAAAATCTTTTTCCCAAGCTCAACGTTCGTTCCTTCAAGTCGGACGACAAGCGGAAGCGTCAAACCGACTTGCTTCGTCGCCGCGACGATGCCGCTCGCGATGACATCGCATTTCATAATGCCGCCGAAAATGTTGACGAAAATGCCTTTGACGTTCGGGTCGGACAAAATGATTTTGAACGCTTCCCTTACTTTTTCCTCGCTGGCGCCGCCGCCGACATCGAGGAAGTTGGCCGGCTCGCCTCCGTAATATTTGATGATGTCCATTGTCGCCATCGCCAAGCCGGCGCCGTTGACCATGCAGCCGATGTTGCCGTCAAGAGCGATGTAGTTCAAGTCGTATTTCGACGCTTCGACTTCTTTCGGGTCTTCTTCATCCAAGTCGCGGTATTCAAGGATGTCCGGATGGCGGTATAAGGCGTTTGAATCGAAATTCAGCTTCGCATCAAGCGCCATCACTTTGCCGTCGCCGGTGACGACAAGCGGGTTGATTTCGGCGATCGAGCAGTCTTTATCGACAAACACTTGGTACAAGCCCATCATAAATTTGACCGCTTGGTTGACGAGATGCTTCGGAATGTTGATGTTGAAAGCCAATCGGCGCGCTTGGAACGCTTGGAGCCCGACGGCTGGATCGATGTATTCTTTAAAAATTTTCTCCGGCGTTTTCGCCGCCACTTCTTCGATTTCCGTTCCGCCTTCTTCCGACCCCATTAACACGACGCGCGAGGTGGCGCGGTCGACGACAAGGCCGATGTAGTATTCTTTTTGGATGTCGCACCCTTCTTCAATCAACAGCCGTTTCACTTCTTTTCCTTCCGGGCCGGTTTGATGGGTGACGAGCACTTTGCCGAGCAATTCGCTGGCGTATGTACGGACTTCCTCGAGGCTTTTTGCCACTTTCACCCCGCCCGCTTTGCCGCGCCCGCCGGCATGAATTTGCGCTTTGACGACACACACCGGCGCGCCGAGCTCTTTCGCCGCTTCGACCGCTTCATCCACCGTGAACGCGACGCGGCCGTTCGGCACGCTCACACCATAGCTTCGCAAAATTTCTTTTGCTTGGTATTCATGAATGTTCATGCGCCAACCTCCTATGTATAAAATCAAAAAAGTCTTAGCGCTTTCATTTTATACCTAACATTTCGCGCTTGTCCACCGTTTCGCCGCAAAATTAAGAAAGCGGGGAATAGGAAAATTACCCCTTCCCCGCTCTTTCTCCTTTCGCTTCCTGATCAAGCTGATACAAAAACGCGAACAATTCAGCCACTAAGGCGTACAGCTCCTCCGGGATCATTTCGTTGATCTCCACTTTCCCCAGCAGCTCAACAAGCGTCGGATCTTGGCGAATCGGCACGCCGTGCTGCCGGGCGGCGGCGATGATCGCTTCGGCGACCTTGCCAACCCCTTTCGCCTTGACGATCGGAGCTGCGTCAAGTGCCGCATCGTAAGACAAGGCGACTGCTTTTTTCCGCTCCTCGTTCATGCTTGGCAATCCACCTCGCTGCAACTGTCGGCAAACAGAAAAACGGAAGGCGGAGGAGGGGCGGAACGCGTTGCCTTTACATCAATGCCTGAAAGCGCATAGCCGTGCGCCTGAAACCGCTCTTTGACAAGCGGAGCCATCCGAGCGGCAGCAACCGCCAACCGCGGATCATCGTGAAAAATGGAGATGTGGACGATCCGTCGTTGCACGCGCATATCAACGATCACCTCTCCCAGCTCTTCAAGCGTCAGGCAACAAACAATGCGGTTGTAATCGGCATCAAGCGGCCCGCCTTGTTTCCTCCTTCCTTGCCAGCACACAGCAAAATCGCTGCTGCGGCCGCCAAGCGGCAATGGAAACGAAATCCATACGTGCTCAATGAGCCCATCGCCGCCAGCAGCGATGGCCATGCCATCGAGCTGGTCGAGAATCGCTTCGGCCGCCCTCTTGGCCCCTTCGCTCCCCGATTCATGAAGAAAGCGAAGAAGCAGCCGTTTCAACGACGGGGCGGAAGGCAAATCCTCGATTTTCCCAACACGGACGAGCGCCGCCTCGTCCTCAAGCCCAAGCCGCACGGCCGCTCGCCTCAGCCAGCAAAACAGCGACAGCGCCGGATCTCTCGTCGCTCGAGCGGCCGCCCACAACTTCGCTTCCGCGGCGGGCAGCGCTCCGCTTTGATAGGCAGCATCGAGAGCGGCCCACCGTTCCAAAAACGCCTCCTCGTCCGTCAAGCCGAGCTGCCGAATGATATCGGCAAACCGGCGGCATTGCACCGCCTCCCGAAGCGCCAAGCGGCGGTCCTCCGGCAACGGGGCGAGCCCAAGGCGGGCAAGAAGCGCGCGGGCCGTTTCGGCCTCTTCCTCCCCTGACAGCAACAAACGCACGGCCGCCTCGTAAGCGGACAGCGGCGGTGAAAGAAACTTCTCCATCGCCCGGATGAGCTTAAGCGCCGCCGGATGGGCGGAAAGGGCGGCAATGGCCGCTTTCAGTTTCCCCAAACCCTCAGCGAGCGGCACCCCGGTTTTGGCTGCCCATAGCGCGCGAAACACGGCTGAAGAGAACGGCAGCCGGCGGCGAAACAAATGGGCGAGCACGTCTTCGGCCGCGTCCGGCTGGCCGGTCTCTTTCACCGCTTCAGTCAGTGCGGCAATTTCCTCTTTCGTTGCAGCCGCGCCAGCTTTCAGCGCTTGGCGGAGCACCGGCAGCGCCGCATCCGGCAGTTTCCACGCTTTTTGCCACCGGCGCACCGCCTCTTCACCTGACGGAGCAGACGCCGGTTCGGAAAGGGGAATGGCTTTCCAATAAATTGTTCCTTGTCGTTCGTGAATTTCAAACAAATACAAACGTCCGACGGCAAGCGGCGCCTCCAAACGGGCGCGCACAAGCTGTCCGCCAGCGCGGACGAGCGCCGCCCGCTCCCCGGTTTCCATCTCCTCGACCCGCTCCACTCGGCCGACGACGGCCTGCCCCGGCTGAAACCGCCGGCTGGATGTCGCGTCGCGGACAGCGGTCGTTGGCATTGTCCGCTCCATGCGCTCGACCATTTCGTCCCATCCCTTCTTCTAGAGCTGCTCGCTCGCCTCGAGCACCTCCCTCACCGGTGCGAACGAACGACGGTGCTCAGGCGTAACGCCGTAGCGGCGGATCGCCTCGAAATGTTCCGGCGTTCCGTAGCCCATATGGCGCGCGAACCCGTATTGTGGATAGCGGCGATCCAGTTCTTTCATCCACCGGTCGCGCGTCACTTTGGCGATGACCGACGCAGCGGCGATTGAAGCGCTGTTGGCGTCTCCTTTTATGAGGCGCTGTTGCGGCAGTGGGCACGGCACCGCCATCGCATCAACAAGCAAATGTTCAGGCGGCGGGGAAAGGGCGTTCACCGCTTTCGCCATCGCTTGCCTTGTCGCTTCGTAAATATTCCTTTCATCGATCTCCGCCGCGCTGACGATGCCGATGCCGATGGCGACGGCGCACGCTTCAATTTGCGCAAACAATGCCTCGCGCTTTTCCGGCGTCAGCCGCTTCGAGTCGTCAAGCCCCGGCAAATAGGCGTCTTTCGGCAAGATGACCGCGGCGGCGACGACCGGGCCGGCCAGCGGGCCGCGCCCGGCCTCATCAATGCCGGCGATCCGTCTAACGCCAGCGGCGTATAGTTCCCTCTCATAACGCATTAGTTCTTCCCACCGCTGCTCGATGGCGTGCCGGCGCGCTTTCTGCCTTTCAAAACGGGCAAGAAGCGCCTGCACGCTTTTTCGCTCATCCTGCCGCAGCATCTCCCAGCGCGGGTCGTCCTCGCCAAGCTTCGGAAGCAGCGCTTCAATGTCTTTCACCGTATACCGCTTCATGCTCCTCTCCCTCTTCTACTTATACTATCGGCTCTGTTTGGCCGACCGTAAAGCGCCGCCGGCAAAAAACGCCCGCCGGACGCGCTACGTCCGTGAAGCGGGCGTTTCAAAGCTTAAGCGGCCTAATTTTTCCGTGCGGATGTCATACAAAACGATGTCAGCCACTTTATCGTAGTCAACAGCGCCGCCTGACGTCAAGCAGCCGCGCCGCCTTCCGATGGCGTCAAACAAGGCGACAATGTCATCCGGAATGTCATCAAGGCCGTAGCGCTCCGCAAGCCGGTTGGGATAGTGGGTCGACAAAAAGCGGAGCGCATAGACGGCGACATCCTGCAAGTTTAAAATTTCGTCCTTAATGGCCCCGGTCACCGCCAACTTGTAGCCCACGTCCTCATCCTCAAATTTCGGCCATAGGATGCCTGGGGTATCAAGCAGCTCCATTTCTTTGCCGACTTTAATCCATTGCTGCGCTTTTGTCACCCCCGGCTTGTCGCCGGTTTTCGCGATATGGCGGCCGGCGAGCCGGTTGATCAGCGTCGACTTGCCGACGTTCGGGATGCCGACGATGAGCGCCCGAACCGGGCGCGGGTTTTTAATCCCTTTCGCCCGCATTTTCTCGAATTTGTCTTTCACCATCTCTTTCGCTGCCGCCGCGATTTGCCGGACTCCTGTTCCGCTTTGAGCATCGATGGGCAAAGCCAGCCGCCCTTGATCGTGGAAATAGCGGATCCACTGTTCGGTCACCGCCTCATCGGCCATATCAGCCTTATTGAGCAAAATGAGGCGCGGCTTTTGTCCGAGAATCTCGTCGATCATCGGGTTGCGCGAGGACATCGGCACACGGGCGTCAAGCAGCTCAAACGCTACGTCGATCAACTTTAATTTTTCTTGCACTTCCCGCTTGGCCTTCGCCATATGGCCGGGGAACCATTGAATCACTGTCATTGGCATCACCTGCCTCGTTTATTTCACAATCCGGGCGTCAGAAAGCGGCCAATACACAAGATTCGCCTTGCCAACGACTTTTGACATCGGAATGAAGCCGATATGGCGGCTGTCTTTGCTGAAACGGCGATTGTCGCCCATGACAAACAAATGCCCCGGCGGCACCGTGCTTCGCCCGGTCAGTTCCTCCAAAGTGAACGATTCCGTCAGTGGACCGCCGTCGGACAACTGCTTTTTATACTCGTCCAAATACGGCTCTTCATACGGCTTGCCATTGATATAGAGCGTATCATTTTTGTATTCAATTCGGTCGCCCGGCAGGCCGATGACTCGCTTAATATAGTCTCTCCCTTCTTCAGCGTGAAAAACAATGATATCGAAACGGTGCGGCATGCCGATTTTATACGCCAGTTTATTGACGATCATCCGCTCATGGTTATGTAATGTCGGCATCATCGAATAACCGTCGACGATGATCGGAGCGAAAATAAAGTAGCGGATGCCCCCGGCGAGCAAGACGGCAACGACGATCGCTTTCATCCATTCGCGCCATTCGCTTTTTTTCTGTTCCATTGTCCACCCACCTAAATCAAAGTTTGCAGTCGTGGATCACGACCGTAATCATCATTGGCGGTAGTGAA
Organism: Geobacillus sp. PK12; assembly: GCF_004123125.1. Taxonomy (NCBI): domain Bacteria; kingdom Bacillati; phylum Bacillota; class Bacilli; order Caryophanales; family Anoxybacillaceae; genus Geobacillus; species Geobacillus sp. PK12. The sequence continues at coordinate 118,457 of NZ_SDKL01000005.1, forward strand.
AAAAGGAGCTTGAAAGCAAGCTCCTTTTCCGCTGTGATCCACCGTTGTCCATTATTGCGCTGCGTTCGTATTTTCCTTGATGCGCGCCGCTTTGCCGCGAAGTTCGCGCAAGTAGTACAATTTCGCGCGGCGGACTTTCCCGCGGCGGATGACTTCCAGCTTGGCGATTTTCGGCGTATGCACCGGGAATGTGCGCTCAACGCCGACGCCATAGGACACTTTGCGGACCGTGAACGTTTCGCTGATGCCCGCTCCGCGCCGTTTAATGACGACACCTTCAAACACTTGGATGCGTTCGCGGTTGCCTTCGACGACTTTCACATGAACGCGCACCGTGTCGCCCGGGCGGAAATCCGGCAAATCCGTCCGCAGTTGTTCTTTCGTAATCTCTTGGATTAAATGATGCATCATGATCCACTCCTTCCACAGATGTTCATGCCAATGATCTCTTCATTGCAGCGGAACATCGTTTTCCATCCTCAAGCCAATCGCTTAAGGTCACACAAAAGACATGATAGCATAAACGGTTGACTCAGGCAATAGCTATTCGCGCTCCTTTTCCCACTCTTTCAGCCATTGCTTTTGCTTGTCTGTAAGCGGATATTCATCGAGCAAGTCCGGACGGCGCAAAAACGTGCGCCGGAGCGATTCCTTCTCGCGCCACTCGGCGATGAGCTGATGGTTGCCAGAAAGCAGAATATCCGGCACTTTCATGCCGCGGAAATCGGCCGGTCTTGTGTATTGCGGATACTCAAGCAGCCCGGAGCTGAACGAGTCATCGACCGGCGACGCCTCATTGCCGAGCACCCCGGGGAGAAGACGGACGACGCTGTCGACAATGACCATGGCGCCGAGTTCCCCACCTGTTAAAATATAGTCGCCGATCGAAATTTCATCGGTTGCTAAATATTGGCGGATGCGTTCGTCATACCCTTCGTAATGGCCGCAAATGAGCACCAAATGCGTTTCTTTCGCCAGCTCTTCCGCCTTTTTTTGCGTGTAGCGCTCGCCTTGCGGGCAAAGCAAAATGATGCGGGCGCCAGGCGATCCAGCCGTCACGTGTTCCACCGCGTCAAAAATCGGCTGCGGCTTGAGCACCATGCCGGCGCCGCCGCCATACGGATAATCGTCGACCGTTTTATGCTTGTTGTCGGCAAACTCGCGAAAATCAATAAGGCGGATGTCGACGGCCCCTTTTTCTTGCGCCTTCTTTAAAATCGACTCGCTCAACACCCCGGAAAACATGCCGGGAAACAACGTTAAAATATCGATCCGCATCACTCGAGCAGCCCTTCCATCGGCCGGATGATGATCGTTTTCCGATCCGGATCGACGTGCAAAACGACCTCGTCAATGTACGGAATGAGCGCTTCCGATCCGTCTTCGCGCCGGACGACCCAGACGTCGTTCGCCCCTGGAGTCAAAATTTCCTTTACCGCGCCGATGGTCTCCCCGCCTTCTGTCACGACAGTGCAGCCGATGATCTCATGGAAATAATATTCCCCTTCCGCGAGTTCGCCGAGCTGGCTTTCCGGCACCTTCAGCATCGCTCCCTTAAACCGTTCCACATCGTTGATGCTGTCATAGCCTTCAAACGACAACAAGTCAAACGATTTATGGACGCGGTGGCTTTTCACCGTGACTTCAATCGGTTCCGTGTCCCGTTCGCGGAAAATGTACAGCTTGTTTCCTTTTTTATACCGTTCTTCAGGAAAGTCGGTGCGCGAAATGACGCGCACTTCGCCGCGAATGCCGTGCGTATTGACAATTTTTCCGACATTAAACCATCGTTCCATCGCGTTCATCCCTTCTTAGCGAATCTCTTTGACGACGCCGTCTTCAATGATGATGGCGCGCGTTTTTGTCACCTCTTCCCAACGGTCGCCGACGTTCACCTCAACGAGCGCCTCGACTTCCCGCTCTTTCAATTCGCTCCCTAACGGTAGCATATGTAATTGTTCGAGCTGAAACTCAAGCAGTTTCATTTTCTCCATCCGCTCGTCGATCTCTTTGGCAAAATATTGTTTCACTAAAGCGGGCGGATAGTTTCCGCTTTTCTCCATTCGTTTCTGTTCAAAACGAAGCTGGTCGCACTCGCGCTCGAGCTGCTGCTTGCGCGCCAAAAACGCGGCGGCAAGCTCTTGTTTGCTCCGTTCGGTGACGATTTGCCGCACCTCAACCGTTTGAATGAGCTTCATCCTCTTCCCCCTTTTGACACGGAATGAACGGCACCCGGGTCATTTTTGCGCCCTTTGGCCTCATATCAAAAAAGGGAGAGGAACATCCTCACCCTTTGTCTTTCACTTGCACAACAACCCGCTTTGGCGATCCGGCCGCGGCGGCGGCAACGACCGTGCGAATCGCCTGGATCGTCCGCCCTTGTTTGCCGATCACTTTGCCAGTGTCGTCTTCATGCACGGACAGCTCATAGATGACGGCCGTCTCTTCTTCGCGGCGCTCAACCGCCACCGCCTCCGGATGATCGACAAGCGCCTTGACGATCGTTTCAATGAGCGGCTTCATGTGCATCTCGCTTATTTGCCGTATTTCAAGTTATGGAACTTCTCTAAAATGCCTTGCTTCGACAGCAAGCTGCGCACCGTATCCGATGGTTTGGCGCCGTTTTGCAGCCATTTGAGCGCCAATTCCTCATCAATTTTCACTTGCGCCGGCTCAGCGACCGGATCGTACGTGCCGATCGTTTCGATAAAACGACCGTCGCGCGGTGAGCGCGAATCAGCAACCACGATGCGATAGAATGGTTTTTTCTTTGTCCCCATGCGTTTTAAACGAATTTTTACTGCCATAGTCAGTACGCACCTCCGTATAGAGTTCACACAAGATAGTATATTAACAATTCTTTTTCCGTTTGTAAAGGTTTTTCGCTTAACAGATCTTCATTTACATAAATGGAAAACGGAATCCTTTCTTTTTCCCTTTTGGCATATTCGTCATCATTTTCATCATTTTTTTCATCTCGTCAAATTGCTTCAAAAGCCGGTTCACTTCCTGCACCGTCGTGCCGCTTCCTTTGGCGATCCGCTTTTTGCGGCTAGCGTTGATGATTTCCGGATGCGTTTTCTCTTCTTTCGTCATCGAGCGGATGATCGCCTCAACGCGGGCGATTTGCTTTTCATCGACTTGGATGTTGGCGAGCCCTTTGATTTTGTTGGCGCCCGGCAGCATTTTAATCAGTTCGTCAAGCGGTCCGAGCTTGCGCACTTGGCCGAGCTGCTCCAAAAAGTCGTCAAGCGTGAAGGTGGCCGTGCGCATTTTTTGTTCGAGCTCCTTCGCCTTCTCTTCGTCGACGGCCGCCTGCGCTTTTTCGATGAGCGTCAGGACATCGCCCATCCCTAAAATGCGGGACGCCATCCGCTCCGGATGGAACGGCTCCAAAGCGTCAAGTTTTTCGCCCATCCCAGCAAACTTGATCGGCGCTCCGGTGACGGCGCGAATCGACAGCGCCGCCCCGCCGCGCGTGTCGCCGTCCAGCTTCGTCAAAATCACCCCGGTGATGCCGAGCTGCTCATGGAAGCTTTGTGCGACATTGACGGCATCTTGCCCGGTCATGGCGTCAACGACGAGGAAAATTTCATCCGGCTTGACCGCTTCTTTCATTTGCTTCAGTTCATCCATGAGCGCTTCATCAATGTGGAGGCGGCCGGCTGTGTCGATGAGCACGTAATCATAATGCTCTTCTTTCGCCCGCTCGAGCGCCTGTTTCGCGATTTCAACCGGATTGGCGTGCTCGCCTAACGAAAAGACAGGCATGTCGAGCTGCTTGCCAAGCGTCTCAAGCTGTTTGATCGCCGCCGGGCGGTAAACGTCGGCAGCCACCAGAAGCGGCTTCCGGTTATGCCGTTTGCGCAGCAAGTTGGCCAGCTTCCCGGTGGTCGTCGTTTTCCCGGCCCCTTGCAACCCGACCATCATCACAACGGTCGGCGGTTTCTTCGCGACAGCGATTTGGCTTTGCTCACCGCCCATTAACGCCGTCAGCTCTTCCTTGACGATTTTGATCACTTGCTGGCCCGGCGTTAAGCTTTTCATCACTTCCTGCCCGACAGCCCGCTCGCTCACCTGTCTGATGAAATCTTTGACGACTTTAAAGTTGACGTCAGCTTCCAAAAGCGCAAGGCGCACTTCGCGCATCATCTCTTTGACATCCGCTTCGGTGACTTTCCCTTTGCCGCGGATGCGGTTCATCACCTGCTGCAAACGTTCAGACAGTCCTTCAAACGCCATGGCGGCCACCCCCTTTTTTAATCAAGTTCGTCAAGCTCGCGGACTAGCGCCGCCAATTCGGCGTCAGCGCCGTAGCGCCGGCTGATGTAGTCTTTCAGCCGCTCGATGATCTGCCGCCGCCGTTCATATTTTCGCAGCAGCCCGAGCTTCTCTTCATACTGCTCCAGCATCGCTTCTGTACGCCGGATGTTATCGTACACCGCCTGGCGGCTCACCTCATATTGTTCGGCAATTTCCCCGAGGGAGTAGTCGTCCAAGTAGTAAAGCGCCATATAGTTGCGCTGTTTCGGCGTCAACAGCGCTTGGTAAAAATCGTATAAATAGTTCATGCGCATCGTTTTTTCCAGCACCGGACTCTCCCTCCCTCATTGTTAAGTAAAATACCTTTACAAAAATGTAGTGTACCGTCTTTTCGGCAAGGTGTCAAGGGATGGAACGGACAAAGGGCTTATCGGTTACACCCCCGTGGACGTAACAACAAAGGGCGCTCCATTGTTTTGGGAGCACCCTCTGTTGGCTTGTTTATGATTCCAGCAAATCAGCAAACAATCCGTAGACGTACTGTTCTGGATCGAACACTTGCAAATCGTCCATCTTCTCGCCGAGGCCGACGAGTTTCACCGGGATGGCCATCTCGTTGCGAATGGCAAGCACGATGCCGCCTTTCGCCGTGCCGTCAAGCTTCGTCAACACGATGCCGGTCACATCGGTCGCTTCTTTAAACAGCTTGGCTTGGCTCATCGCGTTTTGCCCGGTCGTCGCATCCAACACAAGCAGCACTTCATGCGGAGCGCCCGGAATTTCGCGGCTGATGACGCGTTTCACTTTTTCGAGCTCTTTCATTAAATTCACTTTGTTTTGCAGCCGCCCGGCCGTGTCGCATAACAATACGTCAACGCCGCGCGCTTTCGCCGCTTGAATCGCATCATACATGACCGCCGCTGGATCGGAGCCGGCCGCCTGCTTAATGACGTCGACCCCAACGCGCTCGCCCCACGCTTCGAGCTGCTCGATCGCCCCGGCGCGGAACGTGTCGCCAGCTGCCAACAAGACGGATTTCCCTTCCGATTTCAGCTTATGGGCGAGCTTGCCGATCGTTGTCGTTTTGCCGACGCCGTTGACACCGACGAACAAAATGACCGTCAGCCCGCCTTCTTGCATATTCAAGGCGGAAAGCTCGTTGTCATCGGCGCCGGCGCGGTAAATGTCAACGAGCTTTTCGGCGATGACGTCGCGCATTTGCGCCGGGTCTTGAATGTTGCGGCGCTTCACTTCCATTTTCAGCTCATCGACAAGTTCCATGACGGTCGTGACGCCCACATCCGCGGCGATCAAAATTTCCTCAAGCTCTTCAAAAAACTCTTCATCCACTTTCCGATAACGGGCGATGAGGTCGTTCACTTTCCCGGCGAGCGAATTTCGCGTTTTTGACAGCCCTTCTTTAAACTTTTCGGTTACGGCATCCGCTTGCTTTGTCCATTTTTCTTTCCATTTTTGAAAAAAACCCATCCAAAGCGCCTCCTTTCCATTATGACCGCACGAGCTCCTTCGAATCTTCCAAACGGACAGAAACAAGCTTTGAGACGCCCGATTCTTGCATCGTGACGCCGTACAGCACGTCCGCTTCTTCCATCGTCCCTTTTCGATGGGTGATGACGATAAACTGCGTGTCGCGGCTGAACCGTTTTAAATATTGGGCATACCGCTGCACGTTCGCTTCATCAAGCGCCGCTTCGACTTCATCAAGGACGCAAAACGGCACCGGGCGCACCTTTAAAATCGAAAACAAGAGGGCGATCGCCGTCAGCGCCCGTTCGCCGCCGGAAAGCAAGCTTAAATGTTGCAGCTTTTTCCCCGGAGGCTGAGCGACGATGTCGATCCCAGTCTCAAGCAAGTCGTTCGGATCGGTCAGCCGCAAATCGGCGCGCCCGCCGCCGAACAGCTCGCCAAATACCTCGCCAAAATGGGCGCGGATTTGTTCAAACGTCGCGAAAAATCGTTTTTTCATTTCATCGTCCATTTCATCAATGACTTGGTGGAGCGTCGCCTTCGCCTCTTCCAAATCGGTTTTTTGCTCGCTTAAAAAGCGGTGCCGTTCGGAAACTCGTTCGTATTCATCGATCGCCCCCAAGTTGACGGTGCCGAGCTCCTCCATGGCGCGCTTGATCAGCTTCACCCGCTTGCGCGCCTCATCGGCGCCGATCTCAAGCGGGTACGCGGAGCGAGCCGCTTCAAACGACAGCCCATACTCTTCGCGCAGACGGACAAGCAAATTCTCAAGCTCCACATCAAGCCGGTTCAACTTTACTTCTTCGTCTTTCACGACATCGGCGAGCTGTTTATGCTGCCGCTTCGTCTCTTTCCATTCCTGTTCCAAATGTTCAAGACGGCGTTGGAAATCGAGCCGCTGTTCGCGACGGCTCGCGATCAGCTCCAATGTCTTTTGCTTGTCCTCAAGCTTTTGCTTTCGCAGCTGCTCAATCTCTTCCTCGTTCCATTCCGGCGCCTCCATTTCCGCATCCAAAGCGGCTCGTTCGCGCTCTGCTTCTTTGAGCCCACGGATCGTTTCGGCAAGCTCCGCTTCCCATTCTTCCACTTTCCGGCGTGCATGTTTCACGCGCTCTTTCGTTTCCGCCAAGGCGATTTTTTGCTCCGTGATCGCTGCCTGGAGCGCCTCTTTCGTCGTTTGCTCCGTCTGTTTTTGCGCCTGCAGCCGGCTGATGTCGTCATCGATCGCCTGCAGTTTCTCGGCAAGCTGCTCAAGCTGCCTGTCAATGGCGCCGAGGCGGCGGTTGAGCTCTGCCATTTCGCGCTCGTCGTTCGCCTTTTCTTCATCATACAGTGCGAGCCGCTCGTCGATCCGTTTTTTCTGCCATTCGAGCTCGCGTTGCTCGTCCTTTTGTCTTTGCAGGGCCTCCCGAAGCGCCGCAACCTCTTCTTGCAGCGCGGCCGCCTGCGCTTCCTGCTCCGCCAGCTCGTGTCGTTTTGCGGCAACAGCCCGCTCAAGCCGAGCGATCGTTTCATCCATTTCCTGCAGTTTGGCCGAAAGCGTCTCAAGCTCGCGGTTTCGACTTAATAGCGACGCGGTCTTTTTCGCCGCCCCGCCGCCGGTCATCGCCCCGCCAGGGCTGACGACATCACCGTCCAATGTCACGAGGCGATAGCGATAGTGAAGAAGCTTGGCCAGCTCATTCGCGCCTTTTAAATCGGCTGTCACGATGACATGGCCGAGCAAATGAGCGATCGCCGCCCTATAGGCGCGGTCGTATTCGACGAGCTCGCTCGCAATGCCGACAAACGCCGGATGGCGGTCAATCGCCGCCCGCTCCCGTTCGGAAAGCGCGCGCGCTTTTATGACGTCAAGCGGCAAAAACGTCGCGCGCCCGTAGCCGTTCGTTTTCAAATAGTGAATCGCTTGCCGCGCCGCCTGTTCGCTGTCAACGACGATATGCTGCATCGCCCCGCCGAGCGCCGTTTCAATCGCCGTCTCATAGCGGTCCGGCACGCGAATGAGCTCAACAATGGCGCCATGAATGCCGGGCAGAAGGTCGCGCGCCTTTAATACTTCTTTTACTCCTTGGACAAAACCGGAATAATCATGTTGCATCTCTTCCAACCATTGCTGGCGCGCTTTGGTTTGCTGCCGGTATTGGCGCGCCTGATGCAGCAACGCTTCATGCTGCTCGAGCTCCGTTTTTTGCGCTGCGAGCGCCGCGGCGAGAGCGGCTTGTCTGTTATGCGCTTCCGTCAGCGCCTGTTCGAGGCGGGTCTGCTCGGCCCATAAGGCCGCCCGCTTCTGCTCGAGCTGTTCACGTTCGGCGAGATGGCGGCGGTTCGCTTCATCGAGCGCCGTCCGTTTGGCATGCAGCTTGCTGATGGCCTGCTCCACATGTGCGCGTTCGTTTTTCAACGCCGCCTGTTCATGAACAAGGTCGATGTAATCACCTTTTCGCCGCTCGATTTCTTCTTCAATGTCGGCTTCATGCGCCGAAAACAAAGCCTGTTTTTCTTTCAGCTCCCGCTCGAGCGCTGCGGCGCCCGCCTCAAGACGGGCGAGTTCCTCCCGCTCGGCATGCAGCTGCTCCGTCAAGCGGCGCCGTTTCGCAGCCAGTGCAGCCGTTATGTCGTCCAGCTGCGCTTTTCGCCTCGCGGCATGCTTTTTTCTCTCTTTCAATACTTCTTTCCGCCCTTCGAGCTTCTCAAGCTCTTCGCTGGCTAAAAGCAGCACTTGCTGCAAACCGTCGATCGATTCGTCAATGGCGGTCATTTGATCGCGCAGCTGTTCGATTTGGGCTTCCATTTTCTGCAACGCCGCCGCCAGCGCCACTTCGTCCCGCTGGTGCCCATCAAGCGCTTCCTTCAACTCATTCCATTGCCCGCGCAACTGCTCGATGTCGTGAACCATCAGCGCCACTTCAAATCGCTCGAGCTCTTCGCGTTTTTCCAAAAACTCTTTGGCGAGCGACGCCTGCATGCGGAGCGGCTCAAGCTGCTGTTCGAGCTCGTGCAAAATATCGTTGACGCGGTGCAAGTTGTCTTGCGTCTCCGCTAGCTTCGCCTCCGCCTTTTTTTTCCGCAGCTTGTACTTCAACACGCCGGCCGCTTCTTCAAAAATCGTGCGCCGCTCTTCCGGTTTGCTGCTTAAAATCTCTTCGACCCGGCCTTGGCCGATGATGGAAAACGCCTCCTTGCCGAGCCCGGAATCGAGAAACAAATCGACGATGTCTTTCAAACGGCACGGCTGGCGGTTGATGAAAAACTCGCTCTCCCCCGAGCGATAGACGCGCCGGGTCACGCTCACTTCCTGGTACTCAAGCGGCAAAAAGCCGTCTTCATTGTCGAGTGTGATCGTCACTTCAGCCACATTGAGCGGCTTGCGCGATTCGCTGCCGGCGAAGATGACGTCTTCCATTTTCGCCCCGCGCAACGATTTTGCTGATTGCTCACCGAGCACCCAACGGATCGCATCGGTAATGTTGCTTTTGCCGCTCCCGTTCGGACCGACGACCGCCGTCACACCAGGGACAAACTCGATCGATACACGGTCGGCGAACGATTTAAAGCCGATCACATCCAATCGTTTCAGGAACATGGTATGACGCCTCACCATCTTTCCACTGTGATCCAACACAAACACCCCGGAGCCCTTTTGGGAAACCGAGACGTTCGATCTTTTCATCCTACCATATGAGCTATCGAAAAAAACGCCTTTCTTCCCCCGCTCAAGGCGCGCATGTTCATCGAAACACCCATGAGCAGCGTTTGCTCTCCATCCCTTCGCACGTTCACAGAAAAAAGACTGACGTAACAGCGCCAGCCTTCACTGCTGATCGGCAGCCCGCAACGTTTCGAGCGCCATTTGCGCCGCATGCTGTTCAGCTTCCTTTTTCGAGCGGCCGACGCCGATGCCAAGCTCTTGGCCGTTTAACGCTACGCGGGCGACAAACTCCTTGTTGTGGGCCGGACCTTTTTCCTCCAAAATGGCGTATTCAAGCGTTCCGCTGCCGTCCCGCTGCACCAATTCCTGCAGCTGGCTTTTAAAATCCATCACATGAGAAAAAGCACCTTCATCAATTTTCGGAAACATCGTTTTCTCCAAAAAGCGGATGACCGCGTCCATTCCTTGATCCAAATACAAAGCGCCGATGAACGCCTCAAAGACGTCTGCCAAGAGCGCCGGACGCGTCCGCCCGCCGGTCAGCTCCTCGCCTTTGCCGAGCAAGACGAGCTCGCCGAACGACAGGGCGTTGGCAAATTTCACAAGCGACGGCTCGCAGACGATGGCCGCCCTCAGCTTCGTCAATTGCCCCTCGCTCATATGCGGGAACTTTTGAAATAAATATTGAGAAACGGTCAGCTCCAGCACGGCATCGCCTAAAAACTCAAGCCGTTCATTGTCTTCGTGAAGCCGCCGCCGATGCTCATTCACATACGATGAATGGGTGAACGCTTGAATCAACAGCTTTTCGTTTCGAAAGGTGATGCCGATTTTTTTTTGCAGCTCTTGAAACTTCGCCCGCCTCTTTTCATGGATGCGCTCTTTATCTTTTTGTTTTGACATAAAAATGCCCTCCGACTTCGTTCCAGAACAAAATGGCCGTGTCTTCTTCTATTATATCCGTTCTCCGGTCCGCTACGCGAGCGGGAATCGTGCGCTTTTTTCCGCAAGACCCGCCGAGCATCCCTGAAAAAGCAGAGAAAGCCCCGTTCGAAGCAACGGGACTTTGCAAAAAAGCGGCATTACAGACGACTTTTTATGTAGTTCACAGCGTCTCCGACTGTGACGATTTTTTCCGCCTCTTCATCGGAAATTTCCATGTTGAATTCGTCTTCAAGTTCCATGACGAGTTCGACGATGTCGAGCGAGTCAGCGCCCAGGTCGTCCTTAAACGACGCCTCGAGCGTCACTTGCGATTCGTCAACCCCCAGCCGGTCAACGATGATTTTCGTTACACGTTCCAATACATCGGCCATTGCGTTCACCTCCCTTCATGATTATAGTCGATTGGCAGAAAAAATACTAGCGCTGTTTTTCTTACGGCATCACCATGCCGCCGTCAACATGAAGCGTCTGTCCGGTCATGTAGCTCGCGGCGTCGGAAGCGAGGAAAGCGACGACGCGGGCGACATCATCCGGCTCGCCAAAGCGGGCGAGCGGAATTTGCTTTAACATTTCCGCCTTCAGCTCCGGGCTGAGCGCTTCGGTCATATCGGTCGTAATGAATCCTGGTGCGACGGCGTTAACGGTGATGTTGCGGCTGGCGAGTTCGCGCGCCGCCGTCTTCGTCAGCCCGATGACGCCGGCCTTGGCGGCGACATAGTTCGCCTGCCCCGGATTGCCGATCACGCCGACGACCGAAGCAATGTTGACGATCCGCCCATAGCGCTGCTTCATCATCGGGCGCGTTGCCGCCTTCGTACAAAGAAATACCCCTTTTAAATTCGTGTTAATCACGGCATCCCATTCTTCTTCTTTCATCCGCATCAATAAATTGTCGCGTGTAATGCCGGCGTTGTTGACCAAAATATCGAGGCGGCCAAAATGGTCAATCGTCGTTTTCACCATGCGCTCAACATCTTCAGCGCGGGCGACGTCCGCCTGCACGGCGATCGCTTCGCGGCCGAGCGAGCGGATGGCCTCGACAACTTCATTCGCTTTCGCCTCGCTGCCGGCGTAATTGACGGCAACGTTCGCCCCTTGGCGGGCAAGCTCCAGAGCGACCGCCCGGCCAATGCCGCGCGACGCCCCGGTCACAAGAGCAATTTTTCCTTCGAGCATCGCTTTATTCCCCTTTCAGCGCCGCAACGGTCGCTTCGAAGGAAGCAAGATCGTTCACCGCATAAACGCGGGCGTTGCGGTCGATTTTTTTCACAAGGCCGGACAACACTTTTCCCGGACCGATTTCGACAAACGTGTCGACGCCAAGCGAAAGAAGCGTGCGCACCGACTGCTCCCAACGCACCGGCGAGTACAGTTGTTCAATGAGAAGGCGGGCGATGTCCTCTTTTTTCGTCACCGGCTCAGCCGTCACATTGGCGACGACCGGAATGACGGCGTCACGAATCACCAAACTGTCAAGAACCGCTTTCAGTTTTTCTGCCGCCGGCTTCATGAGAGCGGAGTGGAACGGACCGCTCACCTCAAGCGGAATGACGCGTTTGGCGCCGCGTTCTTTCAAAAGCTGCGCCGCTTTTTCCACTCCGGCTTTCGAGCCGGAGATGACAATTTGCCCCGGGCAGTTGAAGTTGGCCGGCTCGACCGGATCGCCTTGGGCGGCGATTTCATTTGTCACTGCTTCAAGCGCATCAGCGTCCATCCCAAGCACCGCCGCCATCGTCCCTTCACCGGCCGGCACCGCTTCATCCATCAGCACACCGCGGCGGCGCACCGCGTAGACGGCATCGGCAAACGACATGGCGCCGGCGGCGACAAGCGCCGTATATTCGCCCAAACTATGGCCAGCGACATAGTCCGCTTTCAGCCCAGCGCCGTCGACAAGCTGGAGCAAGGCGATGCTGGCGGTCAAGAGCGCCGGCTGGGCGTTATATGTCAACGTCAGCTCTTCTTGCGGTCCGTTGAACATGAGCTTGGAAAGCGCGAATCCAAGCCGCTCGTCAGCCTCCGCGATGACGGTGCGGGCGCGGGCGTCATGCTCGGCAGCGTCTTTCGCCATGCCGACCGTCTGCGATCCTTGGCCAGGAAATAAAAAGGCGATTTTCCCCATTTTTGATTCCTCCTTTACCGATTATGCCCGTTCCAGCTCCGCTCTGATCGTGCCAATGACATCATGAACCACCATCTCTCGTGCCTGGCGGATGGCGTGGAAGATGGCGTTCGCATCGGACGACCCGTGCGCTTTAATGACCGGAGCATTTAAGCCAAACAGCGCCGCGCCGCCATACTCCGAGTAGTCCATCATTTTTTTCAGCCCGGCGAGCTTTGGCTTGAGGACGGCGGCGGCCAGCTTCGCCGCGACGCCGCTTGTCAGCGTCTGCTTGAGCAAGGAAAAGAGCGCCAGCGCCGTCCCTTCAATCGTTTTTAACGCAACATTGCCGGCAAAGCCGTCGGCGACGACAACATCAGCCACTCCTTGCAGCAGATCGCGCGCTTCGACATTGCCGATGAAATGAAGGTTCGTTTCCTTGAGCAAGGCAAACGCCCGTTTCGTTGTTTCGTTTCCTTTTTGGTCTTCCGTTCCGACGTTCAGCAAGCCGATGCGCGGTTTTTCGACGCCGCGCACGTTCTTTGCGTACGCATGTCCCATCAAAGCGTATTGCTGCAAATGTTCCGGCTTTGCATCGACGTTGGCGCCGACATCCAGAAAGACAAAGCCGCGCCCATCCAACGTCGGCAGCGTCGGGGCGAGCGCCGGGCGGTCGATGCCGGCTGCCCGCCCGACGACAAACAGTCCGGCTGCCATGAGCGCCCCGGTATTGCCGGCGGAAATGCACGCCTCGGCGCGCCCTTCTTTCACTTCTTCCGCCATGCGCACCATCGACGAGTTCTTTTTGCGCCGCACCGCCCGCACCGGCTCATCATCTGCTTCGATCACTTCGTCGGTGTGGATGATCGAAATGCGCTCTTCACCCGCCACATGCGGGCGAATTTTCGCTTCATCGCCAATCAGCGTAATCTCGATGTCAGGGAAATGGGCGGCGGCCATAAGCGCCCCGCGCACGATTTCGCCCGGGGCATGGTCTCCGCCCATGGCATCAACCGCGATATTCATTGCTGTCCCCATCCTTTTTCTCTATGTTTGAACGATACATTTCAAACGTACCAGAAAAGACGAGCTCCTGGCCGACGTAGCTGTTCACCTCGACGATTGTGCGCCCGTGCGCCGTTTTTCCGGTCACTTTCGCTTTGGCTACGACCCGCTCCCCTTCTTTCACTTGACGCACAAAACGAATGGTCGCTTTCGCTGTCAGCGCCAGTTCATCATGGATGACAGCGACGGCAAGCGAGTTGGCCTGAGCGAACAAATGATGGCCGCGGGCGATGCGGGTGCGCCGAAAGACGTGCTCCTCTTTCACATCGAAAATCGAAATGGCGCTCGCATCCGGCTCGATGTCAATAATGTCGCCGATTACTTCTTCAAGCGGCAACGCCCGCACTTTATCAGCGAACGACTGGCGGGCGACATTCTTGATGCGCTCACGCAGTTCGGGAATCGACAGCTCAAGCCGATCAAGGCGGATCGTCTGCACGCTGACCGAAAATTTTTCGGCGAGCTCTTCATCGGTGATAAACGGGTTTTCCCGGATCGTCTCCTGCAACAACCGTTGCCGTTCGCGTTTGCTTTTTCTCATCGATTCGTGACACCGTCCGATTTTATGACTAGGTACTAAAAGTAATATATAATATCAAAAAACGAAATGCAAGCACAAAAAATGAACAGCGCCACAGGCTGTCGGCCGCTGTGGATCCGACGCCCCCTCGCCAAACGGCTTTCTGCTCCATCCTCGAGGCCCACAAACGAAATAGTGGGACAGACATCTCCTGCCTCCTCCGTCCGAGCAATGAAAATATAGGCTTCCACTGGCCAAAAAATCAATTACCATAAAAAACAGCGGGGCGCGAATGCGCCGGCCGCCTCCTCCCTGTCTATTAATCTAGCTTTTCCCCGTCGAGTAGGCCGGACGCTTCCAGCTCGGCGCGCAGCCCGGCGTACGCCTCATCGCGCCAAAACGCGGCCGAGGAAACGAGCTTGGCGGCATCGCGGCGGGCGACTTCCAAAATGCGGTAATCATGCACTGGATCGCCGTAGCGGAATTCCGGGAGCCCGCTTTGTTTTGTACCGAAAAAATCGCCCGGACCGCGCAGCTCCAAATCTTTTTCGGCCAACACAAACCCATCGGCCGTTTCCGTCATGATGCGCATTCGTTCTTTGCCGACTTCCGATTTCGGGTCGGCGATCAAAATGCAGTACGACTGGGCGTCGCCGCGCCCGACCCGCCCGCGCAGCTGATGGAGCTGGGCGAGGCCAAACCGTTCGGCGTCGTAAATGACCATCACCGTCGCATTCGGTACATTCACGCCGACTTCAACGACCGTCGTCGAGACGAGCACATGGATGCGGTTTTCGCTGAACGCCCGCATGACGCGTTCTTTTTCGTCGGCCGACAGCCGGCCGTGCATCAAGCCGATCTCATATTTCCCGCGATAATAATGGACAAGCTGGCTATGGACATCGATGGCGTTTTGCACATCCAATTTGTCCGACTCCTCAATGAGCGGACAGATGACATACGCCTGATGACCACGGCGCAATTCCTTTTCGATAAAATCGAGCACGCGGGAGAACTGATGATGCTTCACCCAATACGTCTCGACTTTTTTTCGTCCGGCCGGCATTTCATCGAGCACCGATACGTCCATGTCGCCGAACGCCGTAATGGCGAGTGTGCGCGGAATCGGCGTCGCCGTCATCATCAATACATCCGGTGCATGCCCTTTCTCACGCAAAACGCGGCGCTGTTCGACGCCAAACCGGTGCTGCTCGTCCGTAATCACGAGGCCGAGCCGGCGAAACTGCACTCCTTCTTGAATCAAGGCGTGCGTGCCTACGACGATATCAATTGTTCCTTCTTCCAGTTCGGCAAGCACCGCTTTGCGCTGCTTTCCCTTCACTGAGCTTGTCAAGAGCGCAATCGTCACATCCGTATCGGCAAACAGCTCGGCGAGCGAGCGGGCGTGCTGTTCAGCCAGAATTTCCGTCGGCACCATCAGCGCTCCTTGAAATCCGGACAAAGCGGCGGCGTAAAGAGCGACAGCGGCAACGACCGTCTTGCCAGAACCGACGTCGCCTTGCAAAAGCCGGTTCATTTGCCGCGGCGAGCGCATGTCCGCCAAAATTTCGCCGATGACGCGGCGCTGGGCGTTCGTCAAGACAAACGGCAATCCGGAAAGAAAGGACGAAAGCCGCTCTTCAGAAAACGAATGAACGACGCCGCGCCGCTCATCGCGCATCAATCGACGGAGCGCCTGCATTTTCAGCTGGTACAACAAAAACTCCTCATAGATGAGCCGGCGCCGCGCCTGATGCAACTCTTCGCGCGTGCGCGGAAAATGAAGGGCGCGGAGCGCTTCTTGTTTGTCGACAAGGCGATAAGCGCGGCGCAAAGCGGGCGGCAGCGGGTCGGGGATGTGCTCGCCAAACTGTTCGAACGCCGCTTTCATCAACCGGCGCATCGTTTTCACCGTCAGCGGGCTGCGAACGGAGTAAACCGGCTCGATGCCGGTGGTCTCCGGAGCCGGTCCGAACCGAAGTTCGTAGGCGTTGATCGTTTGCCGATGCCGGTCCCATTTGCCGATCACCGTCACCGTCTCGTTCAGGGCGATTTTTTCCTTCAAATAGGGACGGTTGAAACAAACAACGGTGATCAAGTAGCGATCGGCCAGCATGCGGAAGGAAAGGCGCGATTTTTTCTTTCCGTAATACGTCAACAGCGGGGCGCTGTATACTTTTCCTTCCACTGTCACTTTTTCTTCATGGCGGACGACGGCCAAATCTTTTTGTTCGTAATCATCATAGCGGTACGGGGCGTACGCAAGCAGCTCACCGACCGTCGCGATGCCGATGTCGGCAAGCGCGGCCGCCGTCTCTTCACCGATGCCTTTGACCGCCGTCACCGGCTGCTGCATCGCTTCGTTCACTTCGATGCCGCAGAAGCGCCGAAAATGCGAGCCGCAATGGCGCGGCCAGTCGGCGTCGCGGCCACCCCCCCTTGCGCCGTTTCTTTGAGCGCCACCGGCATGGCTGCACCGATGCGATACATCGCTTCAATCACTTCATCGCACGGGATGCGGCTTTTAATGCCGGCTAGCGCCATATCCGCAGCGATCATGGCGTTCGCCGCCCCCATCGCGTTCCGCTTGACGCACGGCACTTCGACCAGGCCAGCAACCGGGTCGCATACTAATCCCAACATATTTTTTAGGGCGATGGCCATCGCTTCGGCCGCTTGGCTCGGCGTCCCACCGGCCAGCTCCACCAACGCCGCGGCCGCCATGCCGGCCGCCGACCCAACTTCGGCTTGACAGCCGCCGGCGGCGCCGGAAATCGAGGCGTTGTTCGCGACGACGTAGCCAAACGCCCCGGCTGTAAACAAAAACTCGATCATTTCCATCCTTGTCGGCCGCAGCTTCTCTTTCACGGCAAACAACGTCCCTGGAACGACGCCGGCCGCCCCTGCCGTCGGGGTGGCGCAAATAACGCCCATCGCCGCGTTCACTTCGTTCGTCGCCATGGCTTTGCTGACGGCGTCCAAAATCGTCTCCCCAGACAAAAAACGGCCGCCCTCAATATAACACTGCATCCGCACCGCATCGCCGCCCGTCAGCCCGGAGCGGGACACAACCCCTTCGAGTCCCCTCTCGACGGCGCGCTCCATGACCGACAAATGGTGATCCATTTGCGCGATCACCTCTTCTCGACTTCTTCCGCTTACCTCCACTTCTTGGCGAATCATCACTTCAGCGATTTTGATGTTGTCCTTTTCTGCCATCTCCACGAGTTCAGCTACATTGCGAAACATATCATTTCCCACCTATCCTCTCTCTATCATGGTGCATCTGAAACCGATTTCTTTTTAATCCACAAGCTTCGCCACTTGAATGATGTTCGGCAGCTGCTCTAATTCTTGAATCAGATCATCGGTCAACGGCTGGTCGACTTCGATCGCCATGAGCGCCTCTTTCCCTTTCTCCTTGCGCGACACTTCCATGTGGCCGATGTTGATCTTCCACTTCGCCAACACGGAAGCCACCGCTCCAATCGTCCCGTACCGGTCGTTATGCATAATGAGCAGCGCTGGATGATGGCCGGACAGCTTCAAGGCAAACCCATTCAATTCGACGATTTCGATTTTGCCGCCGCCGATCGAAATGCCGACGAGCTCAAGCTCGCCTTCATCATCGCCAATCCGCAGGCGTGCCGTATTCGGATGATGCGGAACCGCCTCCTCAGCGGAAAACGACACATCCACACCTTCCGCTTGGGCGATCTCAAGCGCACTCGGAAGACGTTCATCGAACGTGTCAAACCCAAGCAACCCGGCGACAATGGCAACATCGGTGCCATGCCCCCGATACGTTTCGGCAAATGAACCGTAAAACGAAATGCGCGCCCACGTCGGCTTTCGGCCAAACAACTTGCGCGCGACTAAACCGATGCGCACCGCCCCGGCCGTATGTGAACTTGACGGCCCGACCATCACCGGGCCAATGATATCAAAGACGCTTTTGTATTTCATCTCCGCTATTCCTCCACAAAACAGAAAAATAAGAAAAATAGAAGGGAATGCTCCCTTCTATTATTCTAACATATTATTCGACGGAAATGATAAATGGATACAGCGGCTGCTTTCCGTTATGCACTTCCACTTCGACCCCGTCATGTTTCGTTTCCAAATAGGCAACGACTGTTTCCACATCGATCTCCGTTGCGTCTTCGCCGTACAAAATGGTCACGATTTCGCTTTCTTCATCAATGAGCGCATCAAGCAGCCGCTTCGTTACGGTGAGTTTGTCTTTGTCAGCGGCAATAATGCGGTCATCCCATAACCCCATGTAATCGCCCTTTTGAATCTCGATGCCGTCAATCGTCGTATCGCGCACGGAAAATGTCACTTGCCCCGTTTTCACTCGCGACAGCGCCGCCGTCATCGCCCGCTCATTTTGCTCGGCCGATTGCGCCGGATTGAACGCCAAGAGCGCCGCCAGACCTTGCGGAACCGTTTTCGACGGGATGACGACAACCCGCTGTTCGGAAAGCTCCGCCGCTTGTTTTGCCGCCATTACAATGTTTTTGTTGTTTGGCAGCACAAACACCGTTTCCGCGTTGGCGAGGCGGATGGCGTCAGCGATTTCTTCCGTGCTCGGGTTCATCGTTTGCCCACCTTCAATGATGGCGTGGGCACCGATGCTCCGAAACAGTTCAGCCACGCCAGCGCCCATGGCGACGGCGACGATGCCGTACGGCTTTGCTTCCTCTTTGGCAACACCAGTCAGCGTTTTGGCCTCCTTGCCGACGATGTTGGCATGTTGTTCGCGCATGTTTTCAATTTTAATATTGATCAAGCTGCCGTAGCGTTGACCGTATGTCAGCACCTCACCCGGCGTTTCCGAATGGATGTGCACCTTAACAAGCTCGTCATCCGCGACAACAAGCAACGAGTCGCCGAACTGGCTTAACTCGCGGCGGAACGTTTCTTCGGAAAACGGGTGCTCGGCCAGCTTTTCCGGCTCAAAACGGACCATAAATTCCGTACAGTAGCCAAACTCGATCTCATCGGTATGAATATGACTTTGCGCGCTTTGATGGTGCACCATTTTCACTAAATCGTCCATCCGCGCCTCAGCGCGTGCGGCGCTCACGATTTCTCCTTTCAGAGCAGCAAGAAACCCTTCATAGATGTATACGAGCCCTTGACCGCCGCTGTCGACGACACCGACTTCCTTTAAGATTGGGAGCAATTCGGGTGTGCGCTTAAGCGCCGCTTTCGCCTCGGCGAGCGCCGCTTCCATCACGGCGATCACGTCGCGTTCTTTTTTTGCCGCCTCCACCGCCTTGCGCGCCGCTTCTTTGGCAACGGTGAGGATCGTCCCCTCAACCGGCTTCATCACCGCCTTATAGGCTGTGTCCACCCCCGCCTGCAAAGCGGCGGCGAATTCGAAGCTGTTCACCGCTTGTTTGCCTTCGACTGCCTTGGCAAATCCGCGGAACAGCTGCGACAAAATGACGCCGGAATTGCCGCGCGCCCCCATCAACAGCCCTTTCGCCAGCGCCGCGGCGACGTTGCCGATATGGTCGGAGGCATTCGCCTTCACTTCTTTCGCCCCGGACGTCATCGACAAGTTCATGTTCGTTCCTGTATCGCCATCTGGAACCGGAAAGACGTTCAGCGCATCGACCGTCTTGGCGTTGTTCGCCAAATGTGCGGCCCCTTGCTGCACCATATCGGCAAATCGTCTTCCGTCAAGCGTCCTCATTGTCACCGGCTAACTCCTCCTTACTACGGGTTTGACACCCGAACCCCTTGAACGTAAATATTGATCGACTGAACCGCCAGCCCGAGCGTCTGATCGAGCGTGTACTTCACTTTCGACTGCACGTTATGGGCAACTTCGGAAATTTTCGTTCCGTAGCTGACGATGATGTACATATCGATATGTATCTCGCCGTTTTCTTCGCGGACAATAACCCCTTTGGAAAAATTCTCCCGGCGCAAAATTTCCGACAGCCCATCGCGAATTTGGTTTTTCGACGCCATTCCGACAATGCCGTAACAATCGACGGCTGCTCCCCCCGCGATCATCGCAATGACTTCATTGGCGACTTCGATGCGCCCGTATTTCGTTTGCCATTCAATCGACATGCTCGTTCCCCCTTTGCGTATCTCGCACAGCTACCCCTATTGTACTATAACGCTTTCTGTTTTCAAAGCGCTTCCCGTCCGCCCACTAGTATTATTTAGCCGAAAACTGAAATAGATGTCAAGGACAGTTTCTTGAAAGAAAACCGCACGTCTATTGCAATCCCTACGGTTGTATGGTAAATTATAATAGTGTTTTTAGAGGGATGTGAAAGCAAGGAGGGAAAAACGATGGCGAAGTGCTTCATTACCGGCAAGAAGAAATCGTTCGGCAACTCGCGTTCGCATGCCATGAACGCCAGCCGCCGCACATGGAAAGCCAACTTGCAAAAAGTGCGCATTTTAGTTGACGGCAAACCGAAACGCGTCTGGGTTTCGGCGCGCGCGCTGAAATCTGGAAAAGTGAAACGCGTCTAACGGCCTAACGAAAAGAAGCCGCCCCAAAAGGTTGCAACCCTCCTTTTGTTCGGCGGCAACAAAAAAGCACCAAAAATGGTGCTTTTTTCTTATCCTTTTTTAAATGCGTTCAACACCGCCCGCACGATTCCGCCTAAAAATCTCGGCAGCTTGATCGTATAAAACTTCATCCCGATTCCCTCCTCACACCGATCATCACGAGCTTCCCGCCATTTCCTTATCCATTATATTCCGTCATAAGCCAAGCGCGACTACGGGCAGCCGGCAAAATCGCTGCTCCTTATCATCATTAATATGCCTTCTGAAAACGAAAAAGTACCGGAAGATTGGATAAGTTCATTACTAATACATAATGTCGAACCGCGGGAAATATGACAGTTTGTTAACGGATATTTAAATCCCATCAGCGTAAGTTCTGCCACCGTTTCGGAAATCGGGATGTATGACACATAACGGTATCGATCGTCGCGCGCGACCGTATGCACGCCGGGCAGATGGACGGTGAGCACGTTTTGCCGGTCGATGAGTTCAATGGGCCGCCCGGCGTACTTTAACAGCAGCTCAACGTTGCCAAACAAATGGTCAAGCCGCCCGCCGGTCGCCCCAAACAGACGGATGGCCCCATCTGTCTGCCTAACCGCCCAGTCAAGGGCGATCTCCATATCCGTTTTGTCTTTTTCCGCCGGCCAAATGTCAAGCTCCGGCAGCATCTCCCTTAGCCGCTTGACCTCCTCAGCCGGCAAGGAATCAAAATCGCCAAACGCCCGCACCGGGCGGAGTCCGAAATCCAAGAGCGCTTTCGTGCCGCGGTCGACGCCGACCCACTGCACATCGCTCCCATCATACGAGCGCAAATCGGGAAGAAGGTGGGGCGGACCGCCGCCGACAATATGAATCAACACATGCGTTTCCCCCTTTCGGCAAGGGCCGAGGCAGCCATCTTCCGTTCTTTTCTTTGCTCTCATCACCCTGCGGCTCAATAAGATGGCAAAAGCGGCGCTGCCTTTTGGCTAGTTGGCGCACGCTTTGCGAAGCGTGCGAATAGCGGCGGCTCGATCCCGTTCATTGTAGATGGCCGAGCCGGCGACAAGCACGTTCGCTCCGGCTTCCACGCAAAGCCGCGCCGTTTCCGCATTGATGCCGCCGTCGACCTCAATATCGACCTCTTTGTTTTGTTCACTGGCCATCCGGGCGACCTCACGGATTTTTGGCACGACCGCCGGAATGAACGCCTGTCCGCCAAACCCTGGATTGACCGTCATCAACAAGACGAGATCGACATCACCGATCACATGGCGGATCATCTCGACCGGTGTATGCGGATTGAGCACCACCCCGGCTTTGACGCCTTGTTCTTTGATAAAATGAATCGTCCGATGCAAATGCACGCACGCCTCAACATGGACGGAAATCACATCCGCGCCCGCTTTCGCAAACGCCGGAATGTATCGGTCCGGGTCGGCGATCATCAAATGGACGTCAAGCGGCAGCTTCGTCACCGGTCGAATGGCGGCCACGACCGGCGGACCGAACGTCAAATTCGGCACGAAATACCCGTCCATGATATCGACATGAATCCAATCCGCCCCGCCTTCCTCGACCGAACGAATTTCCTCAGCCAGGCGGGCGAAATCGGCTGATAAAATCGATGGCGCAATTCGAATCATGTTCAATACCTCGGCTTTCGTTCTTTCATTTCGGCAACAAAACTAACGTAGTGGTCATAGCGGTACGATGGAATCTCCCCGGCCTCGACCGCCTCACGCACAGCGCATTTCGGCTCGGCGATATGAAGGCAGCCGCGGAACTTGCACCCTTCCCCGTACATCCGGAATTCCGGAAAATAATGCGGCAATTCATCAAGCTCGATCTGGTCGAACTCAAGCGCGCCAAACCCTGGGGTGTCGGCGACAAGTCCACCGGCGACCTCAAGCAGTTCGACATGGCGGGTCGTATGCTTGCCGCGCCCTAAATGGGTGGAAATGTCGCCCGTTTTCAACCGCAAATCCGGACGGAGCGCGTTTAATAAGGACGATTTGCCGACGCCGGACTGCCCGGCGACGACGGAGACGCGGCCGCGAAGGCGCAACGCCAGTTCATCGAGGCCGCCCTTGGTCACGGCTGACGTTTCAATCACGTCGTAGCCGATGCGCCGGTAATCATGCACGTAGCGGGCGATCTCTTCTTTCGATTCGCCATCTAACAAATCGATTTTGCTGATGACAATGATCGGCGCGATGCGTTTCGATTCAACCAAGACAAGAAAGCGGTCGAGCAGCTTGGCGCTGAAGTCCGGGCTTACAGCCGAAAAGACTAAAATCGCCTGTTCGACGTTGGCAATCGGCGGCCGCACAAGCTCATTTTGCCGCTCGCCAATCTCCAAAATATAGCCTTCCGTTTCGCTCGTCGCCTGAAAAACGACGCGGTCGCCGACGAGCGGCGTCACGTTTTTCTTGCGGAACACACCGCGCCCGCGGCATTGGAACACGCGGCCTTCGGACAAGACGTAATAAAATCCGCTTAATGCTTTAATGATTTGTCCTTCCGCCATAGCCTCACCCCTTTTTTTCGTTATGTTCTGGGTACGGGATCGATCCTTCCTCTTTGACGACATTGTTGACAATGACGCGGTAATAAGCGGTCTCCCCATATGGAATTTCAAACTCGACCATCTCGGTCGCTGGCGCCGTCAGCCGGTATGTTTTGTATGGCGTTGACATATTGTGGTTGGCATCTTGGATGTAAAGCTGAGCTTCAACCATTTGCCCCGGCATCGCCGGTTCATACGGGATCATAATCTCTTTCACTACCGTTTTGGACGGCTTCGGCTCGGGCCCGCGGGAAATGACGACCGTGATGGTTTCCCCTTTTTTTACCTGCTCGTTCGCCGCTGGAGTTTGCGAAATGACAAGCCCTTCTGGCACCTCGTCCGAATACTCGTACTTCACGTCAATGCGCAACCCTTGATCCGCGCCGTAGTCGCGC
This sequence comes from Geobacillus sp. PK12, assembly GCF_004123125.1. NCBI lineage: Bacteria > Bacillati > Bacillota > Bacilli > Caryophanales > Anoxybacillaceae > Geobacillus > Geobacillus sp. PK12. The sequence continues at coordinate 141,977 of NZ_SDKL01000005.1, forward strand.
ACGCTTTTTTCCGTATAGCCAGTCAAATCTTTAACGGTGACCTTCTCCGGCCCGAGGCTGACGGTAAAGATAACTTCCGTTTCATCAGGCGCCACTCGATCGCCGGCGTACGGGTATTGATCCAAAATCGTCCCTTCCGGCTTGTCGCTGTGGCGGCCATTGCGCGTAATGCGGGTGAATCCTTCAGCGCGCAGCTCCTCCTCCGCCGCAGCAATATCATCGCCAATGAAGCTTGGAAATTCGATTTTCTTTTTTCCAATGCTTTTATAAATGATGACGCCGGCCCCTTTCTTCACCGTCATGCCGGCTTCCGGATCGGTGCGCACGACTTTTCCTTCTTCGATTTGATCATCTTCCACATCAATCGTATCTTTGATTTCCAAACCGAGCGACGACAGCTGTTCAACAGCGTCATCATAGTTTTTGTTGACCACGTTCGGCATCGTCACTTCTTTTGGAAAAATGAGGTCCGGAATCCATGTGACCGCGCTGACGCCGGCAGCTCCAATGAACAGCAAGGCAGCCACAAGCCAGGCAATCCATACCCGTTTCCGCTTTGGTTTCGGTTCGCCCGTCGTATGAACCGGTTCGCTCGTTTTTTCCTCGTACACAAGCGTCTCTTGCTCCAACGCCGCGCTTTCCGCATGTTTGATCATCGGAATGGCTTTCGTCGCTTCCTCATCGTCATCGGGTATGGTAAATTTCGGCTCGTTGCGCCGCCTTGGATCCAGCGCTGTCCGAATGTCCTCGTTCATTTCGCGCGCGGATTGGTAGCGGTAAAACGGGTCTTTCGCCGTCGCTTTTAAAATAATATTTTCGACGCTTTGCGGAATGTCGGGGTTCCACGCCTTGGGCGACGGCGTTTCCGCCTGCAAATGCTTCAGCACGATCGAAACGGCCGATTCGCCGGAAAACGGCAGCCGACCGGTGACAAGTTCAAACATGACGATGCCAAGCGAATAAATGTCCGACTTTTCGGTGGCAATGCCGCCGCGCGCCTGCTCCGGCGACAAATAATGGACCGAACCGAGCACCGAGTTGGTCTGCGTGATCGTCGTGCCGCTCATCGCCACAGCGATGCCGAAGTCGGTCACTTTCACATTGCCGTGCTCATCAAGCAAAATGTTTTGCGGTTTAATGTCGCGATGGATGATGCCGTTCTCATGGGCATGGGCGATCGCTGATGTCAGCTGGTCCATAATGCCAAGCGCCCGTTCGACCGGAAGCGGAGCGTGCTGCTGGATGTATTGCTTCAGCGTCGCGCCGCGCACATATTCCATGACGATGTAATAGACGCCTTCCTCTTCGCCGACGTCATAAATGGAGACGATATGTTCATGGTTTAAGCTCGTCGCCGCTTGCGCCTCGCGGCGGAACCGTTTGATGAACTGATCATCATTGGCAAAATCAAGGCGGAGCACTTTCACGGCGACATCGCGCTCCAAAATGATGTCGCGGGCCAAATAGACATTCGCCATGCCGCCGCCGCCGATAAGGCTGATGATTTTATAGCGGTCATTCAATCGCTTTCCAATGAGCACGCCGATCACCCACCTTCACGTTCCGCTGAAACATCGATGACCGCCAGCGAAATGTTGTCTTCTCCGCCCCGCCCGTTGGCGAGCTCAATAAGCGCCTCCGCCTTCTCTTCCAGCGTGCCGGCACCCGTCAAAATATGTATCATGTCCGCTTCCGGCACTTTATTGGACAACCCGTCCGAACATAACAACAACATGTCGCCCTCGTCGAGCGCCACTGTTTTCACGTCGATTTTCACCGCCGGTTCCGTGCCGAGCGCCCGCAACAGCACGTTTTTGCGCGGATGATGCTCAGCCGCTTCTTTCGAAAGCTGCCCGCTTTTGACGAGCTCATTGACCAACGAATGGTCGTCGGTCAGCTGCTGAATTCCGCTTTTGTTGAGCACGTAGCAGCGGCTGTCGCCGATATGGGCAACCGTCGCAAACGAATTAGCGCAAACGGCGGCGACGACCGTCGTCCCCATTCCTTGACATTCCGGGTGGGAAAGGGCATGGCGAAACAGTTGTTCGTTCGCCGACGCAATTTGCGTCTTGAGCCATTGCTCCGCCTCAGCCGGTGAAGCAAGGCCACTCTCTTTCTCCCATCGCTCCTGCAAATACGCCACCGCCATGGAACTGGCTACATCACCGGCGCGATGACCGCCCATCCCGTCAGCGACAACCGCTAAATATTGGCCGCTTTGATTGACAAATACGCCGCCATTGTCTTCGTTATGTTCGCGAATTTGGCCGATGTCAGTTCGGAAAACGGCTCGCATCCGATTCACCTCGTCTCCTCTTTTCGCTCCTTCGCGCGAAGCTGTCCGCAGGCGGCATCGATGTCGTGTCCATGTTCGCGGCGAATGGTGACATTGATCCCATGTTTTTTCAACGCCCGTTCAAAGGCGAAAATTTGGCTGCGCGGCGTGCGCACATAGTTGCGCTCCGGCACGTAGTTAACCGGAATCAAATTCACATGGCATTTCAGCCCTTTAATCAGCTCGGCCAACTGCTCGGCGTGCTCAAGCTGGTCGTTCACCCCGCCGAACAATCCGTACTCGAACGTCACGCGCCGGCCGGTTTTTTCAATGTAATACCGAACCGCCTCCATGAGCTTCGGCAGCGGGTACGCTTTATTGATCGGCATGAGTTTCGTCCGCAGCTCATTCGTCGGTGCATGCAACGAAATGGCGAAGTTGATTTGCATTCCTTCATCGGCAAACTGGTAAATTTTTGGGATGATGCCGCTGGTGGAAACGGTGATATGGCGGGCGCCAATGTTCAACCCTTTTGGGTGATTGACGATGCGCAAAAACTTGATGAGCGCATCGTAGTTGTCGAACGGCTCGCCGATGCCCATGACGACGATGCTGCTGACGCGTTCATTCGTGTCATCGAGCGCCTTTTGCACTTGCACGACTTGGGCGACGATCTCGCCCGCCTCTAAATGACGCTTCAGTCCGCCGAGCGTCGAAGCGCAAAACGTGCAGCCGATGCGGCAGCCGACTTGCGTCGTGACGCACACCGAATTGCCGTAGTTATGACGCATGAGCACCGTCTCAATCGAATAGCCGTCATGGAGCTCAAACAAAAATTTGATCGTTCCGTCTTTAGAAGTTTGTTTGACCACGGTTTTCAACGTCGTGATCGAAAACGATGACGCTAGCTGTTCGCGCAGCCGCTTCGGCAAATTCGTCATGTCGGCAAAATCGGTGACGCGGTTTTGATACAGCCACTCGTAAATTTGTGTGGCCCGAAACGGCTTTTCGCCTTGAGCGACAAGCCATTCCTTCAATTCGTCTAGCGTGAGCGAATAAATCGATGGCAACGGAGGCTGCGTTTCGCCGACAGAGCGGCGGGCAGCCGGACGAACCATTTCCATGCTTTTACACCTTCTTTCGCAGTCGGGCGATAAAAAACCCGTCAGAGTCAAAATGATGCGGCAAAAGCTGCAACATGCCGCCTTTCACATGCGGCCGCACCGGTTTCGGCATCCGCTCGGCAAGGCTGGCGTCGAGGAAAAAGTCCGGATGATCCGCTAAAAAGCGGGCGATGGCTTCTTCATTTTCCTCGCGCTCCACCGTGCATGTGCTGTAGACAAGCGTACCGCCTTTTTTCAAAAGCGGGGCGGCCGCCCGCAAAATGGCTTGCTGAATCTCGACAAGCGCGGCGATGGCGTCTTTCCCTTTCGTATATTTGATCTCCGGTTTGCGGCGAATGACGCCGAATCCAGTGCACGGCGCATCGACCAAAACGCGGTCAAACGATTCCGGGGCAAACCGCTCGCCGAGCCGGCGGCTGTCAAGGGCGAGCGTCGCAACGTTGTCAAGCCCGAGCCGCTTGGCCTGCTGTTCGATCAGCATTACCTTATGTTCGTGGATATCAACAGCAACGACCTCGCCGCGCCCGCCCATCCGCTCGGCGATATGGGTCGTTTTCCCGCCCGGCGCCGCGCAGCAGTCAAGCACCCGCTCGCCGGGGGCTGGGTCAAGCGCTCGAGCGACAAGCATTGAGCTTTCATCTTGAATCGTCAGCCAACCGGCGCGAAACGTCTCCGTATGAGCCAAATTCCCTTTTTCCGCCCGGATGGCCTCCGGAGCGACATGGCCAGGGATTGCCTGCATCCCTTCAGCGCGCAGCCGCTCAAGCGCTTCTTCGACAGTCGCACGCAGCCGGTTGACGCGGGCCGTTGATTGCGGCGGGCGCAAATTCGTCTCGCACATGCGCGCCGCTTCTTCATAACCATATTGCTGGATCCAGCGCCGAACGAGCCACTCGGGATGGCTGGTGGCAAGGGCGAGCCGCTTGCCCGCGTCATCAACCGCCTCGATCGACGGCAGCCCCTCGCGGCCGATGGCCCGCAATACGCCGTTGACAAGTGAAGCAATGCCGCGATGGCCGCGCCGTTTGGCGATTTCAACCGCTTCAAAGACGGCGGCGCGGTCGGGAACACGATCCAAATACACCATTTGATACAGCGTCAACCGAAGAAGCACGCGCACCCACGGCTCAAGCCGGCGCGCCTTGCGCAAAAACGGCGCCAAATAATAATCGAGCGTGTCGCGCCGTTGCACCGTGCCGTAGACAATCTCGGTCAACAGCGCCGCATCGCGCCCGTCAAGGCGTCCTTTTTGAATGGCTTCGTTTAATTGCAAATGACTGTACGCTCCTTTTTGTTCAATGGCTAACAGCGTATCTAAAGCAAGTTCACGTACGTCCATGATCCTCTCCTAGCTTCATGCCGACCGAAAGACGGCTGCCGGCGCCGCGCAAAAATTCGCCCGCCGCCATCCGTTTTTTTCCGGCCGGCTGCAATTCGGTGATGCGAATGGCTGTCTCATTGCCGGTGGCCACGACAATGCCGTTTTCCTCAAGCGCCAAAATCGTGCCCGGCGGCGCCGAACGGGGCGCCGGCACTTTTTCACCCCACCAAACCTTCCAAATGTGCCCATCCTGCGTTGTATACGTGACCGGCCACGGATGGAAGGCGCGAATATGGTTGTAAATGGCTTCGCCGGGCTGCGTCCAATTGATCCGCTCCTGCTCGCGGCGAATGTTCGGCGCATACGTCGCTTTCTCCTCATCTTGCGGAACGGGCGTAATGTTTCCTTCCAATAAAAGTGGAAGCGTTTCTGATAGTAGTTTAGCCCCGGCGGCGCTCAATTTATCATGGAGCGTGCCGACCGTATCCGTTTCGGCAATCGGCACTTCGACTTGCGCTAACATGTCGCCGGCGTCCAACCGCTCCACCATATACATGATCGTGACACCCGTTTTCGTTTTCCCTTGCCAAATGGCGTAATGGATCGGCGCCCCACCGCGCAGCTCGGGCAGAAGCGAGGCATGGACATTGATGCAGCCGTATTTTGGTGCATCAAGCAGCGCTTTCGGCAAAATTTGCCCAAACGCCGCCGTGACAATCAAATCGGGCGCAAACGCCAACACTTGTTCGTATTGCTCCGGCTCGCGAATTTTTGTCGGCTGCAGCACTGGGATGCCGCGGCGCTCCGCTTCCACTTTCACCGGGGGCGGAACGGGCTCGCGCTTCCGCCCTTTTGGCTTATCCGGCTGGGTGACGACCGCTGCAACGCGGTAGCCGTCATGAAGAAGCTGGCGCAAAATCGGCACGGCAAAGTCAGGTGTTCCCATAAACACAATGTTCGTCATTGGCATCTATCCTTCCAATTCTTCAAGATCGCAATACCGAATCACTTTCGACGTAAACAGCACACCGTGCAAATGGTCGATTTCATGTTGCAACGCGCGCGCCAAAAAACCGGTCGCGGAAAGCGTAAACGGGCGGCCGCGCCGGTTTTGCGCCCGCACTTTCACAAATTTCGCGCGCGGCACTTCGCCAAACAAGCCGGGAAAGCTCAAACAGCCTTCCACATCCACTTGTTCGCCGCGCGCCTCGATCACGACCGGGTTGATGAGCTCGATCCGACCGTGTTCATCACCGACATCGATGACGGCGATCTGCTTGGCGACGCCGATTTGCGGGGCAGCTAGGCCCACCCCGTCAGCGGCAAGCATCGTTTCATACATATCGTCAAGCAGCCGCCCGAGCCGACGGTCAAACGCCGTCACCGGCGCGCACGGCTGTTCCAAAATCGGGTCAGGATACGTGACAATCGACAAAACAGACAACGTCATTCCCCCAAGTTCACATCATCATGTATGGGTTTGTATCAATGGTGACCATCACTCCGCCATGGGCGGCATCGGCTTGGTAGCGGTCGATGACCGCCTTGAGCGCCGCGGTCAAATTCGGCTCCCGTTTGTATTTTATCATGCATTGGTAACGATATCTATCGTGAAGACGGGCGATTGGCGAGGCAACGGGGCCGAGAACGACCGCTTCGTGCGACAAATGCTTGCGCAAATAGGCGGCGATTTTCTCCGCCGCTTTGGCTGCAGCCGGCGCTTCCTGGTGGGCGACCGTGATGAGCGTCAAGTAGTAGTACGGCGGATAGCCGTGCGCTTTGCGCAGCGCCATCTCCCGCTGGTAAAAGGCGCGGTAGTCGTGGCGGGCGGCCAGTTCAATGCTGTAGTGCTCAGGCGTATACGTCTGAATGATCACTTCGCCGGGCAGCTCGTGCCGTCCGGCGCGCCCGCTCACTTGCGTCAACAGCTGGAACGTTTTTTCCGCGGCGCGAAAATCGGGCAAATGAAGCATCGTGTCGGCCGCGAGCACACCAACAAGCGTGACATCCGGAAAATCAAGCCCTTTGGCGATCATTTGCGTGCCGAGCAAAATATCGGCTTCCTTGGCGGCAAAACGGGAAAGCAGCTCTTCATGCGCCCCTTTGCGGCCGGTCGTATCGACATCCATGCGGATGACGCGCGCTTTCGGCAGCAACCTCGTCAGTTCTTCTTCCACTTTTTGCGTGCCGGTCCCGAAAAAGCGGATATGTTCGCTGCCGCATGACGGACAGCGAGGGGCAAGCGGCTCTTCATGCCCGCAATAGTGGCATTTCATCCGTTCCCCGGCACGATGGTACGTCAGCGAAATGTCGCAGTGCGGACAGCGGATGACATAGCCGCAGCTGCGGCACATGACAAACGTCGAATAACCGCGTCGATTCAACAGCAACACTGCCTGCTCGCCGCGCTCAAGCCGGCGGCGCAATTCGTCAAGCAATCGGCGTGAAAACATCGAACGGTTGCCGCTTCGCAGCTCCTCGCGCATATCGACGACATGAACGTCCGGCAGGCCGCGGTCGCTGATGCGCTCCGGCAGCTCGAGCAGCTCGTACACCCCTTTGGCGGCGCGGGCGAACGTCTCAAGCGAGGGGGTGGCGCTGCCAAGCACGACCGGGCAGCTGTGGCGGCGAGCGCGGTAAATGGCGACATCGCGCGCATGATAGCGCGGCATTTCTTCTTGCTTGTAGCTCGTCTCATGCTCCTCATCGATGATGATCATTCCCAAGTTTTCAAACGGGGCAAACACCGCCGATCGCGCCCCGACGACAAGCTGCACTTCTTTCCGGTGAATTTTCCGCCATTCGTCATATTTTTCGCCGACCGACAGCCCGCTGTGAAGCACCGCTACTTTCGAGCCGAACCGGCTTTTGAAGCGCTCGACCATTTGCGGCGTCAGCGAAATTTCCGGCACGAGAACGATCGCTTCCTTTCCTTGGCGCAACGCTTCATCAATCGCCTGCATATACACTTCCGTCTTCCCGCTGCCGGTGACGCCATACAGCAAAAACGTGCGATGCTCCCCGGCGCGCACCGAAGCGGCGATCTTCGCCAATGCCGCCTCTTGCGCCCGAGTGAGCGCCGGCGGCTCACTCGGCTGAAACGTGCGATGCTCGTACGGGTCGCGGTACACCTCGACATCGTTCAGCACCACAAATCCTTTGTCGACGAGCGCTTTCAGCGGCGCTGAGGAGACGCCAAGCACCGCTTGCAGCTCGGCAACCGGCGCCGCTTCCTCTTTTTCCAGCAAAAAGGAAAGCACCTCTTTTTGCCTTGCCGGCAGCGACCCGAGCTCCTGTTTCGCTTGTTCCGATGGAATGGCCAAAGCGGCGTGCTTCACCGTTTTCTTGCCCGCTTTTTCTTTCACCTTGTAGACCGCCTCGAGCACACCTTGCTGCACCGCTTTTTGCGCCGCCCGCCATAAACCGGCCGCCTCAACCTCTTTCCAAGGCGCTTCCGTCCGCCCGGCAAACAGCGGCTTTACCTCATCCGGCAACCTCCCTCTCTTCTCTTCATCCGTCAAGCGGAGCGTTTTTTCATATTTCGCCCGCATCGCCGCCGGCAGCATCGCCTGGTACGCCGAAATGGCAAAACAAAGCGTCGTTTCCGTTAAATAGCGGCCAAGATCAAGCAGCTCTTCGTTTAACACCGGCACGACATCAATCACATGCTCAATCGGTTTCAGTTGTTTGATGTCGGAATGGTCTTTCACATCAACGACAAACCCTTGCAAACGCCGCGCCCCAAACGGCACCGTCACCCGCATGCCCGGCTGGATGACGCCTTGCCAGCGCTCCGGAATCCAATAATCGAACGGGCGGTCCGTCTGCCGGGACGGGACATCGACAATCACGGATGCTACTTTCATCGAATCGCCTCGATATACGCGTGAATTTCTTTTAAAATTTCCTCGGCCGCCTCGCGTTTCGTCATGAGCGGCAGCGGCCGAACGACGCCGTCGCGGCGGAAGATGGTGATGATGTTCGTATCGCCGGCAAACCCTGCCCCTTCTTCGGTGACATTGTTGGCGACGACCATATCCAACCGCTTTTCTTCAAGTTTTTTTAACGCATACTGCTCGAGGTTGTCCGTCTCAGCGGCAAATCCAACCAAAATCTGTCCCGTTTTCCGCTCGCCAAGCGCTTTCAAGATGTCCACCGTCCGCTCCATCTCGACGACATAACCGCCCGGCTGCTTTTTAATTTTGGAAGCCGCGACATATTTCGGCCGATAATCGGCGACCGCCGCCGCCTTGATCACGATGTCCGTTTCCGCAAACCGAGACAAAACCGCTTCATACATCTCTTCCGCCGATTCAACCGCCACCGTCTCGACGCCATCGGGTGAAGAAAGCGCCGTCGGTCCGGAGACAAGCGTCACCGAAGCGCCGAAGCGGGCCGCCGCTTCGGCGATGGCGTAGCCCATTTTGCCGCTCGAATAGTTGGAGAAATAACGGACTGGATCAAGCCTCTCCCGCGTCGGCCCAGCGGTGACAAGCACACGCTTCCCGCGAAACAGCGGCGGATCACCGGCAAAAAAGCGCTCGATATGGGCGATGATGTTCTCCGGCTCCTCGAGCCGCCCTTTGCCGATGTAGCCGCACGCCAAATAGCCTTCCGACGGCTCGATGAACCGGTAGCCGAACTTACAGAGCCGCTCCATGTTCGCCTGGACGGCCGGATGCTCGTACATATGAACGTTCATCGCCGGAGCAATCCAGACGGGCGCTTTCGTCGCCAAAATCGTCGTCGTCACCATATTGTCGGCGATGCCGGCGGCCAGCTTCGCCATCGTATTGGCCGTCGCCGGTGCGACCAAAACGAGATCCGCCCAGTCCGCCAAATCGATATGGGCGATGACAGCCGGATCGTTTTCGGCAAACGTATCGACATACACTTCCTGGCGCGACAATGCTTGAAACGTGAGCGGTGTAATGAACTGGCACGCCCCTTCTGTCATGATCACTTTTACTTCAGCGCCGCGCTGGACGAGCTGGCTGGTGAGCGCCGCCGCCTTGTACGCCGCCACCCCCCCGGTCACACAAAGCAAAATATGTTTTCCCTTGATCATGTTGGCCACCCCCCGACATTGAAAAAAATAACAACCTAAAGCTAGGTTGTTATTTTTCCTCCTCCACTAATTCGACCTTGTCACCGGCAATTTCCTCGAGCGCCTGGCCGACAAATTTTTTCGACACCGGCTTTTTCACCATCAGCTCCGCACCGTCCTGCAGCTCGCGCGCCCGTTTGGCCACCACCGTGACGAGCTTGTATTTCGAATCGACTTTTTGCATCAGCAAATCGATGGAAGGATACAGCATCGTCATTCCACCCCCAACATCCGTTTATATCGCTCGGCGACGCGTTCGCGCCGGCAATGTTCGGCGATGACGATCGCCTTGATCCGCTCGCAGGCGAGCTCCACTTCATCATTTTCCACGACATAGTCGTACTCGTCCATCATTTCAAGCTCCTCTTTCGCCGCCCGCAGCCGATTTTCAATCAGCTCTTTCGACTCGGTGCCGCGTCCCATGATCCGCTTTTCAAGCTCCGTGAGGCTTGGCGGAGCAAGGAAAATGAAGAGCGCCTCTGGAAACGCCCGCCGTACTTTCATCGCTCCCTGCACTTCGATCTCTAAAAACACATCTTTCCCTTCGGCAAGCGTCTTCTCCACGTAGTCGATCGGCGTGCCATAGTAGTTGCCGACGTATTCCGCCCACTCGAGCAGCTTGTTTTCCCGAATCATTTGTTCAAACTGCTCGCGCGTGCGGAAGAAGTAGTCGACGCCTTCCACTTCGCCTTCGCGCGGCTTGCGCGTCGTGACCGACACCGAATAATGAAGATTGATGTCCGGCTGCGAAAACAGCGCCTTGCGCACCGTTCCTTTGCCAACGCCAGACGGACCCGACATGACGATCAACAACCCACGTTCGTTCTTCAACGCCCAAAACCCTACCCTTCCTCGGAGAAATCGTCGCTTCCATATAAGCGGTTCGCCACCGTTTCCGGCTGCACGGACGACAAAATGACGTGATCGCTGTCCATGATGATGACGGCGCGCGTCCTCCGCCCGTGCGTCGCGTCAACGAGCTTGCCGCTTTCGCGCGCATCTTGAATGATTCGTTTGATCGGCGCCGAATCAGGGCTGACAATCGTAATGATGCGGGCGGCTGACACCATGTTTCCGTACCCGATATTGATAAATTTCATCATCATGACACGCCCACCTGCCATATCCGATATTGTTGCCGCCAACAAGTCGTTTTAAACCGTTATTCCACGTTTTGCACTTGCTCGCGCATTTTCTCAAGCACGCTTTTCATCTCAACGACTTGCGCGGCAATCAGGCTGTCGTTTGCCTTGGCGCCGATCGTGTTGACTTCCCGGTTCAACTCTTGCACCAAAAAGTCCAGTTTCCTCCCGATCGGTTCGTCCATTTCTAAGGCGTCTGCCATTTGCGCCAAATGGCTGCGGATGCGTTTCAATTCCTCATGAATGTCCGCCTTTTCGGCAAACACCGCCACTTCTGTGAGCAGGCGCGCCTCATCGACCGGAGCGGGCGCCCATTCGCGCAGGCGGCGCGCAAGCCGCTCGCGGTATTGTTCAATCACAAGCGGCGCCCGCTGTTCAATAGCTTCCACCCCGGCTTCGACTTCATGAAGACGGGCGCGCAAATCCGCGGCAAGCGCCTCCCCTTCGCGCCGGCGCATGGCAACAAGTGCCTTTGCCGCTTCATCGACAGCGGCCAAAAGCAGCGGCTCGACCTCCTCGTTCGCTCCTTCCTCTTCCACAACTTCGACCGCCCCATCAAGCCGAAGCAGCTCGGCCGCCGTCACGCTGCCGTCAACGGCAAATCGCTTTGCTGCCTCCTGCAACCCGGCCCAATATTGGCCGAGCAAATCCCAATCAATATGTACGTTCCGCTTTACAAGTCCTTCGCCGGCGATCGTGACGAACACTTCCACTTTTCCGCGCCGCACGTACGGCAAAATTGCTTTCTTTATTTTATCCTCAAACACGAGCCATTGTCTAGGGAGGCGAATGGAAATTTCGCAAAACCGGTGGTTGACCGATTTCATTTCCACCGCCACCATCAAACGATCCGTTTTTTTCGTGCTTGCGCCAAAACCAGTCATGCTGTAAACCATATCATCACATCCGTTGTTGCCTTGATGAAAAAGAAAAGGTCATAGAGCGTTGCTCTATCACCTTTTTTATTATAACATATCCATCCTTTTATTTTCTCGTAAAAAGCGAGCCAGCAAACAAAAATGTCGGCAGGGCGGACAAGCCAATGATGAGCAGCCAATCGACCGCTGCGAGCGGCTTCGTATGGAACACTGCGGCAAGCGGTGGGTAATAGATGACGACAACGAGCAAAAGCAGCGACACGATCACCGCCGCGACAAGGTATATGTTCCCGAACGGACTGCGGTCAAAAACCGAATGGTCGCAACGGCAGTCGAACACATGGATCAATTGGGCCAACACAAGCGTCGCAAACGCCGCCGTCTGGGCGTAAACGAGATCCTCGCCGCTCCGTTCATAGGCGGTCAGAAACGCAGCCAGCGTAACAACGCCGATCAAAAAGCCGCGGCTTACGATTTTCCAGCCGAGCCCGCGGGCGAACACCCCTTCATCGGGACGGCGCGGCGGCCGCTTCATCACGTTTTCTTCTGGTTGGTCGAGCCCGAGCGCCATGGCTGGCAAACCGTCGGTGACAAGATTGACCCATAAAATTTGAATCGGCACGAGCGGCAGCGGCAAGGCAAGCAGCATCGCAAACAACATGACGAGAATTTCCCCGACGTTCGAGGCGAGCAAGTAGCGGATAAACTTGCGAATGTTTTCGTAAATGTTGCGCCCCTCTTCGATCGCGGCCTCAATCGTCGCAAAGTTGTCATCCAACAAAACGAGCGACGCCGCCTCTTTCGCCACTTCCGTCCCCGACCGGCCCATCGCGACGCCGATATCCGCCGCTTTCAACGCCGGCGCGTCGTTCACCCCGTCGCCGGTCATGGCGACAATATGACCGCGGCGCTTAAAGGCGTTGACAATTTTCAGCTTATGCTCCGGGGAGACGCGGGCAAACACGTAAATATTATCGACCTCGCGTTCGAGCTCATCGACCGACAGCTTCGACAACGTCGCCCCATCCATCACTTTTCCGCCAGGCGGCAGCACGCCAAGCTGTTTGGCGATGGCGGTGGCTGTCAACACATGGTCGCCGGTGATCATCACCGTTTTCATGCCTGCCTCTTTGCATCGCGCCACTGCTTGCTTCACCTCAGGGCGCGGCGGATCGATCATGCCGGCGACGCCGAGAAACCGAAGCTTTGTCTCCGCATCCTTCTCCGACTCGATCCGTTCCGTTTCCGCAAGCGGCCGATACGCGACGGCGATCGTGCGCAAGGCGGAAGACGCCATGTGGCGAATCGCCTTCTCGATCGTTTCTTTCCACGCCGGGGTCAGCATCTGCTCGCGGCCGTTCCATTCAAGGCGGTCCGCCCGCTCAAGCAGCACATCGGGCGCCCCTTTCGTCACGACAAACCGACGGCCGTTTCGGTCGCGGACGATCACCGTCATCATTTTCCGCTCGGAATCAAACGGAAACTCCCGCTCGATCGCATACTCACCTAGCAGACTTCGTTTTGTAATCCCCGCCTTCGCTGCCGCGACCAGCAGCGCTCCTTCCGTCGGATCGCCGTCGATGTAGCGCCGGCCGTTTTCCTCTTTCAACTCCGAACTATTGCAAAGCACCCCCATTGTCAATAGGCGAGCGAGCTCGGGAACGCGGTTCGGATCAACCGTCCGGCCGCGTTCAGAAAACTCGCCATCCGTTTCAAGACCAACGCCGCTTACCGCAAATGTCCGCCCGCCTGCCCATACTTGCGTGACGGTCATCATGTTTTCCGTCATCGTCCCCGTTTTGTCGGAACAAATGACCGAAGCGCAGCCGAGCGTTTCCACCGCCGGAAGCTTGCGGACGATGGCGTTCCGTTTGATCATCCGCTGCACGCCAAGCGCCAACACAACCGTCACAATGGCCGGCAAGCCTTCCGGAATCGCCGCCACTGCCAGCGATACGCCAGCCAAAAACATTTCGTACAGATCGTGCCCTTGCATAACCCCAACCGCCACCACGGCAGCCGTCAGCGCCAAGGCGACGACAAGCAAAATTTTCCCAAGCTGCTCAAGACGGCGCTGGAGCGGCGTCATACCGGCATCCGCCTCTTCGAGCATCGTCGCGATTTGCCCCATCGCCGTTTTCATTCCCGTTGCGATGACAATGCCAATGCCGCTTCCTCTCGTCACCATCGTCCCCATAAACGCCATATTGTGCAAATCGCCGAGCGACGCCTGTTTCGTATGAAGCGGGGCGGCCGATTTGGCTACGGGCACCGATTCGCCCGTCAAGGCGGATTCCTCGATTTCCATCCCGCTCGTCTCAATCAAGCGGACATCGGCCCCGACTCGGTCGCCGCTTGCCAGCCTCACGACATCACCGACGACAAGCTCGCGCGCCGGAATTTTCACCCACCTGCCATCGCGCCGCACAACCGCTTGCGGAGCGGACAGCCGTTTTAAGGCGGCCAGCGACTTCTCGGCCCGCCGCTCTTGGATAAACCCGAGAATGGCGTTCATGATCACGATCACAACAATCGCCGCCGCATCGACATACTCGCCTAACAATGCGGAAATGACGGTCGCCGCAAGCAGCACCAACACCATAAAATCTTGAAACTGGCGGAAAAAGGCGCCGATGGCCGACTCCTTCTTCCCTTCCGCCAGCTCGTTGCACCCGAACTGCCGCAGCCGTTTTTCCGCCTCCGCCGCCGTAAGCCCGGTTTTGACATTCGTCTTCGTCTCGTGCGCGACATCGCTTGCCGCGAGCGTATGCCATTGCATCTGTCTCCCTCCGTCCTTCCATCTTTTCAGCGCACTGTTCCCGCTTTTTTATGCTTATTCACCCCTGTCCGAAAAAATGATCAACTCTCCGCCATGATGTCTGGCAGCATAAACAGCCCGATGTTATCGGCTGACCACGGTCCTGTCCTTATAAGCGAAAAGCTGTGCGCCAATTAATGATGCAACCTTTTCGCCCTCCATCATCGCCCGTGCTCAAGCAATGTTCAAAGAAATGTTCAAAACAGCGGGGCGTATGGTAAGATCGAAATAGCAAACAACCAAAATAGAAAGGTGTTTTCCATGTCCTTTGACGGAGTGTTTACGTACGCCATTGTCAGCGAACTCGAAGAGACGCTTGCGGGCGGGCGGATCACGAAAATCCACCAGCCGTCGGCGTATGAGATCGTCATGCTCGTGCGCGCCCGCGGCCATAATCATAAAGTGATGCTGTCGGCGCATCCGACGTACGCCCGCGTCCATTTGACAAACGAAACGTACAACAACCCATCCGAGCCGCCGATGTTTTGCATGCGGCTGCGCAAACAGTTGGAAGGAAGCATCATCGAGTCGGTCCGTCAAGTCGATTTCGACCGCATCATCGTCATGGACACAAAAGGCCGCGATGAACTCGGCGATCTGCAGACGAAGCGGCTCATCATTGAAGTGATGGGCCGCCATAGCAACATCATCCTCGTTGATGCATCGACCAACACGATCATCGACAGCCTGAAGCATTTGCCGCCGTCGGTCAACCGCTACCGGACGGTGCTTCCCGGGCATCCGTACGTCGCCCCGCCGACGCACGGCAAGCTGAATCCGCTTGAAGCGACGGAAGAAACGGTGCTGAAAAAACTTGATTTTCACGCCGGCAAGCTCGCCCATCAGCTTGTTTCCGCCTTCAGCGGCCTTTCGCCGCTATTTGCCAATGAGGCGGTGTTCCGCGCTGGGCTCGCCAACCGAGCGACGCTGCCAAAAAGCTTTCTTTCGCTCATCGATGACGTGCGCGGCCGCCGCTTTGCCCCGATGATGTACACGAACGGGGAAAAAGAATGGTTTTACGTTTTGCCGCTTAAGCACTTACAAATCGAAGGCCAATCGTTTGCGAGTGCAAGCGAGCTACTCGACCGCTTTTATTTCGGCAAGGCCGAGCGCGACCGCGTCAAGCAGCAAGCCCATGACATCGAGCGGCTCATGGCGAACGAAAAGGCGAAAAACGAGAAAAAGCTCCTAAAGCTCGAACAGACGCTCGAAGAAGCAAAGAAAGCCGACGTTTATCGACTGTACGGCGAACTGCTCACCGCCCATTTGTACGCCATAAAGCGCGGCATGACGGAAATCGAGGTCGCAAACTACTACGACGAAAACGGCGGCACGATCACCATTCCGCTCGACCCGCAAAAATCGCCGTCCGAGAACGCGCAGCAGTACTTTCAAAAATACCAAAAAGCGAAAAACTCGTTCGCCGTCGTACAAGAACAAATCGAGCGGACAAAAGAAGACATCGCCTATTGCGACACGATTTTAAGCCAGCTGGAAACCGCCTCGCCGAAAGATGTCGAGGAAATCCGCGACGAGCTCATCGAACAAGGCTATTTGCGCCCGCGCGCCGCGAAAGGAGCAAAAAAGCGGAAAACCACCGTCCCTGAGCTCGACCGCTACGTCGCAAGCGACGGCACGGAAATACTCGTTGGCAAAAACAACAAACAAAACGATTATCTCACAACAAAGCTGGCCCATAAGGACGATGTTTGGCTGCATGTGAAAAACATTCCCGGCTCGCACGTCGTCATCCGGAACAAGCAGCCGTCTGACGAGACGCTCCTCGAGGCGGCAAACTTGGCCGCCTACTTCAGCAAAGCCCGCCACTCCGGATCCGTGCCTGTCGACTACACGCGCATCCGCTATGTAAAAAAACCGAGCGGCGCCAAGCCGGGATTTGTCATTTACGAACACGAGCAAACGCTCTACGTCACACCGGATGAAGAACTCGTCCGCACCATGAAACAGCGGCAAAAAGAACAAGCGGCGAAACCATCGTAAACCCGCCCCAATGACCGCCCAACACGGCATCGGGCGATTCGCGCGAACTCCCGCAAACCGAAACAGTCTAGTGCCGCATCAAAGACAACGGGCTGTCTGTAAGACCAGCTGCATTGGCCTTATGGACAGCCCGCTTTGCAAACTTGTCGAGTCAACCACAAGCCGCCATCGCGAATGCAACTCCATGCACGTCTCGCCATCCGTCTCAACGAAACACATCCTCAAGAGCCACTTCAAGCCCGGGAAAGCATGCCGACTGCACCACACCCGTTCCCGCTTTCACATCCGCCTGCTCATACAGTCCTTCCTCGTTCAGCGTATAGACGGTAATCGCCTCTTTCATCGGATTGACGATCCAATACTCTTTCACACCGTACGCCATATACAAATTGAATTTGGTCACTAAATCGTGCGCCTGGTTGGAAGGGCTCAAGATCTCAACGATAAGAGTAGGCACGCCGACATACTTCGTTTCCGTAAACCCTTTTGAATCGCAAATAACGCTTAAATCCGGAATGACGACTTTGCGATCGGGAAACTTGTCGCTAGCCAGTTCGATATCGGTCGGCGCCGCAAACACGTTGCACGGCTTCCCACGAAAATAAAGGCCAAATTCGGTATGAAGGTTGCTCGAAACAAGCTGATGCTTGATGCTTGGCGACGGAGCCATATACACAGCGCCATCAATATATTCAAGCCACTCATCGCTTTGTTCCCGCAACGCCCAATATTGCTCGTACGACACATTGGAAAACCGAGGCAGGGACATCGGCATTCTCTCCTTTGTCGCCTATATACTTCATTTTAGCTGAAATGGTGTGGTGGAGAAAGAGACCCCTTTCTTTTCACGCAGTTTTCTGATACGATGAACTTCAGGCATTGTCAGCATCCTTTCTCCACTGTTTAGTTATGTCTTCACACCTTCCACAGTAGAAGAAAGGTTAGGAGCCGGCAAGCCTTTTTTCTTTGCCTTAGGCTCTGCACTTTTCGTTGCAGAACTCTGTATTTTTATTTTGCACTAAACACGCGAAATCCTTGATATTACTGCATTTTGGTCTTTTTCATGTACCTAAAATAGCCTCAAAACTGTCGAACTCGGGCTAAAAGAGAACGGACAAAACCGAAGCAATCCACAAAAAGTTTGCACATGATTTCAGAATCTGTGTGAAATGATTTAAAAAGGATTCTGAAATCACGTGCTCACTTACAAATCACTTTACAACAATATTAGGAGGGTGTGTTGATAGAACCTCTATCACATCGTTAGGTGTTAAAATTACATAATGTTCCACATTCCTTGATTCGTATATTCCACAACTTTCTTCATGAAACCATTTTAAATATGTTGAATTTTTTACTTTAAATAAAGGCCAGTTTCTATAAAAATTTGTACCATAATATTGGTCTAAATAGGTTAACATTTTTAACAATGAACCTTCATCCGTATTCCTATATGATAACACTCCTTCCTCGAAAATTATAATCACTTCCCTTTTATGACTTTCATCACTAAATTTCAAAACAATACCCTCTTTACTATCTAAAAGCATATCGTTATAAATGGCAGGAGGTATACCTGTTATCGGTTCCCATCTTTCCCATTGTTCCATTAAACCCCCTCCGTTCATACTAGTAACGAAACTTTATCCTCTTCTTTCTATCCTGAATTTCAAGTGTAGGACGCCCATCACTACTTTTTCTTCTTACAATAACTGTTCTCCCATCTTCTAAAATGCCTACTTTGAGATCAGAGGTGTCCTTAATAATTTTCGGTCTGAGCGAGTAGAAATCCTTCACTGCTCGATTCATTCCGCCAGATAACTCATATTGAATAGTTCTTCCTTTTGTTACCCTTCCAGGTCTCGCAGCTTTCACCAAATCATCAACTGTTTTCTCTTTCCCTCTAATAAATCTACCCGTGGTGCTGGTTGAGCGCTGACGCTCAACCAGCACCACGGGTGAGGCATATATTTATTCCTATTTTCTTAACTTGATGGCTATGGACATAACCCCTGCACTTTAGATACAATGATTATGAACGTCACTACTGTACCATAAGGGTCATGTCTATTCATTCAGAGCAATCACAAATTTTGTTGGCACGTGCTCCTAGCTTGTCCCAAAAAATATTCAGATTTCGATTGACACGCCGCCTATTTCCTATCATTATCCTTGGACGTTGGCGAAAGGTTGTTTTTCTTCTTTTAATTCAAGGGGCAATTCGAGCCGTTCCACTCTGTTTACGACGAAGATATAACATAAAGCACCAATGAGTAAGACTCCACCGATAAAGAATAAGGCCGCGCTAAACGATTGTGTGGCGCTTAAAATATATCCCACTACGATCGGCGTGACGATTCCTGCCAAGTTGCCTGACGTATTAAAAATCCCGGCGCTCAGCCCAATGATTTCCTTCGGTGACATGTCGCCGACCAACGTCCATGTTGAACCGGCTAGACCTTTGGCAAAAAACGCAACAGACATAATCACCATGACAAGGGCAGCAGATGACGTATAGTTCGCTAAGACGACTGTACTTGAAAGCAAGAATCCGGTAATGATTGGTGTTTTTCGCGCAGCACTGAGTGATGCTCCGCGCTTTAACAAGAAGTCGGATACATAACCACCAACAATTCCGCCGACAAAAGCCCCTGCGTATGGGAGCGAAGCCATAAAACCAACCTTTAGCATCGACATATGTTTTTCTTGGACAAGATATGTCGGAAACCATGTTAAGAAAAACCAAACGATCGTATTCAGGCAAAATTGGGCAATGTAAATCCCGATCATTTGTCGGTTCGTCAACAAAAACTTGACGTGGGTCCATCTTATTTTGACCGGGTTATCCGCCGCATCAGCCAATCCCCCACCAGCTTGGATATAATCGATTTCTGCTTGGCTCGTTTTAGGATGCTTTTTCGGTTCATGAATATATTTAAACCAAAATAGCGACAATATGATCCCCGCCAAGCCAGCTACATAAAAGGCCATATGCCACCCATAAGTTTGCAAGATCCAAGCCATGACCGGAGTAAATACCGCTAACCCGAAATATTGTGCTGAGTTATAGATCGAAACAGCCCGGCCGCGCTCGTGTTGCGGAAACCACATTGTCGTCAACCGGCTGTTTCCTGGAAACGAAGGCGCTTCTGCGATCCCTACAGCGAAACGGAGCAGGAATAATGATAACAACCCCGTTGCCCATCCTTGCAATAAGGTGAAGAACGACCAAGTAAACAAGCCAATCCCGTAAACAATGCGCGCCCCGAATTTGTCCAGCATCCAGCCACTCGGGATTTGCAAAAAGGTGTAGGCCCAATTGAATGCTGAAAAAGCAATTCCCATTTGAGCTGCATTCAAAAGCAGATCTTTCGACATCACAGGAGCGACAATACTTAGCGCTGTGCGGTCAATATAGTTGACAGCTGTTGTGATGAATAGAATGGCCAGAATCAAATAACGCACGCGAGTCTTCTTGGTAACCGACTCTATTTTCTGCAAGTGAGCATCCATCAAAATCCCCCCGTTTTCATGCTAATTGGTAGCGCTTTCTACTTTGTGTTTATAAAGAATAAATTGAAAGAAAAGTCAGTTAAAAAATAACAACCGTCCTCAACAGGTCATTGACAGTGATCGATCGTTTACTTGAACATTGTCACCCCTCACGCTCCACATTTGTCAAGAGCGAATAAATTTCCAAAACCCAGCCTATTAATTCACTAATGTTGCCGGTAAAAATTCTCGTTTTTATTTTTCGTAGAATTCCAACTCGTAAGATTCATCACTACAATATGTGCTTGACAGGCAATCCATTTTCTTGACCAAGAATGTACTAAAATCATCGTTTTACTGATTTTTTCTCATCAATGTAGGACATGTTTGAAAAAATCGAGCACAACTTTGGGTGAAGAGCCATAAATAATATTTCTGTACAGCTATTTGACGTAATTGCACAACTTACCTATTTTTTCCACTTCCACACATACGACGTCTCCTGGTTTCATTGGACAACTGCCGGGAGGCGAACCGGTCGCTAAAATATCTCCCGGCTCGAGAGTCATCACCTGTGAAACCCAACTGATCAGATACGGGATGGAAAATGACATCTCACTCGTATTTCCTTCTTGCACTACCTTCCCATTCAACGTTGTCACAATTCGTAACTTTGTCGGATCAATCCCTGTCACGATCCACGGCCCTAGCGGAGTGAAAGTATCAAACCCTTTGCTGCGCGTAAATTGGGGATCCGATTTCATAAGATCTCTCGCTGTCACATCATTAACTATTGTACAGCCAAACACGTAGTCAAGAGCCTCTTCCTCTTTGATGTTCTTCCCCCGTTTTCCTATCACTAGCGCCACTTCCCCCTCCATCTCGACTTGTCTCGTTAATTCCTTTGGCGGAAGAATAATATCTTCTTGATCTGGAATCAAGGAAGATGGCGGTTTCAAGAACAAAAGCGGTTCTCTAAGACCTGTCTTCCCTCCGGTCTCTTCGGCATGTTTTTCGTATGTCCAACCAAAATGGATAACTTTTGACGGTGCTACAGGAACCAAAATATTCACGTCATTATACTTCACTATAGTCCCGTCATATTTTAGTTCATTATTTAAAATTTCCAAAAAATTGCTAGACAATTGAAAAATAGAATCCCCTTCAACCAATCCAAAATAGATTTTCCCGTTATTCTCATAACGAACAATTTTTTTTGTTTTTTGCAACACCTTCATGACGTATCGACTCCGTCCATATGAAAATCATCGTTCAGTCAAAATAACAAAAACAGTAAGAAATATGTGAATATATATAAATTGAAATAAAGGTTTTCTCCCGTTCCACGGAGATTAAATAAAAAGAGAAAATAGGGGAACGGAGAGAAAATATGATGCCAAATCACAAAGACGAGATAGAGAAGTTGTCCAA